>NZ_BAAAFZ010000045.1:0-54429 GCF_039523795.1 Craurococcus roseus | reverse complement strand
GAGCCCGTCCCGGTAGCCGCTCGCATCCGCGCGGCAGGCGTGATTCCCTCCAGGGATGCCGAAGACCTTTCGCCCTTGGCGACGTGGATCAGAGCTGGCTGCTGCCACCCTCGGCGCACGAGTTGGTGCCGCCCGGGCACCTCGCGCACTTCGTCCGCGACACCGTGCGCGAGGCGCTCGACCTCTCCGCCATCCTCGCCGCGTTCGACGAGGAGCGCGGCTACCCGCCCTACCGCCCGGGGATGATGGTGGCGCTGCTGCTCTACGCCTGTTGCCGCGGCGTCTACTCCTCGCGGCAGATCGCCAGGGCGTGCGAGGAGCGGGTCGACTTCATGGCGGTGACCGGGCTGCAGCGGCCGGACTTCCGCACCGTGGCGGCCTTCCGGCGTCGCCACCTCCCGGCGCTCGCCGACCTGTTCGGCCAGGTGCTGCGGCTTTGCCGCGCGGCGGGCCTCGTCCGGCTCGGCCATGTCGCCATCGGCGGGACGAAGCTGAAGGCCAACGCCTCGCGCCACAAGGCGATGAGCTACGGCCGCATGGCGCAGGCCGAGGCTGCGTTGGCCGCGGAGGTGTCGAGATGGCTGGGCGAGGCCGAAGCGGCCGACGCCGAGGAGGATGCCCGCCACGGCCCCGACCGGCGCGGCGACGAGATGCCGGACTGGGTGGCCGACAAGGCGCGTCGGCTCGCGCGCATCCGGGCGGCGAAGGCGGCGCTGGAGGCCGAGGCGGCCGCGCCGCCTGCGCCGGACGGCGAGGATGGCCCGGGCCCATCGTCGGGCATGCGGCGGCAAGGGCGGCCACTGCGTGCCAAGGGCGGCGGCCCGCCGAACCGGGCGCAGCGCAACTTCACCGACCCCCACAGCCGCATCCAGCCGACGCGGGACGGCTTCATGCAGGGCTACAACGCGCAGGCTGCGGTGGACGCCGAGAGCCAAGTCATCGTCGCCCAGCGCCTCGTCTCCGGACCGGCCGACCACCCGCGCCTCGTGCCGCTCATCGACCAGGTGCGCGACCGCTGCGGGCGCCGCCCGCGCGAGGTCTCGGCGGATGCCGGGTTCTGCACGGAAGCCAACCTCGCGGCGGCGCAGGAACGCCGCATCGCGGCCTACATACCGTCCGGGCGGGCCCGGCACGGCGAGGCGAAGCCGCTCGCCATGGCCATGGCGGCGAGGCTGCGCCGCGCCGGACGACGGAGCCGCTACCGGCTGCGCAAGCAGACCGTCGAGCCGGTGTTCGGCCAGATGAAGCACGCCAGGGGCTTCCGGCCGTTCCTGCTGCGCGGCCTCGACAAGGTACGGGGGGAGTGGGCGCTGCTCTGCACCGCCCACAACCTCCTCAAGCTCGCCAGGGCCGCCGCGGCCTGAACTCGCCGCAGCCCGCGCCGTGCTGCCGACGCACCCGTCGCCGACACCAAACGGCGTTACCAGGACGGGCTCCTAGGCGGGGCCGTCCCGGACCTGCGCATGGAGCGATGCCTTGGCGCTGAAGGCGTGGTACGCCCGGTGGCCCGGGGCGTGCCGATGGACCAAGCTCACGAGGCGCCGGGCGGGCGCTTGCCAAACGCAGGGCGCTGCCAGGTCTGCGCTTCGAGCGGGCCGGCCAGGCCTCGCCCTCAATCCACCCGCACCACCAGCTTGCCGAAGTTGGCGCCCTTGAGCAGGCCGATGAAGGCCTGCGGCGCGGCGCGCAGGCCGTCCACCACGTCTTCGCGCCACCTCATCCGCCCGTCGCGCATCCAGCCGAGCATCTCCGCGCGGAACCGCCCGTAGCGCTGCCAGCCGCTGTCGCTGACGATGAAGCCCTGGATGCGCAACCGCTTGCGCACGCAAGCCATGAGGTTCGGCCCCGGTCTCGGGCTGGCGTCGTTGTATTCGGCGATCATGCCGCACATCACCATGCGGCCGAAGTCGTTGAGGCGCGGGAACACCGCGGCCTGCACCGCGCCCCCGACGTTCTCCCAGTACACGTCGATGCCGTCCGGGCAGGCGGCTTCGAGTTGCGCCTTGAGGTCGCCCCGGTGGTCCACGCAGGCGTCGAAGCCCAGTTCGCCGGTGACGAAGTCGCACTTGGCCTTGCCGCCGGCGACGCCCACCGCGCGGCAGCCGCGTATCTTCGCGATCTGCCCGACCACCTGCCCCACCGCGCCGGAGGCGGCCGAGACCACCACCGTCTCGCCGGCCTTGGGCTGGCCGATGTCTTCCAGCCCGACCCAAGCCGTCAGCCCCGGCATCCCGAGCACGCCGAGCGAGGCGGAGAGCGGCGCCTCGTCCGGATCGACCTTGAACAGCCGCGCCGCCGGCACCGCGGAGAAGCGCTGCCAGCCGAAGCCGCCTAGCACCGTGTCGCCCGGCGCGAAGCCCGGTGCGCGGGACGCGACCACCTCGCCCGCCGTCTGCCCCTCCATCACCGCGCCGATCTCCACCGGCTTGGCGTAGGATTTCGCGTCGGACATGCGGCCGCGCATGTACGGGTCCAAGGACAGGAAGCGGGCGCGCACCAGCACCTCGCCCTCCGCCGGCTCCGGCGCCGGCGCTTCGCGGATCTCGAAATCGTCCGGCGTCGGCTCGCCCTGCGGGCGGCGGCGCAGGAGGACTTGCAGGTTGGTCTCGGCCACGGCGTCGCTCCCGTTCGTTTCCCGTGGGAAGCAGCATGGCGAGGGCCGGGGCGGCTGGCGACCCCCGGCGCGGCGCTTCGGCCCTCGCTAGGCGCCATCGCCGGACGATCCAGCGCCGGCGTGCCCACAATCTTAAGTAGTTTCATATGTTGTGTGATAGAATACAATAGTTGTAGCTTCTCGGGGTACGTGGGGTGGCGGCGGACAGCGTTTCCCATGGCTCGCCCATCGGCCGAGAGCCCACCCCGGCCGCTGCGCCGAAGCGCTCCGGGTTCCTGCGCAAGGTTTGGCGCCTCGCCGCCGCCTACTACGGGTCCGAGGAGCGGCGCTCGGCTTGGGCGATAACGGCCGCCGTGGTCGGCCTCACCCTGCTCCAGATCGCGGTGCAGGTGCGCCTCAACATCTGGAACCGCGACTTCTTCGACGCCCTCGACAAGCGCGACCACGACCGCTTCCTGGCGCAGATGGGCGTCTTCGCCGTCTTGGCGCTGGCCGGCACCGCCGCCGCGGTGTCGCAGACCTGGGCGCGCCAAACCCTCCAGGTGTGGTGGCGCGACTGGCTGGTGCGGCACCTGCAACGCCGCATGCTCGCGGGCTCCGCCCACTACCGGATGCAGTTCATCGAAGGCTCCGCCGACAACCCGGACCAGCGCATCGGCGAGAACGCCCGGTGGGCGACGTCCATCGCGGTGGACATGGCCGTGGGGCTTCTCCACTCCGTGCTGCTGCTGGTGTCCTTCGTCGGCATCCTCTGGACGCTCTCCGGCCCGCTGACCCTGGCGGTGGCGGGCCGGGAGGTGGAGATCCCCGGCTACATGGTCTTCGCCGCGTTGCTCTACGCTGCGGCCGCGGCGGGCGCGACCTGGCTCGTCGGCCGGCGGATGCCGGGCATCAACGCCCGCCGCAACGAGGCCGAGGGCGACCATCGCTTTGCCCTCGTCCGCCTGCGGGAGAACAGCGAGGGCATCGCCATGATCCGCGGCGAGGCCGACGAGGAGCGCGGCCTGAAGCGCGCCTTCGGCCGCGTCACGGCCGTCATGCACGAGCTGAACCGGGCCGAGCGGAATTTGGCGGGGCTGTCCTCGGCCTACGGGATGGTGACGATGGTCTTCCCGATCCTGGTGGCGTCGCCGCGCTACTTCGCCGGCGCCATCACCCTCGGCGTGCTCATGCAGGTGGGCTCGGCCTTCGGCGAGGTCACGCGGGCCTTGAACTGGTTCATGGACAACTACCCGCGGCTGGCCGACTGGACCAGCCATGTGGACCGTGTGGTCGAACTGGAGGACGGCATCGAAGCCGCGGGCTGCATCGACCGGGAATGCGCGCTGGAGATCGAAGAAGGACCCGGTCCGGACGGCGAGGAGGTGGTGGCGTTCCAAGGCGTCGCCGTCGCAACGGCCGACCGCAAGCCCCTGGTGCGGCAGGCGGACGCCGTGATCCGCCCCGGCGAGCGGGTGCTCATCCAGGGCGAGAGCGGCACCGGCAAGTCCACGCTGTTCCGAGCCCTGGCCGGGGCTTGGCCGTGGGGTGCGGGACGCATCCGCGTGCCCGAGCGCGGCGCCTCGATGTTCCTGCCCCAACGGCCCTACCTGCCGCTCGGCACGCTGCGCGCCGTCCTCGCCTACCCCGCCCCGGCCGAGGCCTTCGACGGAGAGGCCATGGCGGCGGCGCTGCGGCGGTGCGGTTTGGACGATCTGCCGGGGCGTTTGGACGAGGAGGAGCGCTGGGATCGCACCCTGTCGCTCGGCGAACAGCAACGCTTGGCCTTCGCGCGCGCGCTGCTGCACCGCCCGCGCTGGATCTTCCTGGACGAAGCGACCGCCGCGCTCGACGAAGAGAACCAGGACGCGATGATGGAGATGCTGCGCGAGGAGCTGCCGGAGAGCGCGGTCGTGTCCATCGGCCACCGCCCCGGCCTCGACCGGCACCACGACCGCGTCCTGGTGCTCGAACCGTCGCCCGAAGGCGCCGTGCTGGGTGACACCGATGGCGGGGGGGCGGGCGACGTATCGCCGGGCGGAAAGACCGGCCGAGAGCCGGCGGAACGGGGCTTTCTGGCCGGTTTGCGCCAAGCCTTGTCGCGTCGGCCCGGCTGAAAGCGCCCCTGGATGAGCGGGTCACGGGGATGCCCACGCTTGGCCGTGGGCCGCCGGTGGGCTTCCCGGTCAGTCCGGCTTGATCCCCACCGCCTTCACCAGCGCCGTCCAGCCCGCCAGTTCCCGGTCCACCCGCGCCTTGAGCGTCGTGGGGTCCTCGAAGCGTGCGAAGGCGCCGGCTTCCAGGGCGCGGTTCGCCACCGCGGGCTCGGCCAGGACGGCTTCCACCTCGCGGGCGTAGCGGGCGATGATCTCGGGCGGCGTGGCGGCCTGCGCGAACAGGCCGAACCAGGCCTCGGCCGAGTAGTCCGCCAGCCCCGCCTCCGCCGTGGTCGGCACGTCCGGCAAGGACGGGTGCCGGCGAGGCCATGGCGATGGCGCGCAGCTTGCCGTCGCGGATGGAGGTCAGCACGGGCGGCGGCGTGGTCATGTAGAACTGCAACCGCCCGGACAGGAAATCCGCCATCGTCTCGCCGGTGCCGCGATAGGAGACGTGCAGCAGGTCGATGCCCGTGCGATGCTTCAGCAGTTCCGTGCCGAGGTGCTGCAGGGACCCGTTGCCGGAAGATCCGTAGGCGAGCTGCCCCGGACGCGCCTTTGCGTAGGCGATGAATTCCGGGAGCGTGTTCACCGGCACCGAGGGGTGCACCATCATCACCTGCGGCGCCTCCGTCAGCAGGGCGATGGGCACGAAATCGCGCTGCGGATCGATGTCGGCGGTGCCGCGCACCGGCGGCCAGCCGGTGATGGTGCCGGAGTAGCCGACCAGCAGCGTGTGGCCGTCCGGCCGGGCCCGGGCCGCGTGCTGCACGCCCACCACACCGGCGCCACCGGGCCGGTTCTCCACCACCACCGGCACGCCGAGGCGGGCGGACAAGGGCTCGGCCACCAGACGCGCCGAGAAGTCGGTGCTGCCGCCGGCAGGCGAGTTCACCACCAGCGTCACGGGGCGGCTCGGCGCGAAGCCGCCGCCACCCGTTTGCGCCCTCGCCGCGCCCGCGATGCCTAGCGCCGTGCCGCCGAACAGGAAGCGGCGGCGCCCCGGCCGCCGAAGCGCGTCACCCATGCTGCCCAGCCTCCGTAGAAGACACGACGCCGGACGCGGCCAGCGCCGCGATCTCGCCGCCGTTGAAGCCCGCCTCCGCCAGCACCTCGGCCGAATGCTCGCCGAGGCGCGGCGGCTGGCGCGACAGGGTCGCGCGGGCGCGGTCGGCGCCGAATTCCAGCGGCAGGTTCGGCAGCCCCACCGCCTCGCCCCCGCCCATCGCGGCGATGGCGGTTTGCAAAAGCCCGCCCCCGGCCAGCAAGTGCGGGTCGGCGAAGAGGTCGGCGGGCCGGCCGACCGGCGCCCAGGAGATGCCGGCCGCCTCGCAGCGGCGCGCCACCTCGTCCTGCGGCAGCGCCGACGTGACCTCGCCGAGCGCCGGTATCAGCCATTCGCGCGCGGCGGCGCGCAGCGCGTTGGTGGCGAGGCGCGGGTCCTCCGCCATCGCCGCGAGGCCGAAGGCGTCGCAGAAGCGGTGCCACTGCGGGTCGCTGGTGACGCCGATGAAGATCTGGCCGTCCCCGGCGGTGGCGAACACGTCGTAGACGCCCCAGGCGCCGCGCCGCGCCGGCATGGGCGGCGGCGGTTCGCCGGTGGCGGCGAGGCCGGCCATGTGGCTGCCCATCAGGAACGCCGCGCTTTCGAACAGGGCGCTGGACACGCGCTGGCCCTTGCCCGTCGCGTCGCGCTCCCGCAGCGCCGCCAGCGCCGCGGCCACGCCGAAGACGGCGCCCAGGATGTCGATGATCGAAGCGCCGGCGCGCAGCGGCCGCCCCGGTGGCCCGGTCATGTAGGCGAGCCCGGCCTGGAACTGCACCACCTCGTCCAGCGCCGGCCGGTGCTCGTACGGACCGGCGAGGAAGCCCTTCAATGCCAGGTAGACGAGGCGCGGATTGGCGGCGCAAAGCCTCTCCCAGCCGCAATCGAGGCGCTCCATGGTGCCCGGCCCGTAGTTCTCCAGCACCACGTCCGCCCGCTGCGCCAGCCGGTGCGCCACCGCTTGCCCTTCCGGCCGCTTGAGGTCCAGGGCGAGGCTGCGCTTGTTGCGGTTGAAGCAGGCGAAGAAGCCGGAAGCGAAGCCTGGCAGGCGGCGGGTGTGGTCGCCATCCGGCGCGGGCTCCACCTTCACCACCTCGGCGCCGAGGTCGGCCAGCACCATCCCGGCGCAGGGGCCCATGATGGTGTGGCTGAACTCCAGCACCTTGAGCCCGGCGAGCGGCCGAGGCTCGGCGCCCGGCTCCTCTCCCGCCCGGTCGTTCGCCACGGTCCGGACCGCACCGAGCTGCACGACGTTGCCGCTGTCATCCGCCGGATCGCTCACGCCGCTTGCTTCCGGCGGAAGGCGTCGAGGCTGCCGGCGCGCAACAGCTCGCTCGGCAGGGCGTGGCCGACGATGCGCTCGGCCATGCGCCCCACCTCGATCAACGCGTCGAGGTCCACGCCGGTGCGGACGCCCATCTCCTCGCAGAGCAGCACCAGCTCCTCCGTGCAGATGTTGCCCGCCGCGCCCTTCTGCCCGGCGAAGGGGCAGCCGCCCAATCCGCCCACCGTTGAGTCGAAGCGGTCCACGCCGAGGCGCAGCCCCGCGTGCGCGTTGGCCACGGCGAGGCCGCGCGTGTCGTGCAGGTGCAGGCCGATGCGGAGGTGCGGCCAGCGCTCGCGCACGGCGCCGACGCCGCGCTCGATGCGGGTGGGCGTCGCCCAGCCCATGGTATCGGCGAGGGAGACGTCGGCGATCGTCTCGCCCGCTTCCTGCGCCACGGCGAGGCCGTCGGCCACCGTCCGCACGACCTGCTCCGGCAGGATGTCGCCCTGGTAGTTGCAGCCGAAGGCCGCCATGACGCCCACCCGCGTCACCGGCACGCCTGCCGCCTTGTGCACCGCCGTCATCCTGCGCATGGCGTCGAGGTTGGCGGCGTGGTCGCGGTTCAGGTTTTTCACCGAGAAGGCGTCGGAGGCGGAGAGCGACACCGAGCCTGTGATCGACAGCCGGTCTCGGAAGGCCAACGCCCGCTTGAGGCCGTTCTCGTTGAACCAGAGCGCCGCGTAGCGGACGCCTCCGCGCGGCGAGAAGCCCGCCGCCACCGCTTCCGCGTCCGCCCAGCCCGGCACCAGCTTGGGGTTGACGAAGGAGCAGACCTGGATGTGGCGCAGGCCGGTCGCGGAAAGGGCGTCGATTAAAGCCACCTTGTCGGCGGTCGGGATCGGGCCGGGTTCGATCTGGAACCCTTCGCGAGGGCCTTCCTCGGCGATCTCCACGCGCTCCGGCAGATCCGCCATGCGGCGCCTCCTCCTCCGTCGTTCTCCCGATGGTGCCCCCGGGGGCGCCGCCGCGCCAGCGCCCTTGCCCGCCCGCCGCCCGCCCCGCACATAGACCCGGCGATGGGAAGGACGTGCCGATGAGCGCCGCAGCCGAGACGCAGGCCGAGACCGCAGGCGCCGTGCCGAGCCTCGCCGTGGAGGGCGCGCGCGCTACGATCCGGCTCAACCGGCCCCGGCACATGAACCGCATCGAGCCGGATGACATCCCGGTCCTGTTGCGCCTGCTGGACACGGTGGACTCGACCCAACCCGTGCGGGTGCTGGTGCTGACCGGCACCGGCCGCGCCTTCAGCGCCGGCTACCACCTCGGCGACCTAGCGGACCAAACGGAGGGCGGCGGCAGCGACGCCGGCGTGCCCAGCTTCGAGGCGCTGACGGTCCGCCTGGAAGCTTGCCGGGTGCCGACGATTTGCCGGCTGAACGGTGGCGTGTACGGCGGCTCCACCGATTTGGCGCTGGCCTGCGACTTCCGCATCGGTCATACTGGCATTGAAATGTTCATGCCGGCCGGGCGGCTGGGCGTGCATTATTACGAAGCCGGGATGCGCCGCTACGTGTCCCGGCTCGGGCTCAATGCCGCCAAGCGGCTGTTCCTGACGGCGGAGCGCGTCGACGCGGCCGAGATGCTCAGGATCGGCTACCTGACGGAGTTGGCGCCGCCGGAGGAGTTGGACGCGCGGGTGGACGCCCTCGCCGAACGGATCGCCGAGATGGCGCCGCTCGCCGTGCAGGGCATGAAGCGGGCGCTGGACGAAATCGCGCGCGGGGAACTGGACCGGGTGATGCTCGAAGCCCGGCAGGCCGCGTGCGGGGAGAGCGAGGATCTGAAGGAAGGCCTGCGCGCCTTCCGGGAAAAGCGGAAGCCGGTGTTCCAGGGGCGCTGACGAGCGGCGCCCCGGGCGCCTCCGGCGACCGGCGGCAGGGGAACGATGGACGAGTTCGATTGCGTGGTGGTGGGGGCCGGCGTCGTCGGCTTGGCGGCGGCGCGCGCCTTGGCGCTCGACGGGCGCGAGGTGCTGGTGCTGGAGGCGGCCGAGGGCATCGGCACGGAAACCTCCTCCCGCAACTCCGAGGTGATCCACGCCGGCATCTACTACCCGGCCGGCAGCCTGATGGCGCGCGCCTGCGTCGAGGGCAAGCGCATGCTCTACGAGTACTGCCGGGAGCGCGGCGTGCCGCACGCCAACTGCGGCAAGCTGATCGTGGCGACCAGCGAGGAGGAAGCGGGCAAGCTGGAGGCCATCAAGGGCCGCGCCGCCGCCAACGGCGTGCCCGACCTGCGCCTCCTGTCGCGGGGGGAGGCGCTGGAGATGGAACCGGCGCTGTCCTGCACCGCCGCCCTCCTCTCGCCCTCCACCGGCATCATCGACAGCCACGCCTACATGCTCTCCCTCCAGGGCGACGCGGAGAACGCCGGAGCGGTGTTCGCCTTCCACGCTCCGGTGACGGCCGGGCGCGTCGGTGCCGACGGCATCGAGATTGAGGTCGGCGGCACCGAACCAATGGCGTTGCGCTGCCGCACCTTGATCAACTCGGCCGGGCTGCATGCGCCTCGCCTCGCCCGCACCTTGCGAGGCATGCCTGAGAAGGCCGTGCCCGGCGCTTGGTACGCCAAGGGCAACTACTTCACCCTCACTGGGCGCAACCCTTTCTCTCGGCTGATCTACCCCGTGCCGGTGCCGGGCGGCCTCGGCACGCACCTGACGATCGACCTAGGCGGGCAAGCGCGGTTCGGGCCGGATGTGGAATGGGTGGACGGCATCAACTACGACGTGGACCCGCGCCGAGGTGAGGGCTTCTACGCCGCCATCCGCCGCTACTGGCCCGGGCTACCGGACGGCGCGCTCGCCCCGGGCTACTCCGGCATCCGGCCCAAGACGGTCCCCCAAGGCGCGCCAGCCCAGGATTTCGTGGTTCAAGGCCGAAGCCAGCATGGCGTCCCTGGGCTTATCAACCTCTTCGGGATTGAGTCGCCCGGATTGACCGCATCGCTTGCATTGGGGCGAATGGTAAGTCATATAGCGCGGGCTTGATGATCGTTGCGATTTCAATCAGGTCCTGCGCCCGCTCAGGTTGCGAAAGGGTCATGTGCCTGTGATGGATCGGACCGGCCTCTTCAGGCATCTCATCTAATGCAAGAAGAGGGTTCGGGATGTCGGGCGAGATGGGTGTGCTCACATACCTGACGGACGCGACGGAGTCCCACCCCGGGGAAGGCGCGCTGTGCGTGGGAGACCCTGTGGTGCTGCGGCAAGGCCGCAGGGGCGGGAAGCTGGAAGCTTGGTCAGCGAACGGGCGCCGGCTCGGCGCCCTACCGCCGGCCGAGAGCGAGGCCCTTTCCGGGTTGCTGACCGGCGACAACGACCGCTTGCGCGGGCACATCGCCGCTCTCGTCCCGAGGCCACGGCTGACGGGACCGGGCCGCATCCACATCCGGGTGATCGAGCAAGGTTGACGGGCCGCGTCGCTGGGGCGGGCCACGCCAGCGCGGAGCCGAGCGAGCGAAGATGCCCGGAAGATGCCCGCAAGAGCGACGAGCTAAAAAGGACCGCTGACCGGACACGACGGTCAGCCTAGGCGTGGCCAAGCCTCGGGAGAACGTGCGCCACGCCCGGTCGGCGCGTCCTCGGCAAGGCGAGACTGCCCTGCCGCCCACTGGCGCGCCTCCTCCGATTCGGCTCCAGCCCCGCCACGAAGCCGGCGGCGCCGCGGACCGGCGACCGGTTTTCCGGGGCAGGTCCTCCACCGTCACCGCCTAATTACGCGCCGCGCCGCCGTCGGGAGTCGCCGCCGCCCCTGCGTCCGTTTTGCACGCCACAATAAGGCCGCAACCGAGTCGCAATCCGGCGCCGCCCCGGGAGGAACATGCCTCCTGACCGAGACTCGCTCGGGGAACGAACGCCGCGCCCTGACGACGCGCGGCGAGACAGGAGATCAGAGGTTGGCCATGCTCGGCGTGGAAGCTTCCAGTGCCTTGAGCCCCCAAGCGGCCGGGCACGTGGCGCCCATGGCGACGCCCCGCGTCGTCGCCGTGCCGGCCCGGTCGGGGCGGCCATCCGCGGGAACACGCCAGCGTTTGCCCGCGGCGCTGCGCCCGGCGCTGAAGCGCCTGCTCGACATCGCCGGCGCCCTCGCCTTGCTGGCGGCGCTGCTGCCGGTGTTGCTCTTCATCGCGGCCCTGGTCAGGGCGGACGGCGGCCCGGCGCTCTTCGCGCACGAGCGGATCGGCCGCGGCGGCCGCCGCTTCGGCTGCCTCAAGTTCCGCTCCATGGTGACGGACTCGGCCGAGCGCCTGGAGGCGCTGCTCGCCGCGAGCCCGGAAGCGCGGGCGGAATGGGACGCCACCCGCAAGCTGAAACGCGACCCGCGCGTCACGGCCTTCGGGCGCTTCCTGCGCGCCAGCAGTCTCGACGAGTTGCCGCAGCTTCTCAACGTGCTGCGCGGCGAGATGAGCCTCGTCGGGCCGCGGCCGGTGCAGGCGGCGGAACTCGCCGAGCACTACGGCCCCGCCGCCGCGGCGGAGTACGCTTCCGCCCGCCCGGGCATCACCGGGCTGTGGCAGGTGAGCGGGCGGTGCGAGACGAGCTACGCCGCGCGGGTGGCGCTGGACCTGCGTTACCTGGCCAATCCCAGCTTGCGCGAAGACCTCCGGATCTTGCTGAAGACCCCGTCCGCCGTGCTGGCGCGCCGCGGCGCCTTTTGAATGGCGCCCGGTCCACGAAGCCCGGCGGCGCCCTCCTCCCGGCTCAGAACGTGAAGGACCACGAGGAATCTTCCATGGGCGACTCCCAACTCCGGCCGGCCGGGGCGCGCTCCATGGTCGCGGGGGTGGCTTGGAACGCCGCAGGCCGCGGCCTGCCGCTGCTCCTCGCGCTGCTCCTCACCCCCGTCCTGATCGGCCAGCTCGGCACCGAGCGCTGGGGCTTGTTCACCTTGGCCCTGGCCATGGTGGGCGTGTTCGGTGTGTTCGACCTGGGTGTGGGCCAAGCCCTGACCCGCACCCTCGCCGAGCGGATCGGGGCCGGGCGTGCCGACGAGGGCGCGGAACTGGTGGGCGCGGCGCTCGTGCTCCTCCTCGGCGTCAGCTTCGCCGCCGCCGCCACCCTCTGGTTGTGCGTGCCGGCGCTGGTGGAGCGGGTGCTGCTGGTGCCGCCCGCCTTGCGGGAACAAGCCGTGGGCGGGCTGCGCGTGCTGGCCGCGGCGGCGCCGCTGGTCGTGGTGAACGCGGCGCTCTGGGGCGTGCTGGCGGCGCACCGGCGCTTCCGCGAGGCGAACCTCGTCACCATTCCGGTGAGCATCTTCTATTATCTGGGCCCGGTGCTCGTGCTCCTGGTTTGGGACAGCCTGACGGCGGTGATGCTGGCCCTCGTCGCTTGCCGCTTCGCCAACACCGTGTCTTACCTCTGGTTGGCGCGGCCGTTGCTGCCGGGCCTGTTCCGGCGCCTGCCGCGCCTCGCCCCCGCCCTGCCCCTGGTGCGGATGGGGGGATGGATGACGATGTCCGGCATCACGACCCAGGCCCTCGTTTACGCCGACCGGTTCTTGATCGGCGCGCTGCTGTCGCTCGCCGCCGTCGCGTACTACGCCACGCCGCTCGACCTCGTGCTCCGCGCCTGGATCCTGCCGGTCGCGGTAGCGCAGACCATGCTGCCCGCCATCGCCGCGAGCTTCGCCGCCGACCCGTCGGAAGCCGCGGCGCTGCTCCGGCGCGGCGCCCTGCTCGTCATGGCGCTGGTGCTGCCGGCTTGCCTCCTCCTGGTCGGCGGGGCACGGGAGGTCTTGTGGCTCTGGCTCGGCGGGGAGTTCGCGGAGAACGGCGCCGGCGTGCTGCGCATCCTCGCCGTCGGCATCTTCTTCAGTTGCGTCGCCTTCGCGCCGGCGGCCCTCCTCGACGCCATCGGGCGGCCGGACGCCACGGCGCTGCTGTCGCTCGCGGAAGCGGCGGTGTTCCTGCCGCTCTGCGCCGCGCTGCTCCTCGCGGCTGGCATCGAGGGCGCGGCCGTCGCCTGGGCGTTGCGCGCGGCCGTGGACTGCGGGGCCAAGCTGGTGCTGGCGGCCAAGCTCTATCCGCCGGCGGCGGAGGCGGCGGGGCGCGTCATCGCGCCGCTCGCGGGCGCCGGTGCGGGCCTCCTGGCGCTTCTCGCCGCGGCGGCTTTCGCGCCCCATGGCATCCGCATCGCCGCCCCGTTCGCGGCGGGCGGCTTGGCGCTGGCCGGCTTCGCACTGCTCGCCTTGCGCGCGCTGGACACCGAGGAGCGGGCCTTGCTGCGGCGACCCGCTGCACTCCTTCGCCCCCGCCGCGCGGCCGGGCACCTGCCGTCGTGAGCCCCGTCGCCATCAACGGCCGCTTCTTGACGCAGCGGACCACCGGCGTGCAACGCTTCGCCGCCGAGATGACGGCCGCCTTGGACCGCATGGCCGCGGCGGGCGCCTGCAAGCCGCTGCGGCTGCTCGTGCCGTCCGGCGCCGACGCTTCGGCCTTCCCGCACCTCGCCGTGGAGCGTTTCGGCCGGTTGCGCGGCCAAGCCTGGGAGCAAGCGGAGCTGCCGCGGCGCGCCGGCGACTCGGTGCTGGTCAGCCTTGGCAACACGGCGCCGCTGCTGGCGGGCAGGCGCCAAGCGGTGGTGATCCACGACGCCGGGGTGTTCGACACGCCGGGCTCGTACTCGAAAGCGTTCCGGGCGTGGTACCGCGCCCTACACCGCGCCTTGCCCCGCTGCGGCGCGCGGCTGCTCACCGTGTCCGAGTTTTCGCGTTGCCGCATCGCGTACACCCTCCGCATCGATCCCGGGCGGATCGGTGTGCTGCCGGAAGGCGCCGAGCACATCTTGCGCGAACCGGCCGAAACCGCCGTGTTGGCGCGGCACGGCCTGGAGCCGGGACGCTTCGCGCTCGCGGTCGGCACGCGGGCGGCGCACAAGGGGCTGAACGTGTTGTCCGAGGTGGCGGCGACTCTGTCTATGGAGGGAATGCGGCTGGCGGTGGCCGGCGCGGCCGACCCCGGGGTGTTCCGCAACGCGGCCGACCCATCCGGCGAAGCTGTGGTGGCCCTCGGGCGGGTGACGGACGCGGAGCTGCGCGCGCTGTACGAGGCGGCGCTCTGCCTCATCTTCCCGTCGCGTTACGAAGGATTCGGGTTGCCGCCGCTGGAAGCGATGGCCTGCGGCTGCCCGGTGCTCGCCGCCACCGCCGGAGCGGTGCCGGAGGTCTGCGGCGACGCGGCGCTGTGGTTCGACGCCGCGGGCGGACACCCCCGCCCCGCGGAAGCATTGGAGCGGCTGCTGCGGGAGCCCGGCTTGGCGCAGGATCTGCGCCGCCGCGGCTTGGCGCGCGCCGCGGGGTTCTCTTGGCACGCCGCTGCGGAGCGGCTGCTGGCGTTGTTGCCGACGGGATCGGCGGAGGCGGGACGATGAAGGTCGCGGTCGTTCACGAGTGGCTCGATTGCTATGCGGGCTCCGAGCGCGTGCTCGAGCAGCTCCTGGAAATCTGGCCGGAGGCGGACCTCTTCGCCGTGTGCGACTTCGTGCCCGCGGGCGAGCGCGCCTTCCTCCGCGGCAAGCCGGTGCGCACCACCTTCATCCAGCGCCTGCCCTTCGCGCGCCGGTGCTTCCGGATGTTCCTGCCGCTGATGCCGTTGGCGATCGAGCAGCTCGACCTTTCCGGCTACGACCTCGTGGTGTCCTCCTCGCACGCGGTGGCCAAGGGCGTGCTGACCGGGCCGGGGCAGCTCCACGTCAGCTACATCCACAGCCCCATGCGCTACGCCTGGGACCTGCAGCACCAGTACCTGCGCCAATCCGGGATGGAGCGCGGGTTGAAGGGCGCGCTGACGCGGCTGCTGCTGCACGGGCTCCGCATCTGGGACCGCAGCTCCGCCGCCGGCGTGGACGTGATGGTGGCGAATTCTGGCTACATCGCCGACCGCATCCGCAAGGCTTGGCGGCGCGAGGCGCTGGTGGTGCATCCGCCGGTGGACGTCGCGGGCTTCCCGCCGAACGGGGCGCGGCGGGGCGACCATTACGTCGTCGCCTCGCGCATGGTGCCGTACAAGCGGGTGGACCTGGTGGTGGAGGCGTTCCGGGCCATGCCCTCGCGCCGCCTCGTCGTGCTGGGCGATGGGCCGGAATGGAAGCGCGTGCAGGCGGCCGCCGCGGGCGCCCCCAACATCGAATTGCGCGGCCGCGTGCCGCAAGCGGATCTGGTGGAGGCGGTGCGCACCGCGCGGGCGTTCGTCTTCGCCGCCGAAGAGGACTTCGGCATCGCCATGGTGGAGGCGCAGGCCTGCGGCACGCCGGTCATCGCCTACGGCCGGGGCGGCGCGCGCGACATCGTCCGCGCCCCGCCGGACCCGGAGCCGACCGGCCTGTTCTTCGCGGAGCAATCGGCGGCGGCCATCGCCGCGGCGGTGGAGCGGTTCGAAGCGCTGCCTCGCGGCATCTCCGCCGCGGACTGCCGCGCCAACGCGCAGCGCTTCGGCCGCGAGCGGTTCAAGAACGCGATGCGGCGCATCGTCGCCGACCACATGCTGGACCAGACATGCGATTCTCCCTCATCGTGGCCACCCGCGGCCGCAGCGGCGAAGTCGGAGCCTTTCTCGACTCTCTTGCCTCGCAGGGCCGCGCCGATGCCGAGGCCATCGTCGTCGACCAGAACGAGGACGACCGCCTCGCCCCGGTGATCGCGCGCCACGCCGGCCGCGTGCCGCTCGTGCGGCACCGGTCGGACCGCGCCAACGCCTGCCACGCCCGCAACCTCGGCCTCTCCCTGGCGCGGGGCGCCATCGTCGGCTTCCCGGACGACGATTGCGTCTACCCGCCGGGCGTGCTGGCGCGGGTGGACGCGGCCTTCGCCGCCGACCCCGCGCTGCGCGTCCTGACCGGTCCGGCCGCCTCGCCGGAGGGCGGGCTCGGCTCGGGCCGGTGGCGGCGGGACGGCGGGCCGATCACGCCGGCCAACGCCTGGACCAGCGTGATCGAGTTCAACCTGTTCCTGCGGCGCGAGACCGCGCTGGCGCTGGGCGGCTTCGACGAACGGCTCGGCCCTGGGACGCCCTTCGGCTCGGCCGAGGGCAACGACCTCGTGCTGCGCGCGGTCGCCGCCGGCCACAAGGCGCTCTACGACCCGGAACTGCGCGTCGCGCATCCCGACAAGCGAATGACCGCGGCGGCGGCGGAGCGGGCGCGGCTCTACGGCACCGGCCTCGGCTTCGTGCTGCGCCGGCACCGTGTTCCGACTTCGGTCTGGCTGCCCTTCTTCGTCCGCCCGGTCGGCGGCGCGGCGCTCGGAGCCCTCCACGGCGATGCGGTGGCGGTGCGCCACCATCTGGAGAGCTTGCGGGGGCGCTGGGCCGGCTTCACCGCGCCGGGAAGCGGGGAGGGCGTGCCTTTGCCGCCCCTTTCCGGCCAACCGGCGTGACCGCTATGCGCATCGCCGTCGGCATCGCCACCCGCGGCCGCGCCGCCGTGCTGGCGGAGACGCTGGCCGAGATCGGCCGGCAGCGGCGCGCGCCGGACCGCGTCATCGTCTGCCACGTGGTGCCGGAGGACGTCGCGGGCGTCACCATGCCCGGCGCGGAGTTCATCACGGCGCCCGCAGGCCTGCCGCGGCAGCGCAACGCCATCCTGGACGCCGCCGGCGACTGCGACGCGGTGCTGTTCCTCGACGACGACTTCCTGCCCGCGCCGGACTACCTCGCGGTCACGGAGGCGGTGTTAGAGGCCCGGCCGGACGCGGCGGTGACGGACGGCGCCGTGGTCGCCGACGGCGCGAAGGGGCCGGGCCTCTCGGTCGCGGAAGGCCGCGCTCTGCTCGCCGCCGACCGCCCGGCGCCCGACCCGCTCGCCTGCGCGCCCCACTTCAACGGCTACGGTTGCAACATGGCGGTGCGGATGGCGCCGGTGCGCGCGCACGACCTCCGCTTCGACGAGGCGCTGCCGCTCTACGCCTGGTACGAGGACATAGACTTCACCCGCCGCCTCGGCCGGCATGGCGCCATCCTGCGCCTCCAGGGCGCGCGGGGCGTCCACCTCGGAGTCAAGTCCGGGCGGGTGCCGGGGCGGCGGTTGGGTTACTCGCAGGTTGCGAACCCGATCTATCTCGCGCGCAAGGGCAGCTTCCCGTGGAGCCACGCCCTGCCGAGCGCGCTCCGCCACCTGGCGATGAACGCCGCCCGCGCCGCCTGGCCGGAGCCGCACGTGGACCGCGCCGGGCGGCTCCGGGGCAACCTGCTGGCGTTGGGCGACCTGCTGCGCGGCCGGGCCTCGCCGGACCGGATACTGGAGCTGTGACCGACCTCCTCTTCGTGCTGTCCAAGCTGTTCTGGCTGGCGCTTCGCCCCGGCACCTTCGCCTTGCTCGTCGCGCTGGTCGGCTTGTGGGCCGTGTGGCGCGGACGGCGTTGGGGCCGCTGGCCGATCGCGGCGGGGCTCGGTTTCTACCTGGCGCTGCTGCTGCTGCCGCTGCACATCTGGGTGCAGATGCCGCTGGAGGACCGCTTCGCGCGCCCGGCCGAAGAGCCGGCGCGGGTGGACGGCATCGTGGTGCTGGGCGGCGCGGTGGAGCAAGACCTGACCGAGGCCCGCGGCATCCCGGCGCTGAACGGCGCCGCCGAGCGCATGACGGAGCCGGTGGCGCTGATGCGCCGCCACCCCGGAGCGCGCCTCCTCTTCACCGGCGGCCAGGGCGCGTTGCTGCACGGCGGGCTCACGGAGGCGGACGTGGCGCGGCAGCTCTGGACCGGCATGGGCGTGCCGCCCGAACGCATGATCTTCGAGACCGGGGCGCGCAACACGCACGAGAACGCGGTGCTGAGCCACGCTCTCGCCAAGCCCCGGCCGGGCGAGACCTGGCTCCTCGTTACCTCGGCGAGCCACATGCCGCGCTCCGTCGGCGTGTACCGGCGCGCGGGGTGGGACATCGTGCCGTGGCCGGTGAACTACCGCACCGGGAAGGGGCTCCACGTCTGGTACGCCGCGTCCTTTCCAGGCCGCCTCAGCGAGTTCGAGTGGGGCTTGCGCGAGTGGATCGGCATGGCGGCCTACCGCGTGATGGACCGGACGGACGCCCTGTTCCCGGCGCCGTAGCGGGCTGGCAGCCTACTGCGCGAGGCCGTAAGGCCCCCCGCGCTCCAACGCCGCTTTGTAAGCGGGGCGCGCGTGCAAGCGCGCGACCCAAGCCTCCACGGCCGTATAGCGCGCCCGCTTGCCGAGCTTGCCCGCCAGCTCCGCCACGAAGCTCATCTGGACGTCTGCGCCGGTGAGGCGATCCCCCATGAGGTACTCGCGCCCCCGCAGCGACGCGTCGAGGTGGCCGAGGTGGTTGGCGATCTCGCCCTCGATGCGGGGCGCGAGCGGCGCCCCGGCCTCGCCCAAACGCGACACGTAGAGGTGCAGCATGAGCGGCAGCATGGCCGAGCCCTCGGCGTAGTGCAGCCACTGCACGTACTCGTCGTAGGCGGGCGTCGCCGGGTCAGGCTGCAGCCGCCCGCCACCATGCCGCCGGATCACGTGATCCACGATCGCGCCGGACTCCATGACCCGCACGCCATCGTCGGTGATGACGGGCGACTTGCCGAGCGGGCTCACGGCCTTCAGCTCCGGCGGCGCCAGCCGGGTCTGCGCATCCCGCTGGTAGCGCACGATCTCGTAAGGCAGGCCCAACTCCTCGAGCAACCAAAGGATGCGTTGCGACCGGGAGTCGTTGAGGTGGTGGACGACGATCATGGCGGTTCCTCTGCGGCGGTCGCGGCGCAGCCTAGACGAAGCGGGCCGCGATCCAAGGCGGGGCCGGGTCATGACAACGCGCGGAGCGCTCGCGCCAAACGCGCCTTTGACGAGGCGAAATGATCGCTGATTGCTATACCGGTTGCATGGCGGAGAAGGCAACCATGACGGAAGCGCGAGGCTACAACGCCGGATGGTTCGTGTATTCAGCGATGCACATCAACGAAATCTTCATAGCGTCTTTGTGCATCGTTTGCGCGGGCTTGTGGATGAGCTCCACCAACGTCCTCGTGTCTTCGTCGTGGCGCGAGCGAGGCCAAGTGCTCTCCTGCGTGTACTTCAACGGCTTCCAAGCGAAGGAGCATCAATACGGCAACACGCCGAAGCAGAGTGACCTCGCCTGCCCGATGCTCAAGCTGGGCTGAGCCTCCCCGCGCCGCGCCCGGGGCCCCTGGCGGGGCGCGGCGGCGCGGGCGAAGCTGCGTCGCAAGGAGCGCCGACGCATGGGCAGGAAGCTGTACGACTTGGTGGGCGAAGATCCGGCTTGCCGCTTCAGCCCCTTCTGTTGGCGCAGCCGGCTGGCGCTGGCGCACAAAGGGCTGGACGTCGAGACGATCCCCTGGCGCTTCACCGAAACCGAGCGCCTCGGCTTCTCCGGCCAGGGCAAGGTGCCGGTGCTGGTGGACGGCGACAGCGTCGTGCCCGACTCCTGGGCCATCGCCTGTTGGCTGGAGGACCGCTACCCCGACCGCCCTTCGCTCTTCGGCGGCGAGGGCGGCAAGGCCGTGTCCCTCTTCACCAACAGCTGGGCGGACGGCGTGCAGCACCCGCAGGTCTCACGCATGGTGGTGGCCGACATCCCGCCCCTGCTCGCCCCCGCCGACCGCGCCTACTTCCACGAAAGCCGGGAACGCCGCTTCGGGATGCCGCTG
Source organism: Craurococcus roseus (assembly GCF_039523795.1). NCBI lineage: Bacteria > Pseudomonadati > Pseudomonadota > Alphaproteobacteria > Acetobacterales > Acetobacteraceae > Craurococcus > Craurococcus roseus. The sequence continues at coordinate 34,700 of NZ_BAAAFZ010000045.1, read as the reverse complement.
GAGCAGGTCTCCGCCGACCGGGCGGAGCGGGTGAAAACCTTCCGGCGCGAGGTGCTACATCCGCTGCGCGTGACGCTGGAGCGGCAACCCTGGCTCGGCGGCGACGCGCCCCGCTACGCCGACTACATCGTGTTCGGCGCCTTCCAATGGGCGCGTGTGTGCAGCGCCTTCGAGTTGCTGGAGGACGGCGACCCGGTGGCCGAATGGCGGGAACGGGTGCTGGACTTCCACGGCGGCCTCGCGCGCGCGACGCCGGCCCGCCCCGCGCCCGGCTTGAAAGGAGCCGCCGCATGACGATGGCCGAAGCGACCACCCGCCCTGCCGCCGGCGCTCTGTCGCGCATCGACGTGGTGTCCGACGCCGTCTGCCCGTGGTGCTGGATCGGCAAGCGGCACCTGGAGGGCGCGTTGGCTCGTCTCGCGGACGGTGGCGAGCGGTTCGAGGTGCATTGGCGTTCGTTCCAGCTCAACCCCGACATGCCGCCCGAAGGCCTGGATCGCGCCGCCTACCGCGCCGCGAAATTCGGCAGCCTCGAACGGTCGCGGGAGTTGGACGCGCAGGTCGCGGCGGCCGGCGCCGCGGTGGGTCTTGAGTTCCGCTTCGACCGCCAACGCCGCACGCCGAACACGATGGAAGCGCACCGCTTGGTCCGCCATGCCGGCGCGGTCGGCGGCCCGGCGAGACAGGGCGCCGTTGTGGAGGCCCTGTTCCGCGCCTACTTCCACGACGGCCGCGATATCGGCGACCCTGCGGTGCTGGCCGGGGCCGCGGCGGAGGCCGGCCTGGACGGCGCCGCGGCCTTCCTCGCGTCTGGTGAAGGCGCGACGGAAGTGCGCGAGGAGGACGCCGGTTTCCGCCGCCTCGGCATCCCTGGTGTGCCGAGCTTCGCGCTGGCCGGCCACGTGCTGTTCTCCGGCGCGGTGTCGGCCGACCGGATGGCCGACGCCTTCCGCCGCGCGTTGGCGATCCTGCGCGAGCGGCGCGTCGCTCAATAGGTCGCCCGGCCGCCGCTCACGTCGAACACGCCGCCGGTGGAGAAGCTGCACTCCTCCGTGCCGAGCCAGCAGGCCAGCGCCGCGATCTCCTCCACCTCGGCGAAGCGCCCGGCGGGGATTTTGGAGAGCATGTAGGCGATCTGCGCCTCGGTCATCTGCTTGAAGATGTCCGTCGCGGCCGCGGCTGGCGTCACGCAGTTCACCCGCACCCGCGTCGCGGCCAACTCCTTGCCGAGCGACTTGGTGAAGCCGATGACGCCCGCCTTGGCGGCGGAATAGGCGGCGGCGTTCGGGTTGCCCTCCTTGCCCGCGATGGAAGCGATGTTGACGATGCGGCCGTAGTCCCGCGCGCGCATACCGGGCACCACGGCGCGGCAGCACAGGAACACGCCGGTCAGGTCCACCTCGATCACGCGGCGCCAAGCCTCGACCGGGTACTCCTCCACCGGCGCGTTCGGCCCGGTGATGCCGGCGTTGGCGAACAGGATGCCCACCGGGCCGAGCGCCGCCTCCGTCCCGGCGAGCGCTTCCGCGATCGCCGCCTCGTCCGCCACGTCCACCCGTGCGGCGTGCCCGCGGAGGCGTTCGGCGACCTTCCGCGCCTCCGCCCCGTCCATGTCCCAGACCGCCACGCGCGCGCCGCTCGCCGCCGCGCGCTCGGCTATCGCCAAGCCGATGCCCCGCGCGCCGCCCGTCACGACCGCGACGCGCCCTTCCATGTCGAGCTTGTTCACGCGCTGCTCCCTTCGCCGAAGGCGGGCGATCCGCCTGGCGGTCCGCGCTCCGGCAGCGGCGCCGCCGGCACCGCGGAGATGACCACCACCGCGTTCGCGTAAGGGTACTCGTCCGTCATGGTCAGCGCCACCTGCGCCGTGTGGCCTGGTGGTGTGATGGCGGCCAAGCGTTCCGCGGCGCCACCCGTCAGCTTCAGTGTCGGCTGGCCGCTGCGGAGGTTGACCACGCCCAGGTCGCGGAAGAACACGCCGTCGCGGAAGCCGGTGCCGAGCGCCTTGGACGCCGCTTCCTTGGCGGCGAAGCGCTTGGCGTAGGTGGAAGCGCGGACGCGCTCCGTGCGCCGCTCCGCCTTGGCGCGCTCGACGGGCGTGAACACCCGCTCGACGAAGCGCTCGCCGTGCCGCTCCAGGGTGCGCTCGATCCGGCGGATGTCCACGGTGTCGTTGCCGATGCCGAGGATCATCCGCGCGCCCGCTCCACCCGCAGGTTCTCCACCGGCGCCCGGAGCGTCGCCATGATGCGCTCCAGGTGCCGCAGGTCCGCCACCTCGATGTCGAGCGCCACCTCGCAGCTGTCTTCGTCGCGGTGCAGCACCTTCAACCCCGTCACCACGCCGTCCTGCTTCGCAACCGCGTCGGTGAGGGCGGAGAGCGCGGAGGGCCGGCTGCGCGTTTCCACCAGCACGCGGCCGGTGCGCGCGCCGGCCGCGGTCTCGTCCCAATCCACGTCGAGGAAGCGTTCCGGCGTCTGCGAGAAGGCTTCCAGGCTGTGGCAATCCGCCGCGTGGACCGTCACGCCCTTGCCCGTGGTCACGATGCCGATGATGCGCTCGCCCGGCAGCGGGTGGCAGCACCCGGCGAAGTGGTAGGGCATGCCGCTGACGAGTCCGGTGATGGGCAGCCCGCCCGGCCCCGGCGTCGGACCGCCCCGTGCCGTCGCCGCCCCGGGCCGCTCCGCCGCCCGCCCCAGCAGCGGCCCAGCGCCGATCCGCCCGCGCGGCCGGGCCAGCGGCGACGTGTCGTTGATGCGCGGCGGGCTCCGCAGTTCCGGCACGGCGGCGTGGACCACCTCGCGCGGCGTCAGCGCGCCGGAGCCGACCGCGACGTACAATTCCTCCAGCCCGGGCTGCTTCAACGCCTTGAGCGCGCCTTCGAGCAGCTTCTCCGAGATGTCGAGCCCTTCCTGCCGCGCGGCCTTGACGATGGCGGAGCGGCCGTTCTGCGCGTGCTCTTCCCGTTGCCGGGCGTGGACGAAGCGCCGGATGCGCGCCCGCGCCTTGCCGGTGACGACGAAGCGCTCCCAGGCCGGGTTGGGCGAGCCGCCGCGGGCGGTGATGATCTCGACCTGGTCACCGTTCTCCAGGTGGTGGCGCAGCGGGACGATCTTCCCGTTCACCTTGGCGCCGACGCAACTATCGCCGACCTGGCTGTGGACCTGGTAGGCGAAGTCCACCGGCGTCGCCCCGCGCGGCAGTTCGATCAGGTCGCCCTTGGGCGAGAAGCAGAACACCAGCTCGCGGTGCAGTTCGAGCTTGGTGTGGTCCAGGAAGTCCTGCGGCCCTTCGGCGTTCTCCAGGATGTCGAGCAGCGCGCGCACCCAAGGGTAGCGCCGCGGCGCCTTCTCGTCGCCGCCGACCTGCTTGTAGATCCAATGGGCGGCGACGCCGTACTCCGCCACCTCGTGCATCGCGCGGGTGCGAATCTGTACCTCGATCTTGGCGTTGCGCCGCTCCGGCACCGTGACGCCGGTGTGGAGGGACTGGTAGCCGTTCGATTTCGGCGTGGAGATATAGTCCTTGAAGCGCCCGGGGACCACTCGGTAGGCGTCATGGATGGCGCCGAGCGCCGCGTAGCACTGCGCCCGGTCCTCGACGACGACACGGAAGGCCATGACGTCCGAGAGCGCCTCGAACCCCACGTTCTTCTTCTGCATCTTGAGCCAGATCGAGTAGGGCGCCTTCTCCCGCCCCACCACGTCGAGCACCGGCACGTCGTGCGCGGCCAGCACGCGCCGCAGGTCGCGCTCGATGTCGCGGATCAGGTCCGCGCCCTGCCCGCGCAGGAAGGCGAGGCGCGCGGCGATGGTCTGCCGCGCCTCGGGGTGCAGCTCCTGGAAGGCGAGCGTCTCCAGCTCGGTCTTCAGCGCGTCCATGCCGATGCGCTCGGCCAGCGGCGCGAACAACTCCAGCGTTTCGCGCGCCGTCCTGCGGCGGCGCTCCGGCTGCGGGACGAAGTGGAGCGTCCGCATGTTGTGCAGCCGGTCGGCGAGCTTGACGAGCAAGACGCGGATGTCCTCGCTCATCGCCAGCACCAGCTTGCGGAGGTTCTCCGCCTGCTTGGTGCGCTCGCTCTGCAGCTCGATGCGCGTCAGCTTGGTGACGCCGTCCACCAGACGCGCCACCTCCGCGCCGAACTGGCGGCCGATCTCCTTGAGCCCGACCGCCGTGTCCTCCGCCACATCGTGCAGCAGGGCGGTCGCGATGGTGGCGGTGTCGAGCCGGAAGCCGGCGAGTATGCCGGCGACCGCGAGCGGGTGGGTGATGTACGGGTCGCCGTTGTCGCGCGCCTGCCCTGCGTGGGCTTCGGCGGCGAGGAGGCCGGCCCGCTCGATCAGCGCGGCGTCGGCACGAGGGTCGTAGGCGATGACCCGCGCCGCGAGGTCGGCCGCCTCGGCGACACCGGTCGGCGGCGCTTGCGCGACGGACGGGGCGGATGCCGTGCCTTCGGGCGCGCGCGGCAACGGGGCCGAAATCCCCCCGGTGCCGTGCGCGGTCAATGCTTCCCCCTCAGCGGCGGCCCGCGCCGCCGCCGAGTTCGGCCGCGATCGCGGCCTCGATGTCGTCGGGCGACAAGTCCTCGGCCGCCGCCTCGGCGGGCAGCTCGTCGCTGACGTCCATGACGCCGAAAATGTTCTCGTCGGTGGCGATGAGGTCGAGCACCTCCTCCTCCGCCGGCTCCGGCTCGGGGGCGCGCTGGAGCGATTTGATGAGGTCGGCCTCGACGGCGGCGAGGTCGATGGTGGTCTCCGCGATTTCGCGGAGCGCGACCACCGGGTTCTTGTCGTTGTCCCGGTCGACGGTCATCTCTTCGCCGCGGCCGATGTTGCGGGCGCGTTGCGCCGCGAGCAGGACCAGCTCGAATCTATTCGGAATTTGGACGATACAATCTTCAACCGTCACGCGCGCCATGGGGACCTCGCAAGAACTGGGGCGCGTTGGGAGTCGCGCCAATGGCGGGAAACCAAGGAGATAGCCATCGCCCGGCGGTCACGCAAGGCGTTCGGCCGCACCGCAGCATGGCCGGAGGGATGCCATCTCACCCCGGGATCGGTTTCGGGAGGTTCGAATCCGGCAGGTCGGCCAGCAGATCTTCGACGGTGCGTCCGAGGACTGGATGCCGCCAGCCGGGCCAGATATCGGCCAATGGCTGCAACACGAAGCGGCGCAGGTGGGCGCGCGGGTGCGGCAAGATCGGGGGAGGCGCCTCGCGCTGAAGACCGTCCATGGCGATGAGATCGAGGTCCAGGGTCCGGGGCGCGTTCGGGAAGGGACGCGCCCGGCCTGCGGCGTCCTCCAAGGCGTGCAGCGCAGCCAGGAGTCGCGCCGGATCGGCATCGCCACCGCCCCCCTCGTGTTCCAAAAGCGCGACGCCATTGACGAACGGCGGCGCACCCGGCAGGGGAGGCTCGGGAAGCGTCCGGTACCAACGCGAGCGCATCGCCAGCCTCCAGCCCGGCAACCGAGCGAGGGCCGCGACGGCACTCTGGCAGGTCTGGAGCGGGCTGGAACCGTCGGCGGCGGCTAGGTTCGAACCGATCGCAACGATAGCCGCATTTTTTCGCTCGCGTATTATAATGATTGTTCTATCCTGCGTGGGACGGACGCTTTGACCCGCATTTCGAGAGCCACGGCCTTGCCCGAAGAACGCACCGAACGCCTAGGCGTTTTCATCGATGGCGCCAACCTCTACGCCGCATCCCGCACCTTGGGATTCGACGTGGATTACAAGAACCTGCTCGCCCACCTCCGGCGGCAGGGCTACTTGGTCCGCGCCTACTACTACACCGCCCTGCTGGAAACGGACGAATACTCGCCGCTCCGTCCGCTCGTGGACTGGCTCGGCTACAACGGCTACGCCGTCGTCACCAAGCCAGCCAAGGAGTTCACGGACGCCACCGGTCGCCGCCGGGTGAAGGGCAGCGTGGACATCGAGATGGCGGTGGACGCGCTGGACCTGTCGCCGCACCTGGACCATGTCATGCTGTTCACCGGCGACGGCGACCTCCGCCGCTTGGTGGAGTCGCTGCAACGGCGCGGCCTCCGGGTGACGGTGGTGTCCACCATCCGCACCCAGCCGGCCATGATAGCGGACGAGTTGCGCCGGCAAGCCGACATGTTCCTGGACCTCGCGGACTTGGCCGAGCACATCACCCGCCGGCAGGTGGAACCGCGCCCGCGCCTCGCCACGTCCCGAGGGTCCGCCGCCGCGGCGATGGCCGCCCCCGCCTCGACGCGCGCCACGCCGGCTGAGCCCTTCCGGGACATAGACCTGCCGGAGTAGCTCTTCCGCCGATGGCAGGCGCCGACCAGTCCACCGATCCGGGCCGCGATTGCCCGCTCTGCCCGCGGCTGGTCGCGTTGCGCGAGGCCAACCGCGCGGCGGAGCCGGCTTGGCACAACGCGCCGGTCCCGTCCTGGGGACCGAGGGGGGCGGCGCTGCTGGTGCTCGGCATGGCTCCGGGGCAGCGCGGCGCCAACCGTACTGGGCGGCCTTTCACCGGCGACTACGCGGGCCGTCTGCTCTACGCGACCTTGCTCAAGCAAGGCCTCGCCGAAGGCGGTTACGAGGAGCGGCCAGACGACGGGCTTGTGCTCACCGGCTGCCGCGTGACCAACGCGGTGCGCTGCGTGCCGCCGGCCAACTTGCCGCAGCCGGTCGAGACCCGGACCTGCAACCGCTTCCTGCAAGCCGAGTTGGCGGCGATGCCGGCGCTCAAAGTCGTGCTGGCGCTCGGCACCTTGGCGCACGGGGCGCTGCTGCGCGCGGTCGGGCTTCCGGTGAGCCGGCACCGCTTCGCGCACGGCGCGGCCTACGCGCTGCCGGACGGGCTGGTGCTGGCCGACAGCTACCACGTCAGCCGCTACAACACCTCCACCAAGCTGCTCACGCCGGAGATGTTCGAGGCGGTGGTGGCGGAGGCGAAGCGGATCGCCTACGGAGCGTCCGAGTAGCGCTCCTCCTTCCAGGGGTCGGCCTCGTTGTGGTAGCCGCGGACCTCCCAGAAGCCGGGACGGTCGGCGCCGAGCAGTTCGATCCGCGTGACCCACTTCGGGCTCTTCCAGAAGTAAAGGCGCGGGATCACCACGCGCACCGGGCCGCCGTGCTGGCGGGTCAGCGGCGCGCCTTCCCAGGAATGGGCGAGCAGCGCCTCCTCGCGGGCGAACTCGGCCAGCGGGACGTTGGTGGTGTAGCCGTCGTAGCTCGTGAAGGAGACGAAGCGCGCGGCCGGTTTTGGCCGCGCCAAGTCCAGCAGGGTGGAGGCGCGGACGCCCTGCCAGCGGTTGTCGTAGCGGCTCCATTGGGTGACGCAGTGGATGTCGTTCACCGCCTCCGCCTGCGGCAGCGCCATGAAGGCGTCCCAGTCCAGGCGGAGCGGCGCTTCCACCAGACCTTCCAGGCGGAGGCGCCACTTCTCCTTGGCGATGTCGGGCTGCACGCCGAGGTCGAGCACCGGCCAATCCTGCACGAGGCGCTGGCCGGGCGGCAGGCGGTCGCGCGACGGGTCGGCGGTCTGGCCGGTCAGCAACCGGCCCTCGCGCGCCCACTCCTGCTTGGTCTCGACCAGCTTCTCGCGGACGCGGCCGGTCAGCGGAATCTTGTCGTCCTCGTCGTCCATCGCGCTTCTCCTGCCACGATGGAATACCCGGCGCCGCTGAGGGTTGCCACGGGCCGCGCCCTCACCCTTGCGGCGGAACGCGGTCGAGGAAGCCGGTGACGTCGCGGAGGCGCCCGTCGGCGGAGACCACCGCGAAGTCCGTCCCCTCCACCACCCCCTCGCCGCCCGCTGGGCCGAGCGACCAGGAGAAGCGGACGCGGTCGCCGTGGCCGTCCGCCCGGCCCTTCGGCGCAAAGCGGAACTCGGGGAAACGGGCCTGCACGCCCTCGATGAGAGCCCCGATCCCGGCGTGGCCCTCGCCCCGCATCAGCGGGTCCGCGTAGACGGCGTCCTCCGTCCAGAGTGCGGCGACCAAGGCCTGGCGGCGCTCCACGTCGCGCTCGTTCCAGCAGGCGATGTAGCGGTCGGCGATGGCTTGCGCATCGTGCGACATGGTTTCGCTCCGCGTGTTCCGCCGGGCGGAATCGCGCGGCATCGCCGGGGAAGCTGCCGGAGGGCGCGGCGGCAGGCGATTACGCGCGGGGTAAGCGCACTCGAGATCTCGGTTGCGCATCCGCGCGAGGCTTGCGCGCCAGAGGCGACGGCGTCAGTTTGCCGCGCCGCAGCAGGGGGCGCCGATGGCCGGGCACTACGAGATCACCACCACCAGCAGCCGCGTCGCCTACGAGAACCGCTGGATGCGGGTGCGCGAGGACCGCATCGCCTACGCGGACGGCACGCCCGGCCTCTACGGCGTGGTGGAGAAGCGCGACTTCGTGCTGGTGGTGGCGCGCGACGGCGACCGGATGCATCTGGTGGAGCAGTACCGCTATCCGATCCGCGCGCGGCAGTGGGAGTTCCCGCAAGGGCTGATGGAGGCCGGCGAGACCGACCACACCGCCTGCGCCCGGCGCGAGCTGCGCGAGGAGACGGGCCTCGACGCGGCCTCCCTGGTGGAGGCGGGCGAGTTGTTCCTCGCCGCGGGCTTCTGCACCCAGCCCTTCCGCGTGTTCCTGGCGACCGGCCTCAGCCCTGCGGAGGGCGTGCGCGACCCGGAGGAGCAGGGCATGGCCACGCGCGCCTTCGCCATCGCCGAGTTCGAGGCCATGCTGCGCGACGGGACGATGCGCGACGGCGTCAGCGTCGCCGCCTTCGGGCTGCTGCGGGCGCGGGGGATGCTGTGATGACGGACGACGAAGCTTGGCGCGCCGAGGAACGGTTCTGGACCGGCGGCGAGGACCACTACAGCGGGGCGCTCGATCCCGAGTGCGTCATGGCCTTCCCGGCGCCGGCCGGGATCATCCAAGGCCCAGGCATCGCGCAAAGCCTGGCGGGCGCGCCGCGTTGGTCCTCGGTCGAGATGGCTGAACGGCATGTCGGCCGCCCCGCGGCGGACCTGCTCGTGCTCGCCTACGAGGCGCGCGGGCTGCGCGACGGCGCCGTGCGCTACCTCGCCTATTGCACGTCCACCTACCGCCGGGACGGCGACCGCTGGCGCTTGGTCCAGCACCAGCAGACACCCGTTTGAGGCGCGCCGCCCGCTTCGCGACCGCCCCGAGCAACCGAGGCAGCCAAGGACGGCCACAACGCCCCTCCCCTGGCATATCGTTGTGGTCGCCGGGCGGTTCAGGGGAATGGCGAAGCGGCGCGCGCGGCGATCCACTCGCGCACGCGCAGGTCCAGCGCCTGCCAGTCCGGCTCGTCATAGATCTCGCGCGGGAAGCGGTACCTGACCCGCACGCCCACGCGCGGCGCATCGAAGGTCACTCGGCAGAAATGCGACGCTGGACCACGGCCCGGTTGCGGCGGGTCCGGCCAGCGCCCGGTGTCACACTCCACCAGCAGCGGCCCGAGGGCTCCGGCTCCTTCGCCGATGCGAGGCAACCTATAGGTCGGGTATCCGCCGTCCAGGTCGGGACGGCTCGGCACTGGCGCCCGCAGTTCCTCGTTCCCGAGCGGCGTCTGGCGCCGGATTGTCAAGCGGCGGAGGCGGTCGTCTTCGCCGCCGTTCACGGCGGCAGCGGCGGGCCGCTCCCAAATGCTGACGTCGTAGGGCAGCCCGAGCACGAAAAAGCCGCGCCCGGCGCGCAGTCCTTCCGGCGTGTCGGCGCAGGCGGGCCCGCCCGCGCCGGGCGGCTCGCCGGCGCGCAAGCACCCCGTCGGCAGGCCGCTGATCGACTGGATGTAGAGGTACAGCCTCGTCACCCCGATGACGCGCCCGTCGCCGCACCGGGGGAGGTCATACGGCCAAAGCAGTTCCCGACGATTCAGCGGATGGGCCGACCAAGGAACTTCCGGCCCGAAGCGAAGGGCGAGAGCGCTAACACGGAACATATAGTGGGCGTCCGCAGCGCAGCCCGACCCTTCCGATTTTGGGTTGGGGCGCAGTGGCCAAGGCTCGCGGCGCACGACGCCAGGTAGGGCGCTGTCGGGCTGTACTGGCGGCTGGGCCAAGGCAGTACCGGCGAAGGAGAGGCAGAGCGCAGCGATGGCTGCGCTCCGTTGTCGCGGACGCATTGAGGTGGGGCGCGAGCGCGGCGCGGGCGCCACCCACCCCTACCCCTTGTCCCGCATCAGCCGCGCCTTGTCGCGCTGCCAATCCCGCGCCGCGATGGCCGCGCGCTTGTCGTGCTTCTTGCGGCCCTCGGCCAAGCCCAGCAGCACCTTGGCCACGCCGCGGTCGTTGAAGTGGATCTGGAGCGGCACCAGCGTCGTGCCCTCGCGGGTGACGGAGCCGGTCAGCTCGCGCACCTGCTTGCGGTGCAGCAGCAGCTTGCGCGGGCGGCGCGGCTCGAAGCGGGCGACGACGCTGCCGGCCTGCCATTCGGGGATGTAGGCGTTGAACAGCCACATCTCGCCCTCGCGCTCGCCGGCCCAAGCGTCCACCAGGGTGGCGCGGCCGGCGCGCAAGGACTTCACCTCCGGACCGACCAGGGCCATGCCGGCCTCAATCGTGTCGTTGATGGTGTAGTCGTGGCGCGCCTTGCGGTTCTGCGCGGCGACGCCGTGCGAGATCAGCGACTTCTTCTTTTTCTCGGCCATGGTCCTACTGAGCGAAACGCCTCAATTGAGCAGCCCGGCGCCCACCATCGCCTCCCGCACCCGGCCGCGCGTGGCGTCGGCCACGGGCGCAAGCGGCAGGCGGCAGCGGGCGGTGCCGTGGCCGAGCAGGGAGGCGGCGTACTTCACCGGGCCGGGTGAGGTTTCGGAGAACAACGCGTCGTGCAGCGGCGCCAGCCGGTCTTGGATGGCCATCGCCTCCGCGACGTTGCCGGTGCGCCATGCGCGCTGCATCTCGGCGCAGAGCCGCGGCGCGACGTTGCCGGTGACGCTGATGCAGCCGTGGCCGCCGGCGGCGTTGAAGGCGATCGCGGTGTGGTCCTCGCCCGTGAGTTGGATGAAGTCGGGGCCGCAGCCGCGCCTGGTGTGCAGCGGGCGGACCAGGTTCGCGGTCGCGTCCTTCACGCCGACGATGTTCCGATGCTTGGCGAGCCTCGCCATGGTGTCGGGGGCGATGTCTACCACGCTGCGGGACGGGACGTTGTAGACGACCATCGGCAAGTCCACCGCGTCGGCGATGGCGGTGTAGTGGAGGTACAGCCCTTCCTGGGTCGGCTTGTTGTAGTAGGGCGCGACCACGAGGCAGGCGTCGGCGCCGGCCTGCTTGGCGTGGCGGGTGAAGTCGATCGCCTCCGCGGTGCTGTTGCTGCCGGTGCCGGCTACCACGGGCACGCGCTTGCGCGCCACCTCGACGCAGATCTCGACGACGCGCTTGTGCTCCTCGTGGGTCAAGGTCGGGCTCTCGCCGGTGGTGCCGACGGGGACCAAGCCCTCGGTGCCTTCGGCGATCTGCCATTCGACGAACTCGGCGAACGCCTTCTCGTCCACCGCGCCGTCGTCCCGCATGGGGGTGATGAGCGCGACCAAAGATCCCTGGAGCATGTGCTGCGCCTTCCTCCATGCTGCCCGCCCACCGTGGCGCGGCGGCGGGAACGTCGCGGAAGGGGAACCCGGCGGCGGCGGGACGCGGCCCGGCCGGCCTTTGTTCCTTACTTCCTTACTATCTTGCCATCCTACTATAGTACTATCTTACTTCTTTACCGGCCTCGCCCGCCGCTTTCCGGACAAAGGGCGCGGCTCGGCCTTTGGCACCGCCAATGTAGCAGTTTTGTTCCGAATTTGCGAGGCTGCCGGCCCCGACGATAGCGCGGGAGGGTCGGCTGTCCACCGCGTGTCGGGACAGACAACGACGCTGGATTTCGTATAAACCTACTGGATGAAACGCCGCTCCGCTCTTCGCCTCTCCGCCGGGTTGCTGGCCGCTTCGGCAGCGCCGGCCTTGTCGCAACCGGCTGCCAGCCGGATCGCCGTCGCCCAGGCCCAAGCCGGGCGTTGGGGGGAGGCCGAGGCGGCGGCGCAGGTGGCGTCGCCGCTGGTGCGCAAGCTCGTGGCGTGGATGCGATTGCAAGCGCGGGGCAGCGGCGCTTCGGCCGGCGAGATAGCCGCCTTCGCCCTCGCCCACCCGGACTGGCCGGCGCAGGACGCCCTCACCCGCCGGTTCGAGGAGGCCTCGGCGAACAACGGGGACGACGCCTTGGCGCTGGAGTGGTTCGCGGCGCGAGGGCCGCGCACCTTGGAGGGTTTCCAGAGGTTGGCCGAGGCGCTGGCCCGCGCCGGCGAAGGCGCCAAAGCCGCCGAGGTGTTGCGCGCGGGCTGGGCGGAGGCGCCGGCCGACGCCCAGGTCGAACCGACCTTCCTCGGGCGCTACGGCGCGCATCTCGGCCCGGACCAGCATTGGCGGAGATTCGACCGGCTGTCCTTGGCGCGGGAGCCGGGCTCGGCGGCGCGGGCCGTGCCTCACCTGGACCCGGTGCGGCAGGGCGTCGCGGCGGCGCGGCTCGACTACGCCGCCGACCGGGCGGACGCCGACAGCCAAGCCCAGGCGGAGGCGGCGCGGCGCGAGGCCGGCTTGGCCTTCGAGCGCGCCCGCTGGCTGCGGCGCCGCGACCGGGACGCGGAGGCGGTCGCGGCCTGGGAGGCGGGCCGCCCGGCATCGGCGGAGGCGGCGCGGGTCTTCTGGAGCGAGCGGCAGGTGCTGGCGCGCAAGCTGCTGCGGCTGGGCGAGCCGCGCGCGGCCTACGCCGTCGCGGCCGGGCACGGCGTTTCGGAGCCGGGCGAGGCGCGGGGCGAGGCGGAGTTCCTCGCCGGCTTCGTCGCGCTGCGCCGGCTGGGCGACCCGGCGCTGGCCGAGAAGCACTTCGCGCGCGTGGGCGAGGGCAGCCGCAGCGCCATCACCCGGGCACGGTCCTTCTACTGGCAGGGTTTGGCCGCGGCGGCACGGTCCAGGGGCTCGGCGCGGGCCGGCGAGTTCTTCGCGGCGGCGGCGGGGCTGCCGGTGGCGTTCTACGGCCAGCTCGCCTCCCTGGCGCTCGGCGAGGACGGGGCCGTGCTGGCCGCGCGCATCAACGCCATGCCCTCGCCGGAGGCGCGGCCGCCCGCGGTGGCGGGGGCGGAGATCGCCGCGGTGCCGGCGGCGCTGGCCGAGATCGGCGAGGGGCGCCGGGCCCGCGCCTTCTTCCTGCGGATGGAGGAGTTGGCCGCGGACGCCGCCGAGAAGGCTTGGGTGGTGCGCCTCGTCTCCCGCAGCGGACAGGCGGACCACGCCGTTTGGGTGGCGCGGCGCGCGGGGGCGGCCGGGGTGGTGATGCCGGTGGAGGGTTGGCCCGCGCCTTATGGCCTCTACCCATTGGGGGCGGGCGCGGAGCCGGAGCCGGGCCTCGTCAACGCCGTGACGCGGCAGGAGAGCAACTTCGACCCGGAGGCGATCTCGTCGGCCAACGCGCGCGGGCTGATGCAATTGCTGCCGGGGACGGCGGAGGCGGTGGCGAAGCGCCTCGGCCTGCGGCACCGGACGGCGATGCTGCTCAACGACCCGGTCCACAACATGCGGCTCGGCGCCGGCTACCTCGACCAGATGCTGGCGCGCTTCGGCGGCGCCCTGCCCCTCGCGGTGGCGGCGTACAACGCCGGGCCGAACCGGATCGACGAATGGTTGGGAACCTTCGGCGACCCGCGCGGCGTTGACGTGCCGATGCTGGACTGGTTGGAAATGATTCCCTTCACCGAGACCCGGAACTACGTGCAGCGCGTGATCGAGAACATGCCGGTTTACCGGGCGCGCGATCCCGCCATGGCTTCGATGGAGCACCCGATGGCCCGCTGGTTGCGGGGCAACGGCTGATGGCGCCACCCCTGCGCCGGGGCTTCTCGGCGCGCGACGGCCTCCGCCTCTCGGCGCTGGAGTGGCCCGGGCCGGAGGGCGGGGAGCGGTTGCCGCTGCTCTGCCTGCCGGGCGTGGCCCGCACCGCGCTCGATTTCATGTCCATCGGCGAGCGCTACGCGGGGACGCGGCGGGTGGTGGCGTTCGAATACGCCGGGCACGGGGAGAGCGAACGCGCCTCGGACGCCGGCCGCTACCGGGTGGAGGTGGCGCTGCGCGACCTGTTGGACGGGATGGCGGCGTTGCACCTGCACCGCGTGGTGCTGCTCGGCACCAGCTTCGGCGGCATCCTGGCCATGTCGCTCGGCGTGCTGCGGCCGGGCTGCCTGGCGGCGGTGGCAATGAACGACGTCGGCCCGCGGCTGGAATCGGCGGGGCTGGACGTCGTGCGGGAGGTGATCGGGCGCGACCCGGCCTTCGCCTCCATCGAGGACGCTTCCGCCTTCCTACAGCGCACCTTGCCGCCGATCGCTGCCGACGAGGCGGACTGGCGCGACTTCGCCGAGAAGACCTACGCGCGCGGCGAGGACGGCCGCTACCACCCGCGCTGGGACATTCGGGTGGTCGAGGCGATGCGGCGGGAGGACCCCGGCGCCACCGAGCTGTGGCCGCTGTTCGGCGCGCTCGCGCACGTGCCGCTGCTGCTTTTCTGGGGACAAGAGAGCGCGCTGCTCACCGCCTCCACCGTGCAGCGGATGCGGCGGGAGCGGCCGGACATGGCGGTGCAGGGCCTGCCGGGCATCGGGCACGCGCCGCGGCTGGTGGAGCCTTTGGCGCTGGCGGCGCTGGACCGCTTCCTGGCGGCGCAGCCTTGAAGCCGGTGGCCGTGAAGTCCGCCGCCTGGACGCCGGCGCGCGTGGTGGCGACGCTCGGCGGCATCGGCTACGTGCGGCCGGCGCCGGGCACCTGGGCGGCCGCCTTCGTGCTGCCGCTGGCCTGGCTGGGGCCCCTGCCCTGCCTCGGCTTGGCGGTGCTGCTGATGCTCGCGGGGTTCTGGGCGGTGCGACGCCTGTCGCGAGAGGGGGCGGAGCGCGACCCCGGCTGGGTGGTGGTGGACGAGGCGGCGGGGCAGCTGCTGGCGCTCGCCGCCATCCCGGCGGGGGCGCCGTGGCTGTGGGTGGTGCTGGCCTTCGCGCTGTTCCGCTTCTTCGACATATTGAAGTGGGGCCCGGTGGGCTGGGCCGACCGGCGGAAGGGGTTCTTCTGGGTGGTGGTGGACGACCTGATCGCGGGCGCGATGGCGGCGGCGGCGCTCCTCGCGCTGCGCGCGGCGCTGCTACCGGAGGGGTTGTTCTGATGCTGCCGCAGGCGACCTTGGACGCGGCGCGCGACCTGCTGGCCGCGCTGGAAGCGCGCGGCATGACGCTCTGCACCGCGGAAAGCTGCACCGGCGGGCTGATCGCGGCGGCGCTGACGGCCATTCCCGGCTCCTCGGCCGTGGTGACGCGCGGCTACGTCACCTACTCCAACGACGCCAAGCAGGAGATGCTGGGCGTGCCGGCCGAGCTGTTGCGGACGGTGGGAGCGGTGAGCGAGGAGGTGGCGCGGGCAATGGCGGAGGGCGCGCTGCGCGCCTCCGGCGCGGACTTGGCGCTGAGCTGCACCGGCATCGCCGGCCCGGGCGGGGCAACGCCGAACAAGCCGGTGGGGCTGGTGTTCATCGGCTGCGCGGCGGAGGGGGCCGCCGGGCCGGCGCGGGTGGCGCGGCACCTTTTCCCCGGCGACCGCGCGGCGGTGCGGGCGGAGACGGTGGCGGAGGCTTTCGCGTTGGCGCGCGCGGCCCTGGGCTGAGCCGCGCGCGCCCTCACCCGATTCGGCTCAGTTGCTGGCGAGCCAGGCGCGGGCCGTCGCCAAGTCCTCGCGCGGCATCTCGGCTCTGGCGGCGATCTCCAGCAGGTTGCGGTAGTGCCGCCGGGCCGCGTCCTTGTCGCCGGCGAGTTCGGCGCTGCGGCCGGCGCCGTGGACGGCGTGGAAGCGGCGCGGCTCGGTCTGCTGCACGGCCTCGAACTCGCGCTGCGCCTCGGCGTGGCGGCCCATGAGCAGCAGCATCTCCGCGAGTTGCTCGCGCGCCGGCATCAGCGGGCCGGGCGTGACGGGGTGCTTGTCGGTGCGCGCTTCGCGCTCCGACGCCTCGCGGAGCAGGGCTAGACCCCGGTCGCGCTCGCCGCGGGCGAAGGCCACCCAGCCGTCGGCGGCGATCCGCTGGATCTCCACCTGCTCCTGCCAGTAGGCGTCGCGGCCTTGCAGGGCGGCCGAGGCGGCACGCAGCGCCTCGACATGGGCCGCGGCGGCATCGGGGCGACCCGAGCGGGCGGCGCCTACGGCGCGCGCGAAATGCGTGATCGCGTCCACGTAGGGCACGCCGAAGCGCCGCGTGTCGAGCGCCGCCGCTTCTTCCCAGGCGCCGCGTTCCAGCGCGTAGCGGGCGGGCATGGCGGCCAGGGCGTAGTAGCCGATCGGGGTCGGCGCCTGCCAGTTCGCGTAGCGCTTGGCCTCTTCCAGCACGGCGCGCGCCGCCGCCGGCCGGCCGAGCTGGAGGTTGGCGTAGACCATGTAGTCCAGCGCGTGCACCTCGTCGAAGACCTCCTCGCGCGCGCGAGCGATCTCGGCCGAACGGCGGTTGGTCTCGATCGAGTCCTCCCAGCGCCCGACGCGGGTGAAGATGTGCGAGGGCATGTGCAGCGCGTGCGGCGCGTCCGCCGCGATGCCGGCGTAGCGCTCGGCGGCCGGGACGCCGCGCGCGGCGAGCGCCGGCGTGTCGTAGTTGTGGATCAGGTAGTGCGCCACGCCGGGGTGCTGCGGCTTGCTGGCGAACTCGCGCGCCAGGATGTCGCCGGCGCGCATCTGGTTCGCGTAGGTCTTGTCGGTCGGCGGCGCGGCCATGATGAGCGCGAGCGCGGTGAAGATGCCGACTTCGGAGTCGGCCGGGAAGCGGCGGTGCAGGTCGTCCATGGCCTGCGCGTAGCGGGTGATGCGGGCGCGGTGCTGCGCCGGGTCGTCGTCGGCGAACAGCACGGAAAGGGCGTCGATGAAGCCGGCCTCGCGCTCGGTCTTGGCGCCGATGCGCTTCGCCTCCTCCAGCAGCGCGCGGCCTTCGCGCAGCCGAGCGGGGACCGGGGGCGTGAAGGGGTTGATCAGCATCGTCAGCGCCCGGCCCCAATAGGCCATGACGCAGTCCGGGTCGCGTTGCAGCACGGTGCGGTGGGCCTGGTCGGCCGCTTGGTACCAGAAGGAGTGCTGCAGCTTCATCGCTTCGTCGAAGGCGGCCTGCGCCTCCGGCGTGCAGGTGACGGGGAAATGCACCTCGCCGAGCACCGGGCCGTGCCCGGCGTGGGAATGCTGCTGCTGCGCGGCCGAAGGCGCAGCGGCGAAGGCCAAGCCCGCCACGACGGCGAAGCCGGCCAGGGTCGGTTGGTTCATGTCGGTTCCCTCCTGGCGGGACTCTACGCCCGCCGGGCCTGCTCCCGGTGTGACAGGGGTCACACAGCGCCCGGTGGCGGAGCGCCGCCCCGCCTCAACCGTCGCCGAGGCGGAAGGCATCCGCGACGCGCCGCACCGTGCCGTCGGCCGCGACCAGCAGCACGTCGAAGCGGATGCCGGCCCCGCCCCGGCCGGGGTTCTCGGCGAGCCAACACTCGGCGGCGGCGAGCAGGCGGGCGCGCTGGCGGGGCGACAGGGCGGCGGCGGCTTCGGCGAGGCTCGGGCGGGCCTTCACCTCGACGAAGGCGAGAAGGCCGTCGCGCTCGGCGACCAAGTCGATCTCGCCCGCTTCCGTGCGGACACGGCGGGCGAGGATGGTCCAGCCGTCGCCCGCCAGCGCCGCTTCGGCCGCTTCCTCGGCGCGGCGGCCGGCGGCGTCGGCGCGGGTGCCGCGGAGGCGCTTGCCGTGCGACGGCTCGCCCGTCAGCGCTCCAGCGCCTCTCGGATGGCGGCGACCGCTTCCTCGACCATCGGCGCCGTCACGTCGAGGTGGGTGCAGGCGCGGACGCGGCCGCCGAGGCCGCTGACGGCGATGCCGCGCAGCAGCAGGTGCTCTTGCAGGGCCTCGGGCGTCGTGCCGGCACCGCGCACGTCGAAGAAGACGAGGTTGGTGTCGGGCTCCTCCACCTCGACGCCGGGTATCTGGCGGAGGCCGCGCGCGAGGGCGCGGGCGTTGGCGTGGTCCTCTGCCAAGCGGTCCACGTGGTGGTCGAGGGCGTATGCGCAGGCGGCGGCGCAGATGCCGGCTTGGCGCATGGAGCCGCCGAGGCGCTGCTTCCAGCGCCAGGCTTGGCCGATGAACTCGTTCGAGCCGCAGAGCACGGCGCCGAGCGGGGCGCCGAGGCCCTTGGTGAAGTCGAGCCAGACGGAGTCGAAGCCGGCGGCCATTTCGGTGGGCGGGATGGCGGCGGCGACGCAGGCGTTCATCATGCGCGCGCCGTCCATGTGGGTGTTCCAGCCCTGCTCGCGGGCCACCGCGGCCACGGCGTTGAGCTGCGCGAGCGGCCACACGGCGCCGCCGCCAATGTTGGCGGTCTGCTCCACCTCCAGGAGCCGCTGCGGCGGGGCGTAGCGGGTGCGCGGGCGGATGGCGGCACGCACGTCGTCGGCGGTGAAGGCGCCGCGCGGGCCTCGGAGGGGCAGGATCTGGACGCCGGTGAAAGCCGCGTGCGCGCCGCCCTCGGAATGGAGGATGTGGCTGGTCTCGTGCGCCAGCACCTCGTCGCCGCTCCGGCAGTGGGTGAGGATCGCCACGACGTTGCACATGGTGCCCGACGGCAGGAACACCGCGGCTTCCTTGCCCATCAGCGCCGCCATGCGGTCGCAGAGTTCGTGCACGGTGGGGTCGTCGCCGTGCTGCTCGTCGCCGACCTCGGCGCGCATCATGGCGTCCTTCATGGCGGCGGTCGGGCGGGTCTGGGTGTCGGAGTAGAGGTTGATGCGGACGGGCGGCGCGCCCTTCGGCGGGCGCGGCGGGGCGTGGACCATGCGCGGGTTGTTCCTCGGCGGTGCTTCGGTCGGCGCGCATGGTGGCAGCGGGCGGCGGCTGCGCAACCCCCGCGCGGGATCAGCCGCCCGCCGGGACCGCGAAGTGGCGGCGCCACGCGGCGCCAGCGGCGGGGCGGAGCGCGACGGCGCGGGCGAGCGCTTCGATGCGCGGGCAGTTGGCGGGCATCCAGTCCTCGTTGCCCATCCAACGCGAGAGCACGGAAAGGTAGAGGTCGGCCGCCGAGAAGCGGGCGCCCAGGACGAAGGGCGACGGCGCCGCTTCCCGTTCGATGACGCGCCAGATGTCGCGCGCCATCTCCCCCGCGCGCTCGCGGATGGCCGGCGCATGCGTGGGGTCGGCGCTGAAGCGCTCTGGGTAGTCGGAGCGGGTGACACACGGGTAGATCTCGCCGGCGGCCAGTGCCATCCAGCGCAGCGCCACCACGCGGGCGGGATCGTCGGGCGCGGGCAGCAACGCGGCTTCCGGATGGCGGCCTTCGAGCGTCAGCAGGATGGCCAGAGACTCCGTCACCACCGTGCCATCCGGCAGGATGAGCGTGGGAACGCGGCCCATCGGGTTGACCCGGCGGTACTCTTCGGCGAGCTGGGCGCTGTCGTCGAGCGGCACGGGCCGCGGCTCGAAGGGCGCGCCGATCTCTTCCAGCGCCATTTCCACAATGGCGGAGCCGGAACGGCGGTCGCCGTAAAGGACGTATCCCATGCCGCGAGCTTGCCACTACAGGGTGGCGCGGGCCAACGCAAAGCGTTGATACCGGGCATCATCGCCCTTGAAGGAGCGCCCTACGCGGTGGGCGTGGCGGGCGCGGGCGGTGGCGGGGCGGCTTCGGCGCGCGCGGTGTTGCGGCCGTATAGGATCATCGCCCGCCGCTCGAAAGCGCGGACCATGACGCGGACGGCCTGCTCGAACACCGTGCCGATCACGGCTTGCAGCAGGCGGGAACGGAACTCAAAGTCCACGAAGAAGCGCACCTCCGTGCCCTGTTCGTGCGGCAGGAAGCGCCAATGGTTGTTGAGGTAGCGGAAGGGGCCGTTCAGGTAGCGGACGTGGATGTGCTCGGGCCGCTCCATCGTCACTTGGCTACGGAAGCTCTCGCGGAACATCTTGAAACCGATGGTGAGGTCGGCCACCACCTCCTTCTCCGAGCGGGAGACGATGCGGGCGCCGACGCACCAGGGCAGGAACTCCGGGTAGCGGCGCACGTCCGCGACCAGGTCGAACATCTGCTCGGGCGTGTAGCGGAGGAGTCGCTTCTCGGCGTGGGTCGGCATCAGGCAGCGGTAACGGCCGAGGCGAGGCGGCGTTCGCGGGCGGCGCGCAACTCCGCGAAATCCCGGTCTGCGTGGTAGGAGGAGCGGGTCAGCGGCGTGGCCGAGACCAACAGGAAACCTTTGCCGCGCGCCATGCGGGCGTAGTCCTCGAATTCCGCCGGCTCCACGAAGCGGTCCACCGCGGCGTGCTTCACCGTGGGCTGGAGGTACTGGCCGATGGTCAGGAAATCCACCTCGGCGCTGCGGAGGTCGTCCATCACCTGGAGCACCTCGCCCCAGGCTTCGCCCAGGCCGACCATGAGGCCGGACTTGGTGAAGATGGAGGGGTCGAGCTCCTTCACCCGGTCCAGCAACCGGAGCGAGTGGAAGTAGCGGGCGCCGGGCCGGACGGGCAAGTAGAGGCGCGGCACCGTCTCCAGGTTGTGGTTGAACACGTCGGGGCAGGCTTCGACCACCACCTCAAGGGCGCCGTCCTTGCGTAGGAAGTCGGGCGTGAGGACTTCGATCGTGGTGCCGGGCGCGGCGGCGCGGACGGCGCGAATCGTCCGCGCGAAGTGCTCGGCGCCGCCGTCCGGCAGGTCGTCGCGGTCCACGCTCGTCACCACCACGTGGCGCAGGCCGAGGGTGGCGACCGCGTCCGCCACGCGACGCGGCTCGTCCGCGTCCAGCGCCCGGGGGATGCCGGTCGCCACGTTGCAGAAGGAGCAGGCGCGGGTGCAGGTGTCGCCCATGATCATCATGGTGGCGTGGCGCTGCGACCAGCACTCGCCGATGTTCGGGCAGGCCGCCTCCTCGCACACCGTGACCAAGCGGTTCTCGCGCATCAGCGCCCGGGTCTCGTGGTAGACCGGGTGGGTGGGCGCCTTGACCCTGATCCAGTCCGGCTTGCGCCGGATCGGGTTGTCGGGGCGGTGCGCCTTTTCCGGGTGGCGGAGCACGGCGGCCCCGCCCTCCCGGTGATCGACCACGATTCGGGTCGCCATGCCGCGATGATCCTGTCGCTTCGTTCGCTTCGTTCGCTTCTAGATGTGGATCACCCGGCCGTAGGCATCAAGGACGGCCTCGTGCATCGCCTCGGACACGGTCGGGTGCGGGAAGACGGTGTTCATCAGGTCCGTCTCGGTGGTCTCGAGCGTCCGAGCGACGGTGTAGCCCTGGATCATCTCCGTCACCTCCGGCCCGGCCATGTGGGCGCCGAGCAGTTCGCCGGTCTTGGCGTCGAACACCGTCTTCACCATGCCCTCCGGCTCGCCCATGGCGATGGCCTTGCCGTTGCCGATGAAGGGGAAGCGGCCGACCTTGACCTGCTTGCCGGCCTGCTTCGCGGCCTCCTCCGTCATGCCGACGGAGGCCACCTGCGGGCGGCAGTAGGTGCAGCCGGGGATGTTGCCGACGTCGAGCGGGTGGACGTCGTTGAGGCCGGCGATCTTCTCGACGCAGATGACGCCCTCGTGGCTCGCCTTGTGCGCGAGCCAGGGGGCGCCGGTGAGGTCGCCGATGGCGTAGACGCCGGGCTCGCCGGTGCGGCACCACTCGTCGATGACGACGTGGGTCTTCTCGACTTTCACGCCGGTGCCCTCCAAGCCGATGTCCTCGACGTTGCCGACGATGCCCACGGCGGAGATCAGGCGGTCGGCCTTGATCTCCTGGACCTTGTTCCCGGCCTCGACGACGGCGGTGAGGCCGTCGCCCTCCTTCCTGACGCCCTGCACCTTGGCGGCGGTCAGGATCTTCATGCCCTGCTTCTCGAAGCTCTTGCGGACGAAGGCGCTGATCTCCGCGTCCTCCACCGGCAGGATGCGGTCCAGCACCTCGATCAGCGTCACCTCGGCGCCCATGTTGAGGTAGAAGGAGGCGAACTCGGCGCCGATCGCGCCGGAGCCGACCACCACCAGCTTCTTCGGCATCCGGGGCGGCACCATCGCCTCGCGGTAGCTCCAGATGAGCTTGCCGTCCGTCTCCAGGCCGGGGAGCTGACGGGCGCGGGCGCCGGTGGCGAGGATGATGTGCTTGGCCGAGAGGTCGGCCACCGCCTTGCCGTCCTTGGCGACGGCCAGCTTGCCCTTGCCGGCGAGCTTGCCGTGGCCGTCGAACACCGTGACCTTGTTCTTCCGCAGGAGGTGCTTGACGCCGCCGGAGAGCTGGTTGGCGACGGCGCGGGAGCGCTTCACCACCTTGCCGATGTCGAAGCGGATGTTGTCGGCGCCGAAGCCGTAGGCGTCGAGCGTGTGCAGGAGGTGGTTGATCTCGGAGGAGCGGAGCAGCGCCTTGGTGGGGATGCAGCCCCAGTTGAGGCAGATGCCGCCCAGGTGCTCGCGTTCCACCACGGCGGCCTTCATGCCGAGCTGCGCGGCGCGGATGGCCGCCACGTAGCCGCCGGGGCCGCCGCCCAACACGATGAGGTCGAAGGTCTGCTCGGCCATCTCTCTTCCCTTCGGTCCCGCCGCCGGGGCGGGCATGCCACGAGGTTGTCGGTGTTTATCTAGTGCCTTGATGCCGGTTGTGCAGCGAGGCAGGGAACGCGCGCATCAGGCAGCGGCGGCGCCGGCGAGCGCGCCCAGCGCCGGTTGGGTGAGCACGCGGAGCGTCCAGCCTTCGCGCGGGCGGGAGCCGATGCGGTCGTAGAAGGCGATGGAAGGCGCGTTCCAGTCGAGCACCGACCACTCCATGCGGTCGCAGCCTTCGGCGAGGGCGCGGCGGGCGAGGTCGGCGAAGATCAGGCGGCCGAGGCCGGAGCCGCGGCGCTCCGGCTCCACGTAGACGTCCTCGACGTAGAGGCAGGGCAGCGCCTGGAAGGTGCGGAAGCTGTAGAACCAGAGCGCGAAGCCGGCCGCTTCGCCGCCCGGGCCCTCGGCGATGAGGGCGAAGGCTCGGGGCGGCGTGCCGAACAGGGCGCGGCCGAACAACTCTTCCGTGCCGCGGGCGAGGTGCTCCAGCTTCTCGTACCGCGCGAGGGCGCGGACGAGGCGGACCACCGTGGGCAGGTCGCGCGGCTCGGCGTCGCGCAGGAGGAAGCCGGCGTTCAACGGGACAACGCCTCGTTGCACACGGCCTCGACCCGGTTGCCGGCAGGGTCGCGCAAGTAGGCGCCGTAGTAGTGGGCGTGGTAGTGCGGCCGGAGGCCCGGCGCGCCGTCGTCGGCGCCTCCGGCGTCGAGGCCGGCGCGCCAGAACGCGTCCACGGCGGCACGGTCGCGGGCCTTGAAGCACCAGTGGCGGCGCGAGGCGGGCTCCGGCGCAGGCCCGGCGTACAGGGCGATGAAGCACCGCCCTGGGTGCTCCGCGTCGGCCCGCTCGCCGTAGCCGATCCAGCGATCTGTGCGGCCGACGCAGGGCACGCCGAGCGCGGCCATCACCGCGTCGTAGAACCGGGCCGCTGCGCCGAGATCCGGCGCGGTGATGGAGACGTGGTCCAGCACCGCCCCGGCGTCACAGCATCAGGCTCAGCGGGTCCTCGATCACGCCCTTCAGCGCCTGCATGAACTCGGCCGCCAGTGCGCCGTCGATGCAGCGGTGGTCCACGGAGAGGGTGCAGCCCATCACCGTGGCGACGGCCAAGGCGCCGTCCTTCACCACCGGCCGCTGCTCGCCGGCCGCCACCGCCAGGATGCCGGCTTGGGGCGGGTTGATGATGGCCGAGAAGTCGCGCACCCCGTACATGCCCATGTTGGAGATGGAGAAGCCGCCGCCCTGGAACTCCTCGGGTTTGAGCTTGTTCGCCTTGGCCCGCGCGGCGAGGTCCTTCATCTCGCTGGAGATGGCGGCCAGGCCCTTCATGTCCGCCTTGCGGATGATGGGCGTGATGAGGCCGGTCGGCGTGGCCACCGCCACCGAGACGTCCACGTCCTCGAACTGGAGGATGGCGTCGTCCGTCCACATGGCGTTGACGTCCGGGTAGCGCCGGAGCGTGGTGGCCACGGCTTTGATGACGAGGTCGTTGACCGAGAGCTTGAAGGCGCCCTTCTCCTTCGGCGACTTCGCGTTCAGGTCGGCGCGCAGCTTGAGCAGCGCGTCGATGTGGAAGTCCATCGAGACGTAGAAGTGCGGGATGGTCTGCTTCGACTCGGACAGGCGCCGGGCGATGACCTTCCGGATGGAGCTGTTCGGCACCGCCTTGTGCGGGGCGGAGGGCGGCGGCGCGGCGGGCCTGGGCGCCGGTTGCGGGGCGGGCGCCGAGACCGGCTGGGGCGCTTGCGCGGCCGGGGCTTGCTGCGCCGCGGGCTGCTGCGGGCCGCGGGTCATCGCCGCTTCGATGTCGGCTTTGACGATGCGGCCGTTCGGGCCGCTGCCCTGAATGCGCTGGAGGTCCAACCCGGCCTGCTGCGCCATGCGGCGCGCGAGGGGCGAGGCGAAGACCCGCTCGCCGCCCTCGCCCGCATGGCCGTTGGGCTTGGGCGCCGGGGTTTGCGAAGGCTGCTGCTGCTGCTGGCCGCCGCCGCCGGACGGCATGGAGACGGGCTGCTCCGCGGCGCCGGCCACCTTGCCGCCGCTGGCCGCGACGCCTTCCGCCGCCGCGCCTTCGGAGGCGGATTGCGCGGGCGCGCTGGCCTGCGCGGTTTCGCCGCCGCCGTCCTTTGGCGCCTTGGCTTGCGGGACGGGGGCACCGCCGCCGTTGCCTTCCGGCACCGCCTCGCCCGGCTCCACCAGCACGGCGATGGGGTCGTTGACCTTCACGCCTTCCGTGCCATCGCCGACCAGGATGCGGCCGAGGACGCCCTCGTCCACGGCTTCGACCTCCATGGTGGCCTTGTCGGTCTCGATCTCGGCGATCACGTCGCCGGCCTTGACCTCGTCGCCTTCCTTCTTGAGCCAGCGCGCGAGCGTGCCCTCCGTCATGGTGGGCGACAGGGCGGGCATCAGGATGTTGGTTGCCATGGTCCCGCCCTTACTGCTTGTAGGTCACGCGCTTGACGGCATCGACGATCTGCGCCGGCGAGGGCAAGGCCAGCTTTTCCAGGTTCGCCGCGTAGGGCATCGGTATGTCGAGGCCCGTGACCCGCACCGGGGGCGCGTCGAGGTAGTCGAAGGCGGCCTCGACCACCTGCATGCCGATCTCGGCGCCGATGCCGGCGAAGGGCCAGCCCTCCTCCACCGTGACGATGCGGTTGGTCTTGCGGACGGACTCGGCGATGGTTTCGCTGTCCAGCGGGCGGATGGAGCGGAGGTTGATGACCTCCGCCTCGATGCCCTGCTTCGCCAGCTCCTCGGCCGCCTGCATGGCCCAGGTCACGGAGACGGAGAAGGCGACGATGGTGACGTCCTTGCCCTTGCGCTCCACCTTGGCCTTGCCGATGGGCAGGATGAAATCCTCCGCGGTCGGGCACTCGAAGGACTGCCCGTAGAGGATCTCGTTCTCCAGGAAGATCACCGGGTTCGGGTCGCGGATGGCGGCGCGGAGCAGGCCCTTGGCGTCGGCGCTCGACCACGGCGCCAGCACCTTGAGGCCAGGGACGTGGGCGTACCAGGAGGCGTACTCCTGGCTGTGCTGCGCGGCCACGCGCGCGGCGGCGCCGTTGGGGCCGCGGAAGACGATGGGGCAGCCGAGCTGGCCGCCGCTCATGTAGAGCGTCTTGGCGGCGCTGTTGATGATCTGGTCGATCGCCTGCATGGCGAAGTTGAAGGTCATGAACTCGACGATCGGCTTGAGGCCGGTCATCGCCGCGCCCACCGCCATGCCGGTGAAGCCGTGCTCGGTGATGGGCGTGTCGATCACCCGTCGCGGGCCGAACTCGTCCAGCAGGCCCTGGCTGATCTTGTAGGCGCCCTGATACTGGGCGACCTCCTCGCCCATCAGGAACACGTCCTTGTCGGCGCGCATCTCCAGCGCCATGGCGTCGCGGAGCGCCTCGCGCACGGTGACGGGCTTGGTCGGGCCCCAATCCTTCTCCGGCTCGACGATCCGCTCGCCGGCGCCGGTCTTGGCGGCGCCCTCGCCCTTCTCGGCGCCGCGGGCGGCGACCGCGCCGTGGTCCTCGGCCTGCTTCGCCACTTGGCCGGTCTCGCCGGGCTGCGCGGCGGCAGGCGGCGCCGGGTGCTGCGGCATGTTGGTGTCCGAGCCGGGCGCCTGCGGCCGCGCCGCCGCCTCGCCGCCGCCGTTCAGCTCGGCGATGGGGCTGTTGACCGAGACGCCTTCCGTGCCCTCCGGGACGATGATGCGGGTGAGCTTGCCCTCGTCCACGGCCTCGACTTCCATCGTGGCCTTGTCGGTCTCGATCTCGGCTATCACGTCGCCGGCGCGGACCTCGTCCCCTTCGTGCTTGAGCCAGCGCGCCAGCTTGCCCTCCGTCATGGTGGGCGACAGCGCCGGCATCAGGATCTGCGTGCCCATCTCAGCGCGCCCCTTGCTCGATCAGCACGTCGGTCCACAGCTCCTTCTCGTCCGGCTCGGGGCTGGATTGGGCAAAATCGGCGGCGTCCTGCACGATCGCCTTGATCTCGTCGTCGATCTTCTTCAGCTCGGCCTCGTCCGCGCCGTTCCCCAGCAGGTGCTTGCGGACCCGCTCGATCGGGTCGGACTGCTCGCGCATCTGCTGCACCTCCTCCCGCTTCCGGTACTTGGCCGGGTCGGACATGGAGTGGCCGCGGTAGCGGTAGGTCTTCATCTCCAAAAGGTATGGGCCGTTGCCCTCGCGGCAGTGGGCGGCGGCGCGCTCGCCGGCCTCCTTCACCGCCATGACGTCCATGCCGTCCACCTGCTCGCCGGGGATGCCCCAAGGCTCGCCGTTCTTGGACAGGTCGCGGGAAGCGCTGCCTCGCTCCAGGCTCGTGCCCATGGCGTACTTGTTGTTCTCGATGATGTAGATGCAGGGCAGCTTCATCAGAGCGGCGAGATTGAAGCTCTCGTAGACCTGGCCCTGGTTGGAGGCGCCCTCGCCGAAATAGGTCAAGGCGACGTTGCGGCCTTCGCGGTACCAGTTGGCGAAGGCGAGGCCGGTGCCGAGCGAGACCTGCGCGCCGACGATGCCATGGCCGCCGTAGAAGCCCTTTTCGCGGCTGAACATGTGCATGGAGCCGCCCTTGCCCTTGGAGTAGCCCCCGGAGCGCCCTGTCAGCTCCGCCATCACCCCGCGCGCCTCCATGCCGGTGGCGAGCATGTGGCCGTGGTCGCGGTAGGAGGTGATGACCTGGTCGCCCGGTTCCAGGCAGGCCTGCATCCCCACCACGATGGCTTCCTGGCCGATGTAGAGGTGGCAGAAGCCGCCGATGAGCCCCATGCCGTAGAGTTGGCCGGCCTTCTCCTCGAAGCGGCGGATCAGGAGCATGTCGCGGTAGGCTTGGCGGAGCTGCTCCGGCGCCATCACGGGGCTTCTGCCTTCCGCGGCGCGTTGCGGCCGGCGCCCCTTGTTGGCGGTGGCGGTCTCCGCTGCCTGGGCCATGACCCCGTCTCCTCGTTCGTTCACCCCGACTTATGCGCCGCGCGCGCGGCGCGCAAGCGAGCGGCGGCCGTAACGGCTTGCGGCGGCAGCGCGGCGGGCGCCATACCCGCCGCCCGCGGGGCCGGCACGCCCGTTCGCCGCAAAGGGGGCGCTCGCTCGGCGAGCGCGCGGTGCCCCGCCCAACCGCCCACCGGCCGCGGGCAGCCCTTGCCCCGGGGAAGGCCCATCCCGGCTGCGGCCTCCGCGGTGCCCGGCGCCTCAGCGGGTCCGTCGGCCCGGTTTGCCCCTCATCGGAGCCGCCGCCCGCCGCAGGGCCGCCGAACCTCGGTGCTGTGGCCGGTTATTCCTTGCCCCAATGCGCCCTCGCCCCTGACGAAACGCACGGCTCGGGCGTCGACGGGCGATGCGCGGCCTACTCGCTCGTCTGCCCCGTTTCGACGGTGAGTATCGGATGGTCGATCCCTCCCGCCCACGTTGCGCGCCAGTTTTGGTCGCCAGCGGACGGCGTGTACGGGCGATCCGCCGTGGTGCCGTTCGGCCGAACGCTCCAGTCCACGACCCTGCCGGGGTCGCCGCGCCCACCGACGCGCTGGACGCGAGCGAGAGTCCAGGCTTAGCCCCGGCCGCCGCCCTGTCATTCCACCCGTGCCCCCGAAGCCAGGATCAGCGGCCGCAGCGCCGCTTCCTGGGCAGTGCGGTACGCTTCCAGATCCTCCGCCGCCGTCCACCACGGAGCAGCGCCGAGGTCGGCGAAGCTCCGGCGCAATTCCTCGCCCGCGAGCGCTTGGCGCGTCAGCGAATTCATGCGCGCCGCCATGCCGGGCGGCAGGCCGGCCGGGGCCGCCAGGCAGGTCCAGGACACGATGTCGAAGCCGGGCAGGTGCTCGGCCAGCGCCGGCACGTCGGACGCGGCGGCGTTGCGCTCCTTGCCCGTGACGGCGAGCGGGCGGACCTTGCCTTGGCGGGCTTGGGCGAGGGCACCGGGGATGTTGTCGAAGATCATGTCCAAGCGGCCGGCGATCACGTCCACCATCGCGGGCGCGCCGCCGCGGTAAGGGACGTGCAGCATCGGCGCGCCGGTCATGTGCGCGAACATCGCGCCCGAGAGGTGCAGCGTGGTGCCGGCGCCCGCGGAAGCGCAGGAAAGCTGGCGGCCGCCGGGGCGCGACTTCGCCACTTCGATCAGTTCCGGCACCGTGCGCGCCGGCAGGTCGTTGTTCACCACCAGCATGTTCGGCAGCCGCCAAAGGCCGGAAACCAGGGCGAAATCGCGCCGGTGGTCGAAAGGCAGGCTGGCGTAGGGCGTGGGCGCGATGGCGTGCGACGCGATGCCGCCGAGACCGACGGTGGCGCCGTCCGGCCGCGCTTTGGCGATGGCGTCGGCGCCGACGTTGCCGGCGGAGCCGCTGCGGTTCTCGACGACGAATTGGTGGCCGGCGATCTCGGCCATCTTGGCGCACCAGATGCGCGACAGGATGTCGGTGCCGCCGCCAGGCGGGAAGATGCCGATGAAGCGGACGCAGCCCGTGGGCCATGCGGCCCCGCCGCGCTGGGCGCGGGCCTCGGCGCCGAGTAGGCCCGCCGCGGCGAAGCCGCCCAAGCCGCCCTCCGGCGCATGGCACCGCTGCCCGCAGGCGCGGGCCGCTTGCTTTCGACCATCGAAGACCTCCCTTCGCGGCCGTTCGTTGCGCCGGCTCGCCGTTGGGGCGTGGCACGGGAAGGCGAGCCCCTGGAAGCGCCGCCGCGGGGGTCGCGCCCGCCGCGCAACGTTCGCGGCGTGTTGAACCGGACGTTGAAGGGGGCGGCGACGGCCGCCATGTGTCGCTCGACCCATGCTGTTCCGCTTCTTCGAATCCCTCCTCGACCCGGTCGCCCCGCCCGGCCGCCACGCGGCCAGGTTCCTCGGCAGGCCGGTGCCGGAAACGCCGCCGCCGCGCACGCTGGCCGGCTTCTACAAGCACTTCGTCGGCCAGGCGCGGGGGCTGTTCGCCGCGCTCTTCGTCGCCGGGCTGCTGGTGGCGCTGGTGGACGCCGCCATCCCGACCATGATCGGCACGCTGGTGTCGCTGCTCTCGACGCACGCGCCTGACCGGCTGTGGGACGAGGCCTGGCCCGTCCTGCTGGGCATGGCGGCGCTGCTGCTGGTGGGGCGGCCGCTGGCGCTCCTGCTGCAGAACCTGATCACGCAGCAGGGCATCAACGCCAACGTCACCTCCATGATCCGCTGGCAGAGCCACTGGCACGTCATCCGCCAGGGGCTGCCGTTCTTCCAGGAGGACTTCGCGGGGCGGATCGCCAACCGGGTGATGCAGGCCGGGCCGTCCCTGCGCGAGAGCGTGGTGCAGGTGGTCAACGCCGTCTGGTACATCTTGGTCTACGGCACCGCGGCGCTGCTGCTGCTCGGCGACGCGGACTGGCGGCTCGCGCTGCCCATCGTCGCGTGGTTCGCCCTCTACGCCCTGCTGCTCCGCGCCATCGTCCCGCGGATGCGCGACCGTTCGCGCGAGGCCTCGGCGCAGCGCAGCGCGCTGACCGGGCTGGTGGTGGACAGCTACACCAACGTCCAGACGGTGAAGCTCTTCGCCCGCGCGCGGGAGGAGGACGCCTACGCGCGGGACGGTGTGCTGGCGCTCACCGAGGCGTTCCGGCGGCAGATGCGGCTGGTGACGCTGAACGGCTTCGCGCTGGCGACGCTCAACGCCGCCCTGGTCACGTCCACGGCGGCGGTGGGGGTGTGGCTGTGGACGCAGGGCGAGATCGGCGTCGGCGCGGTGGCGACGGCGGTGCCGATGGCGTGGCAGATCGCCAACATCTCCGGCTGGGTGGCATTCAACGTCACCTCGATCTTCGAGAGCATCGGCGTGGTGCAGGAAGCGATGGGTTCCATCGCCGTCCCGCCCACCGCCCCGGACCCGCCCGGCGCGGTGCCGCTGCGCGTACCGCACGGCGAGATCCGGTTCGAGGCGGTGCGCTTCGGCTATGGGCGCGAGGGCATAGGCGTGCTGGACGGGCTGGACCTCCGCATCCGGCCCGGCGAGCGCGTCGGCCTCGTCGGCCACTCCGGCGCTGGCAAATCAACCCTGGTGAACCTGCTGCTCGGCTTCTTCCGACCGGAAGAGGGTCGCATCCTGGTCGATGGGCAGGATGTTGCGGGGGTGACGCAGGAGTCGCTCCGGGCCTCCATCGGCGTCGTCACACAGGACACGGCGCTGCTGCACCGCTCCGTCCGCGACAACATCCGCTATGGGCGGCCGGACGCGGCAGAGGCGGAGATCGAAGCGGCGGCCGAGCGGGCGGCGGCGGACGGCTTCATCCGCGAACTGCGCGATTGGCGCGGGCGCGCGGGCTACGACGCCCATGTGGGCGAGCGCGGCGTGAAGCTCTCCGGCGGGCAGCGCCAGCGGGTAGCGATCGCCCGCGTGCTGCTGAAGGACGCGCCCATCCTGGTGCTGGACGAGGCGACCAGCGCGCTCGACTCCGAAGTGGAGGCGGCGATCCAGGAGCGGCTCGACGAGTTGATGGCGGGCAAGACGGTGATCGCCATCGCGCACCGGCTTTCGACGCTCTCGCGCATGGACCGGCTGGTGGTGCTGGAGCGTGGCCGGATCGCGGAGGAAGGGACGCACGCGGCGCTGCTCCGGCGCGACGGCGCCTACGCGCGGCTGTGGCGCCAGCAGAGCGGCGCCTTCGCCGCCGCGGACGCCGCCGCAGCAGCGCAGTGAAGGGCGCGCGGTCGGGCCGGCCGCTTGCTTGACACGCCGCGGGGCGGGGCTTATCCGCCCCCTGCCTTCCGGCGGAGAACCGGCGGGGGAGAGAGTTTGGGCGACGAGCGCGACGGCTTCGAGCGGCGGCTCCGGGAAGCGCGGGCCCGACAGGGCTTGGACAAGCCGGCCGGTTCCTCCGGCGGCGGCCTCCCGACCGGCCCTTGGGGCATCGGCTTCCGCGCGGGCGTGGAGGTGGTGTCGGCCTTGGTGGTCGGCATCGTCATCGGCCTGTTGCTGGACCGCTGGCTCGGGACTTGGCCCTGGCTCTTCCTGTTGTTCTTCGTGGCGGGCTCGGCGGCCGGGATCCTGAACGTGTACCGCTTGTTCAGTCCGCGGCGCGGCCGACGCGAATAGACGCACCCTGGAGAGTCCGCCCGTGGCCGCCGAAGGCAAAGCGATCGACGCCCTGAGCCAGTTCGAGCTGGTGCCCGTGCTCGGCGCTGTGGGCCGTTCCGTCGGCTTCAGCCAGGCCAGCGCGCACATGCTGCTGGCGGTCGGTTTGATCACTGGGCTGATGATCTGGGGCATGTCGCGCCGCGCGGTGGTGCCGGGGCGGCTCCAAGCGGTGGCGGAATCCGCCTACGAATTCGTCCACGACTTGGTGGTGGGCCAGGTGGGCGACGAAGGAAAGCGCTTCTTCCCCTTCGTGTTCTCGCTGTTCATGTTCGTGCTGTTCGGCAACCTGCTGGGCATGCTGCCCTACGCCTTCACCTTCACCTCGCATATCGCCGTCACCTTCGCGTTGGCGGCGGTGGTGTTCATCCTGGTGACGGTTGTGGCGCTGGCGATCCACGGCACGCACTTCTTCTCCTACTTCTTCCCCGAGGGCGCGCCGAAGCTGCTGGCGCCGCTCATCATCCCGATCGAGATCATCTCCTACCTTTCGCGGCCGGTGAGCCTTTCGGTCCGCTTGTTCGCCAACATGGTCGCCGGCCACGTGATGCTGAAGGTCTTCGCCACCTTCGTGGTGATGATCGGCTCCGCCGCCGGGATCGTCGGCATCCTCGGCGCGGCGCTGCCGCTCGCCGTCAACGTCGCCCTGGTCGGGTTCGAGTTGCTGGTGGCCTTCCTGCAGGCCTACGTGTTCGCCATCCTGACCAGCATCTACCTGCACGACGCGGTGCATCTGCACTGACGTCCGCTGCGGCCCTTCCCCCTCTACCCACCCCAAGAAAGGACTTGCCATGGATCCCGCCGCTCTCGTGGCCGCTTACAAGGCGCTCGGCGCCGGCATCGCCGTGATCGCCCTCGCCGGCGTCGGCATCGGCATCGGCAGCATCTTCTCCGCCATGGTCTCCTCCGTCGCCCGCAACCCGGGCGCCCGCGACGCCGTGTTCCCGATCGGCATCCTGGGCTTCGCGCTGACGGAAGCGGTGGCGCTGTTCGCGCTGCTGATCGCCTTCCTCATCCTGTTCACCTGAGGAGGCGGGCGGTCGTGCGGCAAACGCCGACCGCCCGGACAACGGGCATGAGGAACGGCATCCGGCTCGTCGCCGCGGCCGCCGCCATCGCCGGCTTGGCGCTGCTCGCCGCCGTGCCGGCGGCCTTGGCGCAGGTCGCGGAAGAGCACCCCGGCGCCACGGGCGGCGGCATGCCGCAGCTCAACTTCGGCCACCCGCTGGTGATTTCCCAGGTGGTGTGGCTGCTCATCATCTTCGGCCTGCTCTACGTCGTCATGCACCAAGTGGCGCTGCCGGGCGTGGCGTCGGTGCTGGAGGAGCGGAAGCGGCGCATCGACGGCGACCTCGAAGCGGCGCAGGCCGCCAAGGCGCGCGCCGACGAGGCCATGGCTGAGCACCGCGCCGCCACAGCGAAGGCGCGCGCCGAGGGCCAGGCGGCCATCGCCGAGGCCGTGCAGCGTGCCCAGGCCGAGGCCGCGGCGCGCTCGGAGGAGGCGAACGCCCGGCTCAACGCGCAGATCGAGCAGGCGGAGAAGCGCATCGCCGCGGCGCGGGACAGCGCCATGGGCGCGCTGCGCCAAGTTTCGGCGGACACGGCCGAGGCGCTGGTGTCCCGCTTGGTCGGCGCCGGGACGGACCGGGCCGCGGTGGAACGTGCCGTGGACGGCGAACTAGCCGCGCGGGGACGGGCCTGATGGAACACCACTACGAGCACTTCTGGCTCGACCCGAAGTTCTGGGTCGCGGTCAGCTTCGTCCTCTTCCTGCTGCTGGTCGGCCGCAGGATCTGGACCGCGTTGACGGACGCGCTCGACGCGCGCGCCGAGCGCGTCCGGGCGGAACTCGCCGAAGCCTCGCGGCTGCGGAGCGAAGCGGAAGCCATGCTGAAGCAGGCCGAGGCCGACCGTGCCGCGGCGCTGCGCGAAGCGGAGGCGATGGTGGCCAGCGCCAAGGCCGAGGCCGAGCGGGCCGGCGCTTCCGCCGCGGCGGAAGCGGAAGCCGCGGCCAAGCGGCGCGAACGCATGGCGATGGAGCGGATCGGCGCCGCGGAAGTCAGCGCCCTGGCCGAGGTGCGCGCGGCGGCGGCCGAAGTCGCCACCGCCGCGGCGCGGACCGTGATCGCCGAGCGGTTGGACGCCAACGCCGACGCGGCGCTGATCGACCGGGCGGTGGCGGATCTGCCGCGGGCGCTGCGGGCGAACTGACGTCCGCGACCCTCCGCGGTCAGGCGAAGGCGATGCCGTCACTGACGAGGGGCATCAGCTTCTGGGTCATCTCGTCACTGTAGGCGAAGCCCTGCACCACGTCGCGGCGTGAGAGCGCGCTGTTGTCGAGCGCGGGAGGTCCACGCCGCCAGCCCCGGGACCTCCGCCGGGAGATCGAGCGCGGCGGGGTACATCCGCGCCACGAAATCCTGATTCGACAGCGCGTCGAAGCGGGACTGGAACTCCGGCGAGCTGATAAAGGCGTTCACCATGCCGGCGTTCCGCGCGGCGGTCCAGTTCGCCAACCCGTCCGCGTCGGGCAGGCGGTCTAGGATTGTGGCGTAAGTGTCCGTTCGAGAAGGGCGGCCGGGGGCTTCCCCTGCCCGAGGAAGCGGCGGCCCCACGGCGCCGCGACGGTCGGGGCGGAGGGGCAGGGAAGCCCCGGGCCGCCACGACCTGAAGGAGCCGCTGGCCGTCGGCGCGCGCCAAGGATCGGCGGGCTCGGCGGAGGCGGCGCGGCCCGGCCGGCCGGGCGGCCATCGGGACCGGGCGGCCGAGTGCGGCCACGGCCGCCATGGGCAGCGTCGCGGTGCCAATCGCCCCCAGCGCCAGGGCCCCGACGCGAACGCCGTCGGCCGTGCCCGACCCGAAACTTCCGGCCGCGGATGCCTTGCGGCGGCCCGGCCGGGGGCGCTCCGAGCCCGGGATGTGGGCCCGAGGGGCCCGAAGCCGGACGGCCGGGCTTGGCCGGAAGGCGAAGCGCTGCCCGCCTGACTTGGCCGGCGAGGAACGGGCGCGCGCGGATCGAGCCGCTG
>NZ_BAAAFZ010000044.1:420-1116 GCF_039523795.1 Craurococcus roseus | reverse complement strand
CACCCGGGGCTGAAGCCGCGCCGGATCGACCTTTGCCCGTCGCTTTCGGCCGGCGCGGCGGCGCGCCGCCTGGTGCCCGAGCTGCTGCACGACGCCGACGGCGAGGCCGAGGTTTCGCTGGGCGCGTCGGCGCGGCTGGTGCCGCGGCTGCGCCCCTCCTTGCCGCCGCGGCCCGCGGCGGCGGCGTCCGGCCCGTCGCGGCTCGCGGTGCGCCACCCCGGCCAGCTCGACTCGCTGCGCTGGCGGCCCTTCGAGCCGCCGGCGCCCGGCGCCGGCGAGGTGCTCGTGCGGGTGGAGGCGGCGGGCCTCAACTTCCGCGACCTGATGTGGGCGCAGGGCCTGCTGCCGGAGGACGCGCTGCTGCACGGCTTCGCCGGCCCCGGCCTCGGCATGGAGTGCGCCGGCGTGGTGGAGGCGGTGGGCGAAGGGGTCGCCGCGTTCCGCCCCGGCGACGGCGTGTTCGGCGTGGCGCCGCGCGCCCTCGCCACCC
The DNA here is from genome assembly GCF_039523795.1 of Craurococcus roseus. Classification (NCBI taxonomy): domain Bacteria; kingdom Pseudomonadati; phylum Pseudomonadota; class Alphaproteobacteria; order Acetobacterales; family Acetobacteraceae; genus Craurococcus; species Craurococcus roseus. Next base: position 626 of record NZ_BAAAFZ010000044.1, on the reverse strand, counting down.
ACGCCGTGACGCGGGCCGAAGCCTTGGCGCCTTTGCCGCCGGGGCTCGGACCGGAGGCCGCGGCCACGGCGCCGGTGGCCTTCCTCACCGCCGTGCACGCGCTGGAGGATCTGGCGCGCGTCGAGCCCGGCGAGCGGGTGCTGGTGCATGGCGGCGCCGGCGCGGTGGGGCTCGCCGCGTTGCAGGTGGCCGCGGCGGCGGGCGCG
>NZ_BAAAFZ010000044.1:0-414 GCF_039523795.1 Craurococcus roseus | reverse complement strand
CGCCGGGACGGCCGCCAAGCGCGCCTTCCTGCGCGCCGCCGGGGCGGAACTGGCGTTCGACTCGCGCGACCCGGGCTTCGCCGACGCGCTGCGCGCGGAGTGGCCCGACGGCGTGGACGTGGTGCTCAACTCGCTGGCGGGCGACGCGATGGAGCGCTCGCTCGGCCTGCTCCGCCCCTTCGGCCGGTTCGTCGAGCTGGGCAAGCGCGACTTCGCGGAAGCGCGCCGCGTGTCGCTCCGGCCGCTGCGCCGCAACGCTTCCTTCTTCGCGGTGGACGTGGACGAGTTGCCGCGCGCCCGCCCGGCGGTGGCGGCGCGGCTGCTGCGGGCCGTGGCGCGGCGGCTGGAGGAGGGCGCGTTCCGCCCGTTGCCCGCCACCGTGCACGAGGCGGGCGGGGCCGAGGCCGCGTTCCG
>NZ_BAAAFZ010000043.1:882-16435 GCF_039523795.1 Craurococcus roseus | reverse complement strand
GCGCCCCAGGGCAGGCCAGGGTTTCAACAGAGCAAAGCGCCTTCACTCCGTCGGTAAAGGCACGCTTTATAAACGAATTGAGAGTCTTCCGCAGGAGATCGGCATCACGCCTGCCATGAAGGAATGGGCCCACGAAATCCGCGAACTCGGCAATGATGCGGCCCACGAGGACGAGCCGTTCACGGAAGCAGAAGCCAAGGCCCTTCACAGCTTCACCGAGATGTTCCTGACCTACGCCTTCACGCTGCCCGGTTTGCTTGAAGAGCGGAAGGCCGCCGAACCGCCGGTCTGACGTGTGAGCCGGCACTATGTATGCTGTAGGCCGGCTACGGCGCACCGAAGCCGAACACACCGAAGAAGGTGGCCCGGTGCGCGTCGAGCCAATCGGGCGGGGCGTCGCCCAGCTTGCCGGTGATGACGGCGGGGTGAGGGTGGCGATCTTGCCGAAGCGGGTCACGGACGGGACCTTGAAGCCGGTGCCGCGGGTGGACGCGATCGCTGCCATATCCGGCCCCGTGCGAGGCACCGAGGTGATGAAGCACACGACCAAATCGGCGCGGCGGTGGTTGTCGCGCGAGACGACGAGGGCGGGCCGCCGCTTGTCCTCGGACAGGTCGGTGAACGGCAAGCGGGCGAGGACGATGCTGCCGAAGGCGAACACCTATCCCGCCCGCGGCGGCCGTTGCAGGTCGGTGTCCGTGTACAGGTCGGGCTCGTCGGCGAGCCAGTCGAAAGCGCCCCCGGCCTCGGCGACGGCGGCCATGGGCGGCAGCTCGGCGTCCTCGCCCACGACCTCGACCAGCGCGTGCACTCGGGCGTCTGCCGCGATGCCGCGGTGGACCAGTTCCGCCGAGACCTCGCAGGCCTTGGCATCCAGGGCGACCTTTTGCATGGCGCCGTTCCTGCTCACGCCTGCCATCATAGCCCTTCCCGGCCATCATGTACGCAAGGAAGCGGCCCTCGTCACTGCCGCCAACCACGACCGGCACAAGAACCGACGGGTCTCGAGGGCCGGGTTCCTGGGCCTCGGATCAGACCCCGGCGTTCGGCGGAACGGATTGCGCTCTGCACCCATGATGGCCACGGTCCCGCCCCCGCTGCCAACCCGCCCGCCTTCCGCTACACCTCCGCCCCTCTCGACGCGCAAAAGGGAGGAGCACGTGGCCGACAGCTTCAAGGCCCTCGTCATCGAGGACGCCGGCGGCGGCAAGCCGAAGGGCGCGTTCAAGCAACTGACCCTGGCGGACCTGCCGGACAACGACGTGCTGGTCGAGGTCGCCTTCTCCACGGTGAACTACAAGGACGGCCTCGCCGTCACCGGCAAGGGGCGCATCGCGCGCAAGCTGCCCATGGTCGCGGGCATCGACCTCGCCGGCACGGTGGTCGAGTCCCGCTCGCCGGAGTGGAAGCCCGGCGACCAGGTGCTTGTGAACGGCTGGGGCCTGTCCGAGACGCAGTGGGGCGGCTACGCGCGCTTCCAGCGCCTCAAGCCCGAATGGCTCACCCGCCTGCCCAACGCCTTCTCCCTGGAAGAAGCGATGGCGATCGGCACGGCCGGCTACACCGCGGCGCTCTGCGTGGACGCGCTGGAGGCGTGGGGCGTCGTCCAACAGGCCGGCCGCGAGGTGCTGGTCACCGGCGCCTCCGGCGGCGTCGGCTCGGTGGCGGTGGCGCTGCTCGCCAAGGGCGGATACCGCGTCGTCGCCTCCACCGGCAGGCCGGAAACGCACGACTACCTGCGCGGCCTCGGGGCGCAGGATTTCGTGGACCGCGCCGCCCTGCTGGAGAAGGGCCCGCCCTTGGGGAAGGAGCGCTGGGGCGGCGCCGTCGACTCCGTGGGCGGCCAGACGCTGGCGAACGCCCTGTCGCAAACCGCCTATGGCGGCGCCGTCGCCGCCTGCGGCCTGGCGGGCTCGGCCGACCTCCCCGGCTCGATGCTGCCCTTCATCCTGCGCGGCGTGGCCCTGCTCGGCGTCGAGAGCGCCAACGCGCCGCGGGCCAAGCGCGACGCCGCCTGGGCGCGGCTGGCCCGCGACCTGGACCGGGACAAGCTCAAGGCGATGTACGAGGTCCGGCCCTTCGACGCGCTGCCCGGCCTCGCGGCCGACATCCTCGCCAACCGGATACGCGGCCGCGTCGTCGTCCGCGTCGAGGACTGACCGGCGATGGCGGAACCGCCCACGACGCCGCTGCTCTACGAGCACCCGCTCTCGTCCTACGCCCAGAAGGTCAAGATCGCGCTCCGCGAGAAGGGCGTCGCCTTCCGGGCCGAGCTGCCCGAGGACTTCGGCACCGGCCAGACCGGCACCCCCTTCGCCGCCGCCAACCCTCGCGCCGAGGTGCCCGTGCTCATCGACGGGGAGGCGCGCGTCTTCGAATCCACCGTCATCATGGAGTACGTCGAGGAGCGCTGGCCCGATCCCCCGCTCCTGCCGCGCGAGCCGGCGGCGAGGGCCTTCGCGCGCATGACGGAGGACGTCTGCGACACCCAGTATGAGGCGGTGAACTGGGGCTTCGGCGAGGTGCTGTGGTTCCGCCGCGCCGCCGGCGGACTCGCCGACAGGCTCCGGGCGCAAGCGGCGGAACAGACGCGCGCGCTCCAGGACTGGCTCGCCGAGCGCCTCGGCGGCGCGGACTGGTTCGGCGGCGACCGCTTCGGCTGGGCGGACGCCGCGGCGGCGCCGATGGTCAACCGCTCCGTCCACTACGGCCTGGGTCCGCCCGCAGGCGGCCCGCTCGCCCGCTGGCACGCGCGGATCAAGGAGCGGCCTTCCATCGCCGAGACCTTCGCCGAGTTCGAGGGCGCCGCCGCGCGCATGGCGGCGTCGGCCGAGCTGTACAAGACGGGCGGCCGGCGGCGCGAGTACCGCGACCACCGCCTGGAATGGATGGTGAAGTCGGGCGGCATCGAGGTCGTGCTGGCGGGACTGCGCGACAACAACATCCGCTTCCCCTGGCCGGAGGCCTCGCGCTAGCCGTGCCGCGACCGTCGGCATCCGGAGGAGGAGCGGGCATGTCGGGCGGCCCCCTGGACGGCAAGGTCGCGCTGGTGACGGGCGCGGGCCGGAACATCGGCCGCGCCATCGCGCTGCGCCTGGCGCGCGACGGTGCCGCCGTCGTGGTCAACGGCCGCTCGGACCGCGCCGCCGTCGAGGCCGTCGCGGGCGAGATCGCGGCGATGGGCGGCAAGGCGCTGGCGTGCCTCGCCGACGTCTCCGACCCGGGCGCGGTGGCGCGCATGGTCGAGGACGCCGCGGCGGCGCTCGGCGGCATCGACATCGCGGTGTCGAACGCCGGGCTGCGGCGGCGGACGCCCTTCCTCGCCATGACGTTCGAAGAGTGGCGCGAGATCCTGTCGGTGGCGCTCGACGGCGCGTTCCTCCTGGCGCAGGCGGTCGCGCCGCGCATGGCCCGGCGCGGCGGCGGCGCCATCGTCGGGCTGTCCGGCATCTCGACCCACCTCGGCGTGCCGGAGCGCGCCCACGTCTCCGCCTCCAAGGCCGGGCTGGAGGGCCTCATGCGGGCGCTCGCGGTGGAACTCGCGCCGCACGGCATCCGCTGCAACTGCGTCGCGCCGGGCTCGATCGACACCGCGCGCGGCGCCTCGGCGGGCCCCATGCCCGCCCGGCTGGGCGCCGACGAGTCCGTGCCGCTCCGCCGCAAGGGCACGCCCGAGGAGGTCGCCGCCGTGGTGCGCCTGCTCGTCGGCCCGGAAGGCGGCTACATCACCGGCCAGACCGTCCACGTGAACGGCGGCGCCTTCCTGACGTGAGGCGCCCGGCGCGGCGGCGCGCCCTCAATCGGCCTGGACGCCGTTCTCGCGCACCACCTTGCCCCAGGTCTCGATCTCGCGGTCCAGGAACCGGGCGAGTTCGTCGGGGCCCGCCAGCACCAGCCGCGCCTGCTGCGCATCCGTCATCTGGCGGGCGGCGCGCTCCTCGCGCAAAGCCGCCGAAAGCGCCTCGTGGAACCGCGCCACCACCGGCGCCGACGTGCCCGCCGGGGCGAACACGGCCCACCAGGCTTCCGCGCGCAGCCCCGGGAAGCCGCTCTCCTCCGCCGTCGGCACCTCCGCCAACGCCGGCAGGCGCTCCGGGCCCAGTTGCAGCAGCGGCCGCAGCGCGCCGCCCGCGACCTGCGGCGCCAGCAGCGCGGCGCTGCCGATCATCATCTCGACGTGCCCCGCCACCGCGTCGTTCACCGCCAGTCCGCCGCCGCGGTAGGGCAGGTGCTGCAAGCGGACCCCGACGCGCTCGCCGAGTTGGACCATCGCCAAGTGCCCGATGGTGCCATTCCCTGTGGAGGCGAAGCTCACGCCGCCCGGCCGCGCCTTGGCCGCGGAAACCACGTCCGCGATGCCGCGGTAGGGCTTGTCGGGCTTGCACGCCACCACGTAGGGCGCGCCGCCGATCAGCGTCACCGGCAGGAGGTCGCGGCGCAGGTCGAAGGGGAGCCGCGGCAGCAGCGCCGGCAGCACCGCGTGGCTGTCGAAGGTGAGCAGCCAGGTCTGCCCGTCGGGCCGCGCCTTGGCGACGGCGTCGGCCCCCAGGCTGCCGGCCGCGCCCGAGCGGTTCTCGACCACGACCGGCACGCCGAGGCCCTGCTGCAAGCCCGGCGCCGCCAAGCGCGCCACCGCGTCCGTGGACCCGCCCGGGGCGAAGGGCACGACGATGCGGATGGGCCCCGAAGGCCAAGCCTCCTGGCCCCGCGCCGGAAAGGCCGAAAGCCCGGCCAACCCCGCCGCCAAGGCGCGCCGCCGCGGCCATCCCTCCATGCCGGGTCCCCCGGTGCCGTTCTCGCCCATCGCCGCGACGCTCTCCCGGACTCGTTCCCGCACCGAGGCTCGCGCACCGCCGGCCGCCTGTCGACACCGCGTCCGGCCGGGCGCGCTCGGTCTCCGGCCGCCCCGCCGACGCCGCCCCTGGGAACCGCCCGGCCCCGGCGCCACATGCCCGGCATGACGGAACGCCTGCGAGACCGCGCCGACCCGCCGGACGCCCCGCTGCTCCGCGCCCTCTGGCTCGGCCTGCGCGGCGACTGGGAAGCCGCCCACGGCATCGCCCAGGCCGACGACGGCGCCGATGCCGCCTGGGTCCACGCGTGGCTGCACCGCGTCGAGGGCGACGCGCCGAACGCCGCCTACTGGTACCGCCGCGCCGGAAAGCCGGCCGCCACGGGCGGCACCGACGCCGAAGGCGAGGCCATCGCGCAGGCCCTGTCCGCGCGCTGAGCGCGGCATCGGGAGGCGCCAAGCAAGCCCTCGCGCCGCGGCCCGGAGCGGCCGAGGGGCGCGCATCCGAGCGCCGCCCCCTACCGGCCCGTCCGCATCAAGGGGCCCGGGCCGTGCCCAGCCCGCTCGCACCAAGGGCGCTCGCCCAGCCGATGATTCGAGCCTTTGGCGAGGGCCTGCCCGGCTCTGGGAGCCGGCCTGGATGTCCGCCCGGTGTAGCGGCCTGACAACCGGCCCGCGTCCCGTCCTGCCCCGTTCGATGCCGCCCCGGCGCAAGCGAGGCCCATCATGACCGCGCGCAGGGCGCGGGGCGGCGTGGGGCCCCGCTTCCGCAGGAACGACGCAGGGATGGGTCGGTACTCACGCGAGATGGTGTGACACCGCCCCGATCGCACCCATCTCTTGCCCATGTCCGATGTGCTCGTCTGGTTCGATGGCGCCTGCCCGCTCTGCCGGCGCGAGATCGCCTTCATGCGCCGGCTCGACCGCCGCAACGCCATCGCCTTCGTGGACGTGAGCCGAGCCGCGGCGCCGGAGGGCGCGGCCTGCCCGGTGGACCGCTCCGCCCTGCTGGCCCGCTTCCACGCCCTGGAAGACGGCCGGCTGCTCTCCGGCGCCGCCGCCTTCGCGGCGATGTGGCGCGCCGTCCCGCTGCTGCGCCCGCTCGGCCTCGCGGCCCGCAACCGCTTCGTGCTGGCCGGGCTGGAGCGGCTGTACGGCCTGTTCCTCCGCGTGCGGCCCCGGCTCCAGCGAGCGGCCCGGCGGTTGGAGGAACGGTCGGAGGCGTGACGGCCAGAAGCGCCCGATCCCCGGCCGCCCGAGCAAGGGGCGAAGGTCGCGCCGGGTCGGGCGGAGCGGCCTAGGACCCGGCCGCGGCCCCCGCCCGCGTGCCCGCAGCCCGCGGCCCGCGGCCCGCGACCGGGCGGGTGTCCCGCGCGCGCTTCGCCAGGGCCCCGCGCCCTGCTGCCCGCGTCCACGGCCACCGCGCGCCCCGCGCCTCACTCCACGCCGAGCAGCTCCACGTCGAACACCAGCGTCGCGCCCGGCGGGATCACGCCGCCGGCGCCGCGCGCGCCGTAGCCGAACTCCGGCGGGATGGTGAGGCGGCGGTGGCCGCCGACGCGCATCCCCGCCACCCCGCGGTCCCAGCCCGCGATCACCTGCCCGGCGCCGAGGTCGAAGCTGAACGCGTCGCCGCGGTCGCGGGAACTGTCGAACTTGCGGCCCTTGTTCTCCGGCGCGGAGGGGTCGAACAACCAGCCGGTGTAGTGCACCGAGACGGTCTTGCCGGCCAGCGCCATCGCGCCGGTCCCTTCGGTGGTGTCGGTCATCTTGATCGCCATGCCGCTCGGCCCCTCGCTGAAGGTGGTCGGGCCACCCATCGCACGGCCCGCCCCGCCCGGACAGGCCACTCCCCCGCCCGGGCCCGTTCCGCGACGCGGGCCGCCGTCCGCGCCGGAACGCCGCTCCCCCCGGCGCGGTGGCGCCGCGGCCCCAATCCGACACCCTGGTCCGTTCTTCGCTGTCGAAGCGACGCCGCCGCCCCGGTCGGGTCGTGCGGCGCGTCGGAGGCGGACGGCCCGGAAAGCAGGGCGGCCCCGCAAAGCGCTGGATGGGGCGGCGCGGGATGCCTAGCGTCCGGCATGAGCGGCGAAGGGCCGCCGGGCATGGAGGAGACACCGCATGACCATCCGAGGCACCCGACGTCCGGCCCTGTCCCGCCGCGGGGTCATGCTGGCCGCCGGCGCGGGGCTCGCCTCCCCCGGCCCCGCCCGCGCCCAGGCCGGCCGCGGCCCCGGCGCCTGGCCGGAGCGGCCGGTCAACCTGATCGTCGGCTTCCCGCCCGGCGGGCAGACCGACCTCGCCGCCCGCGTGCTGCAGAACGCGCTCCAGGCCGCGCTCGGCCAGCCGGTGCCGATCGAGAACCGCGCCGGCGCCGGCGGCAACATCGCGGTCGAGCAGGTGCTGCGCGCCCGGCCGGACGGCTATACCCTCACCGCCGGCAACGTCGGCACCTTCGCGCTGAACCCGCACACCATGCCGGGGATGGGCTTCGACCCGCTCGAGCTCACCCCGATCGGGCTGATGCTGCAATCGCCGCTGGTGCTCCTGGTCCACAGCGGCATCCCCGTCCGCACCTTCCCCGAATGGCTCGCCTGGATGCGCGCCCAGCAGCCGGGCGGGATCGACGTCGGCACCACCAGCGCCGGCGGCATCGTGCACGCCGCGACGGAGAAGCTGCGGTCGCGCCTCGGCGGCAACCCGGTCTTCAACACGGTCCACTACCGGGGCAGCGGGCCGGCGCTGCAGGACTTCATCGGCGGCCGCTACCAGACGCAGTTCGAGGCGCCGTCGCTGGTCCACGGCTTCGTGCAGGAGGGCCGGCTGCGGCCGATCTTCGTCACCTCCCCCAACCGCAACCCGGCCTTCCCGGACGTCCCGACCGCGGAGGAGGCGGGGCTGCCCGGCTTCCACGTCGCGGCCTGGGTCGGCCTGTTCGGCCCGCGCGGCCTGCCGCCGGAGATCGTGCGGCGGGCGAACGCGGCGCTGAACGAGGCCTGCCGGGACCCGGTCCCGCGCCAGCGCCTGGCCGAGCGCGGCGACGAGATCGGCGGCGGCACGGCGGAGGAGTTCGCCGCGCGCGTGCGGCGCGAGCACGCGGAATGGGGCGCGCTGGTGCGGGAAACCGGCATCCGCGCGGAATAGGCGCGGCGGCGCGGGCGGTCCAGGAAGCGGGCCGCCCCGGAAAGGCGCGCGGCGTCGGGTCCAGGGGCGGGGGCCGCCAAGCCGCGGCCCGTTCCCGCGGCCGCCCGGGGTGGAAACCGGCGGTCCGCTGCCGAACGTCGCAGCGGGGCCGAAGGCCGGGGTCCAAACCGGGACGTCGCCCCTGCGCGGTGGTGTCCCGTTTTGAGGTTGCGGCCGCTCGACGGTCGGTCATTTTCCGACCCGAAGCGGTCATTGCGGGCAGGGCCAGGCTCCCGGAAGGGAAGCCCTAGTCGGGCACGGGCCGGGGCTTTGATGGCGCTTGACCATTGGACGCGGCGCCGCGAGCGCGCGCACACTCGCGGCGAGAGAGGGAGTGACGCCATGCCCTTCCCCGACCGCCGTGCCCGCCCCGCGTTGCGCGCCGAAGCCGTCGCGCCCACCCGCCGCGGCCTGCTCGCCCTCGGCTGCGCCTGCTGCCTGGGCACCCTGCCGATCAGCCCCGCCGCCGCGCAATCACCCGAGGTCGCGCGCCATCTGGCCGCCGCCCGCGCCGCCGCCGGCGAAGACCTCCGCCCCTGGCTCGCGCTCGGCCAGGCCGCCACCCCCACCGCCGCGCCGCCGCTCTCCATCGAGGCGCTGATGGCGCAGCCGCCGCCGCCGCCTGCCAAGGCCTTCGACAACCTCGCCTTTGTCGGCGCCAAATGGGTCAGCGCCTGGGCGCTCACCACCAGCGGCGGCGTCATCCTGCTCGACGCGCTCAACAACGAGGACGAGGCCGAGCGCCTGATCGAAGGCGGGCTGCGCCGGCTCGACCTCGATCCCGCGCAGGTGAAGCGCGTCGTCGTCACTCACGGCCATGGCGACCACTACGGCGGCGCCGCTTGGCTCAAGCAGCGCCACGGCGCGCAGGTGGCGATGAGCGGCGCCGACTGGCGCATGCTGGAAACCGAGCTGGAATTCGACGTCCCCCAATGGGGGCGCCCGCCGCGCCGCGACGTGGTCGTAGAGGACGGCGACACCATCCGCCTCGGCGACACCGCCATCGAGGTGCTCATGACGCCGGGCCACAGCCCGGGCACGATCTCGCTGCTGTTCGATGTCCGCGAGGGCCGGCGCGCGCACCGGGCGCTGCTCTGGGGCGGCACCGCGTTCAACTTCGGTCGGCGGCCGGATCGCATGCAGCGCATCGAGTCCTACATCGCCGGGACCCGCCGCGCGAAGGGCGTCGCCGCCCGCGAGGACGTCACGGTGCTGCTCTCCAACCACTCGGGCTACGACGAGGCCGACAAGAAGCTGCAACGCCTGCAGGGAAGCACGGCCAATCCCTTCGTGATCGGCCGGGAGGCGGTGCAGCGCGCGCTGACGGTCATCGAGGAATGCGCGCTGGCGACGCAGGCGGCCTGGAGTACCTGAAGAACCGGGTGGCCAGTCGGCTTCGGAACGGGTCCCGGCGTCAGGGACCGGAACACCCGGCAGGGCCCAGCAAGCGTCGCCGCGCATGGCCGCTCAGACGCTGTCGGCAACGGCGGCCGCGAAGAGCGTCACCGTCACGCGGCCCGACCCGAAGGACCGCTTCCCGCCCATAGCCGACGAAAGCGCAAGGCAATTGCTGACAGCCGACAAGCACGATGGCGGTTCCGGGCTGGCTTCCAAACTGACCCACTACCCGCTACGCTCCAAGGTTGCATTCCGGCCTAAGTTCCTATAATGTTCTAGGTTTGCGGCCTTCCGGAATCCACCCTCATGCGCGTCCGCAAGCCACCCGCCCCGTCCCCGCCCACCGGCCACCCAGTCGCGGCTGCCGACCTCGGCGGACGCCTCGCCGCCCGCGCCCGCCCGCGCCCGCCGGCCGCCGCTCCGCGCCTCCCCGCGCCTCCCAGGAGCGTCCCCGTCCGGACCGGCCCGGAACGCGCGCACCCCCGCGCCCTCGCGGCCGCCGTCCACCACTCCGCGCGACCCAAAGCCCGCCCGAACCCCGGCCGCGGCATTCGTCCGAAACGCGCAATCGCCGCCGCCCCCGGCACGGCCGGCCGCCGGCGCGCGCCCCTCCGCGCCCAGCGCGATCGCATCCGGGCGATTTGTCCGAAACGCGCAACCGCCGTCGCCTTGGACCCTTTTCAGCCTGGCCGTGGTCAGGCCGAACCGCGTCCGGGGTTTGCCGGATCGGCGATTCACGCCCTGGGTGTTTCCACTCGGGGCGACCGCGGTCTAGCCGCGCGGCGGCGGTCGGCGCCACCCGCGCCCTCCGCCACCACGCTCGCTCGCTGCCGCCGGGCCATTCGTCCGGAACGCGCACCCGCGGCCGATCGCGCGGCCCGCCGACGGCGGCCCGCGCCGCCCCCGCCTTTCGGCGCCCGGCCGGAGCGCCGCCGGGGCGCCCGTCCGGAACGCGCGCGCGCCGTCCCGGAAGCCCGGCAGCCGTCCGCTCCCCGTCGAACCGCGCCTCGGGCATTTGTCCGAACCCGTCACCCGGCGCCCCGAAACAGCGCCACCGGCCGCCAAGCCCCCTTGGCCAGCCCCGCGCCATGACCGCGCCCGCCGAGCGCCTCGACCGCTTCATGGCCCGCGCCGTTTCCGCCTACTACGCGGCGCGCGACCCGTTCGGCCGGGCCGGCGACTTCACCACCGCGCCGGAGATCAGCCAGGCCTTCGGCGAGTGCCTCGGCCTCTGGTCCGCCGTGGCCTGGGAGGCGATGGGCCGCCCCGATCCCGTGCTGCTGGTGGAACTCGGCCCCGGCCGCGGCACCCTGATGGCCGACGCCCTGCGCGCCGCGGCCGACGTGGCCGCCCCCTTCCGCGCGGCGCTCCGCGTGCATCTGGTGGAGGCCTCGCCCCGGCTGCGGGAGGCGCAGCGGGCGAGGCTCGGCGACGGCGCGGTCGCGGCGTGGCACGACGACGTCGCCCAAGTGCCCCCCGGCCCGGCCATCGTGCTGGCCAACGAATTCTTCGACGCCCTGCCCATCCGCCAATTCGTCCGGCGCGGCGCCGGCTGGGCCGAGCGGCACGTTTCAAACGGCGCCTTCGTCGAACGCCCGGCGGAGGACGACGCGCCGCCGCTCCCCGCCGACGCCCCGGAGGACGCCGTGCAGGAGGTCTCGGAAGCCGGCCGGGCGCTGGCCGCCGCGCTCGGCGCCCGCTTGGCGGCGCAGGGCGGCGCGGCGCTGGCGCTGGACTACGGCCCTGCGGCCGGCGGCTTCGGCGACAGCCTCCAGGCGCTCCGCGGCCACGAACCGGCGGACCCGCTCGCCGATCCCGGCTCCTCCGACGTCACCGCGCACGTGGATTTCGCGGCCCTCGCCGCCGCCGCGCGCGGGGCCGGCGCCGCCGTCCACGGGCCGTTGCCGCAAGGCCTGTTCCTGCAACGGCTCGGCCTGATGAGCCGCGCCGCGGTGCTCGCCCGCGCGGCGCAGATGGCCGGCAAGGGTCGGGATCAGGCCGGGCTGATCCTTTCGGGCGCGGAGCGGCTGGTGGCGCCGGAACGCATGGGGCGGCTGTTCAAGGCGCTCTGCCTGTGCGATCCCGCGCTGCCCCCGCCCCCCGGCTTCGAGGCCGCATGACCGTCATCACCGCCATCGCCCCCCTCGGCACCGCCGAGCGCCTGACCACCCCCGCGCTGTCGGCCCTCCCGGGCCTGCGGCACGGCTTCTTCACCCGCCGCGGCGGCGTGTCGGAAGGCGCCTACGCCTCGCTGAACTGCTCCCTGTCCGGCCAGGACGACCGCGACCGGGTGCGGGAGAACCGCCGCCGCGCCATGGACGCGCTCGGCCTGCCCGCCGCGGCGCTGCACGGGCTGACCCAGGTCCACGGCGTTTCGGTCGCCGAGGTGGACGCCGCCGGCTGGGCCGAGGGCGCCGGCCCGGCCGCGGACGCCGCGGTGACGCGCCGCCCGGGCGTGGCGCTGGGCATCGTCACCGGGGATTGCGCGCCCCTGCTCTTCGCCGACCCCGAGGCAGGCGTGGTCGGCGCCGCCCACGCCGGCTGGCGCGGCGCGGCGGCCGGCGTGATCGAGGCGACGGTGGAAGCGATGGAGCGCCTCGGCGCCTCCCGCGCGCGCGTGGTCGCCGCGGTCGGCCCCTGCATCGCCCAGGAGAGCTACGAGGTCGGGCCGGACCTGCGGGACGCCGTGCTGGCGCGGAGCGGCGAGGACGCGCGCTTCTTCGCGCCCGGGGCGCGCGAGGACCGCTGGCGGTTCGACCTGGCCGGCTACTGCGCCGCGCGCCTCCGCGCGCTCGGCCTCGCCGCGGTGGAGGCGGCGGCGGCGGGCACGCTCGCGGACGAGGCGCGCTTCTTCAGCCACCGCCGCCGCACCCTGGCCGGGGGCGGGCCGCTCGGCCACCAGCTCTCCGCCATCGCGCTGGCCGGCGCGTGAGCGCCGGCGCCGCACCCATGCCCTACCTCGTCCAGTTCTTCGCCGTCACCCTCCTCGCCGTGCTGGTGTCCTGTGTCCTTTTGTAAGAAGGCCGCGGCGCTGCCGCTCGCGGCGCTGCTCGCCCTCGGCGCCTGCGCCGACCTGCCGCAGCCCTTCCGCAACCGCCCGGGCGCGCAGGCGCGGCGCTTGGCGACGCCGCTCGCGGTGCGCCTCGCCGTGCCGCCGCCGCAGGGCGCGATGCTGCCGGACGCCCCGGCGCGGGCTCTGGCCAACCAGGTCGCCGCCGCCCTCCAGGCGCAGGAACTGCCCGCCGTCGCCACGGACGCGCCCTTGCCGCTCGATTGGCGGGTGGAGATCGCCGCCGAGCGCCGGGGCGCTTCGGTGGTGCCGCGCTTCCGCCTGCTCGACGCCGACAACCGGCCCCAGGCCGCGGCGGACGGCGCGCCGGTGCCGCTGCGCGACTGGGCGGAGCCGACGCCGGAAACGCTTTCCGCCGTGGCGGCGTCGGCGGCCCCGGCCCTGCAGAAGCTGCTGTTGCAGGTGGAGGCCGCGCGCAAGGCGACCGACCCCGCGTCGCTCGCCGCCGGCCCGCCGCGCATCCGGGTGGGCGACGTGCGCGGCGCGCCCGGCGACGGCAACGCCGCGTTGGGCGCGCGCATCCGCGAACAGCTCCGCGCGCAAGGCTTCGCCGTGCAGGACACCGCCGAAGCCGCGAGCTACGCCGTGGAAGCGGACGTCGCGGTGACGCCGCCGGCGCGCGGCGTGCAGCGGGTCGAGATCCAGTGGATCGTCAGCCGCCGCGACGGCGAGGAGCTGGGCCGCGTGGCGCAGCTCAACGAGGTGCCGACCGGGCGCCTGAACCGCTTCTGGGGCGACATCGCCTACGCCGCGGCGGAGGAGGCGGCGGACGGCGTGCGAACGGTGGTGGCGAACGCCATGGCCGCGCCGCCGACGACCTCCAACGCCCCGGGCGGCCTGGCCGGCGGGGCTCCCGGCGCGGCCGCGCCGCCCCCGACCGGCGCGCCGCCCAGCGCCTTGGTGCGTTGACGGCGCTCGGGCATCTAGGCCGCGGTGCCCTGCGCCTCGGCAGCGAGGCGTAGAATCCGCGGGCGAAAGGCGTTGACGAAAGCGTTCGTGGCGGCAAGCAGCCATTCCAGTTGCGCCGGCTCCTGTTCCGCCGTCCACGACCCGCCCGCGAAGCTTCGGCTCGCTTCGATCCAGTGGAGATCGCCACGGCGCCGCCATGCGACCTCTGCGCCTTCCATCCCGTCCGTGAGTTCGCCGTCGATCGCGTCGCGCTCCGCTTCGAGGGCGTCGAAGACCACGCGGCCCGCGTCGCCCTTCAGTGCGAGCGTGTTGCCGCACCGGTTGTCGGACCGTGCGCTGTACGCGGTCATCCACGCCCAGCGCATCGGCAACGGCAGGAACACGCGCCCGTAGCCGGTGCGGCCGGTGGTCTGGTCGGGGTCGTCGAAGCGGGCGCGGCGGACGAACTCGGCGCGCCAACGGCGGTCCGCGTCGAGCACGGCCGGGTCGAAGCTCCGGCGGCCGCCCGCCTCGTCGCCGTTCGCGGGGACGCCGTCGGCCATCGTTCCCGCATCCGCTTCGTCGGGCGCGAGGATGTCGGCCAGCCCGGCTCCAGGGCCTTCGACGCGCACCACGCCGCGCTCGATGGCGACCGTGCGGGCCAGGACGCGGGGCTGCACGAGCCGCCGGCCGTCCGGCAGCTCGTAGCCGGCCATCTCGACGAGCCCGAAGGTGAAGCGCATGCCGGAGTGCTCCTGCATGAATTGCACGATGGCCTCCGTGCCTTCGCGGATGCCGTCGCCGGCCACCAGCAGCAGGAACCGGCCGTGGCGCAGGTTGCGCCCGACGGCGTCGACGAAGGCAGCCTCGTCCATGCCGGGGTGGCGGTCGGCAACGAGGCGGAACAGGGCGTTGCCCGGTTGCCGCAGCGCCCGCGACACCTCGCGTTGCAGATCCTCGTATCGCCACCGGGCGAGTTCCTTGGCGTAGTCGAGGATCTGCCCCACCACCTCGCGCCGGGCCTGCGGGTTGCGCCAGAGCTTGCACTCCACGACGACCAGCGCGCCCGCGCGGTTCACGAACAGGGCGTCCACGGGCCCGGCGGGCGTCGCCATCTCGCGGCAAACCGGAATCGGATCGGCGTAGGCCGGATCGATGTCCGCCGCGGGCAACGCTTCGGGGTGGCGCAGCAGGAAGTCGCGCAACCAAGCTTCGTTGCGGCCTCCCGACGCGAGCGGGACGCGATCCAAGGAGACCGGGGGACCATCGCCGCCTGTGAGAACCAGCTTCGGCAACATCATGCCTCGCGCCTCCAAGCAGGCGCGGCACCCGGCACCTCCTGGTTGCTGAACGCTACACAAAAGCGCCCGCGGGTTCTATGCCGATGCGCGAGACTGGGCGCCTCCGGTGCGACCGCGCAGCCCCGCCGGCGCCTAGCCCCCGTCCACGCCCCGCACCGCATCGAAGCCGACGGACAGGCCGCCGAGGCGCAACTTGAGGTCGCCGCCGTCCGCGCGCTCCGCCGCGGTGGCGCGGGCGCGCACCGTGGCCTCGACCGCGGCCGCGCCCCCGCCCGCGTCGCGCCCGGACACTACGAAGGAGTAAGCGCCGTCCGGCAGGCGCTTCCCGGAGGAGTCGCGGCCGTCCCACGCCCACTCGGCCGCGCCGGCGCCCAGCGCCACCGTGTCCGTCTTGACCGCCTTGCCGTTCGCGTCCAGCACGGCGATTTGCGCTTCCTTGGCGGCGCCGGCGGCGGGCAGGCGCAGCGTCGCGCGGCCGTCCTGCAAGGAGAGCTTGTCGGACGACACCTCCACCGCCTTGCCCATCAGCGGCGCGGCGGCGGTGAGCTGCGCCGCCTGTTGCAGGCCGATCAGCTTGGACATGTTGCCGTTCATCGAGATCGCCTGCTCGACCTGCGCGAACTGCACGAGCTGCTCCGTCATCTGCTGCGCGTCCATCGCCTTGGTCGGGTCCTGGTTCTTGAGCTGTGTGGTCAGCAGGGTGAGGAAGGAGTTGAAGTCGGAGCCGAAGCCGGCCGCGCGGCCCTTTTGCGCGGTGGCGGCGGGCGGGGCGGCGGATGCGGCTTGGACAGCGTTGGTCATGGCGTGGAACTCCCGTCAGATGGCGATGTCGAGCAAGGCGAGGCCCGCGGCCCCGCGGCGGGCGGGAACGGAATCGACGACGGCCTCCGCCGGCAGCGCGCCGCCGCTTCCCCGCCGCGG
>NZ_BAAAFZ010000043.1:0-864 GCF_039523795.1 Craurococcus roseus | reverse complement strand
GCCGCGGCGGGCCGCCGCGGTCCTCCGCGCCGCCGCCGCCCGCCGCGCCCTGCTCGCGCCCGGCCAGGCTGAACTGCATCCCGCCTTCCGCCAGCGCGATGCCGGCGCCCTGCAAGGCGCGGTCGAGCTGGCGCGCGTCCCGCTGCAAGAGGGCGAGGGTTTCCGGCCGCTCCGCGACCACGCGCACGCGCGACGCCTCGCCGTCCGCGGCGCCCCGCTCGACGCGGATCTCCACGCGCCCGAGTTCTTCCGGCTCTAGCGCCACGGTGAGCCGCGGCGCGCCGCCCGTGCCGAGCGCGAGGGCTATGGCGATCGACGCGACCTGCCGCACCGGCGGCGAAGGCGGGGGCGGTGCCGCCGGGGCCGCCGGCGCCGGAGCTTCCGCGGCGGCGGTTTGCGGCGTCCCGGCGGGTGCCGCCGGCGCGAGGGCGTTCTGCGCCGCCGGGGGGACGGGCGAGAACGGATCCGGAGCGGTCGCCTCGACGGCGGCGCGGAAGGGCGGGGCTTGCGGCGTGGCGGCGCCCGCCTCGGGCCGGTCGGCGGGGGCGTCCTGGGCATGCACCGGCCCCGCCGGCGCCCCTTCCACCGCGTCCGCGGCGGCGGCCGGCGCCATCGGGTCCGTCGCCCGGCGCTGGACGCCCGGTCCGGCGGCGCCCAGCGCCGTCGTTGCGGCGGCTTCCGCCGGCACGGGCGAGGGTGCTCCATCAGTGTCCGCCGCAGCACCGCCGGCTTCCGCCGCGCCGCCACCCGCCTGCGCCACGGACGCGATCGGCGGGGGCGTGGCGGCCTGGAGCGCGTTCGAGCCGCCGTCGGGCGACGAGGCGGTGTCGCCGGTCGGCGTCGGCGCGACGGCGGGCGGCGCGG
>NZ_BAAAFZ010000042.1:0-1352 GCF_039523795.1 Craurococcus roseus | reverse complement strand
CGGCCGCCGCGGCCGGCGGTTCCGGAGGGGGAGGCGCGTCGAAATCCACGACCCGGAGCCCGCCGCCGCGGTGCGCCGGCGTCGCGGCGGGGCGGCGCGCGAGCAGCGCCAGGCCGCCGCCCCATTCGTGCGGAACCGTGGCGCCGCTCACTGCAACATCTCCTCTTCGCGCGTGTCCTTAAGGGCGAGCTGGCCCTGCGCCGCCATGTCTTTGGCCAGCAGCACGATCGCCGCCTGCGCCTCGTCCACGTCGCGCAGCCGGACCGGACCGAGCGCCGCTATGTCGTCGCGCAGCAGCTTGGCCGCACGTTCCGTCATGTTGCGGAGGAACAGCTCGCGCAGGCCCTCGGAAGCGCCCTTCAGCGCCAGCGCCAACCGGTCCCTCTCCACCGCGCGCAGCAGCGCCTGGACGCCTGGGCCGTCCACCCGGTGCAGGTCCTCGAAGGTGAACATCAGGGCGCGGACGCGCTCGGCGTCCGTGCGGTCGCGCTCTTCCAGCGCGGCGAGCAGGCGCTGCTCGGCATGGCGGTCGAGGTTGTTGAAGATCTCGGCCATCGCCTCGTGCGCGTCGCGCCGCTGGGAGCGCGCGAGGCTCGACATGAAGTCGGCCTGGAGGGTGCGCTCCACCCCGTCCAGCGCCTCCTTCTGGACGGCCTCCATGCGGAGCATCCGCATGACGACCTCCATGGCGAAGCCCTCCGGCAAGAGGGCCAGCACCCGCGCGGCGTGGCCGGGCTTCACCTTGGACAGCACCACGGCGACCGTTTGCGGGTACTCGTTCTTCAGGTAGTTCGCCAGCACGGCCTCGGGGACGTTGCCGAGCTTCTCCCACATGGTCCGCCCGGCCGGGCCGCGGATCTCCTCCATGATCTGGTCCACGCGCTCGCGCGGCAGGACCTTGAGGAGCAGCCGCTCCGTGCTCTCCATGCTGCCGAAAAGGTGGCCGGCGCGGCCCAGCGCCTCGCCGAACTCGCGGCAGACCTCCTCCACGGCGGCGGCGGGGACGGCGCCGAGCGACGCCATGGCGGCGGAGAGGTCGCGCACCTCGTCCCCGTGCAGCTTGCCGACCAGCGCCGCGGCCTGCTCCTCGCCCAGCGCCAGCACCAGGGCGGCCGCCTTTTGCGGACCCGTGAGCCTCGCCGCCGCGCTCACGACACGCCCCCGGCCGCGTCCTGCGGCGTCAACCAGCGGCGCAGCACGGCCAGCGCCTCGCCCGGGTGCTTCTCCACCAACTCCGCCACCGCGTTCAGCGACGACGCCCGCATCTGCCCCTGCACGTTCGGGAGGGCCACGAGCGCGTCGGGCTGGCCCAGCACCGGGGCGGCGTCCTCGCCGGCGACGGCGGCGGCGGC
>NZ_BAAAFZ010000041.1:0-1409 GCF_039523795.1 Craurococcus roseus | reverse complement strand
AGCCGCCAGGGGGCAGACTACACCACCGGCGCCGGGCTTCTCGGACACCCTCTGAGAGCGCCTTGCTCTGTTGAAACCCTTCGCCGGTGAGGGCGCTTGGGCTGGCTTTCGCCCCGTTCGGGCGCGGGAGGCGGCTGATGCGCCAGATGTCGAAGTCGGCGGTCCGGGTGGCGCGGGAGGCGATCGCGGCCGGGCGGGCTGCGCTCCCGGACTACGGCAGCCGGTGGTCGCGGCACGACTACACGCAGCCGCAGCTCTTCGCCTTGTTGGTGCTGAGGCAGTTCCTGAAGAC
Organism: Craurococcus roseus; assembly: GCF_039523795.1. Classification (NCBI taxonomy): domain Bacteria; kingdom Pseudomonadati; phylum Pseudomonadota; class Alphaproteobacteria; order Acetobacterales; family Acetobacteraceae; genus Craurococcus; species Craurococcus roseus. The sequence continues at coordinate 1,117 of NZ_BAAAFZ010000041.1, read as the reverse complement.
CGACTACCGGGGCGTCGTCGCGCTCGTGGCCGAGTGGGCTGAACTCCGCCGCGCCCTCAGGCTCCGCAAGGTCCCGCACTACTCGACGCTGGCCCATGCGTCGCGCCGGATCCTCGCGGGTGCCGAGGCCGGGGGGCTTTCGCCCGCGCTCAAGCCGCCGTGGTCCGACACGCGCGCAAGCGGGGCCTGATCGACCGGGCGCCGGTGGCCGCGGTGGATGCCACCGGGCCCGAGACGCGGCACGTGAGCGCCCACTTCGGCATGCGACGGGCGGGCCCGGGCCACCGGCAACGGGCTTGGCCGAAGCTGACGGCCGTCGTCCACGCCCACTCGCACCTGATCCTCGGCGCCGTGCCGGGCGTCGGACCGAGCCAGGACTCGCCGGACTTCGCCCCGGCCATGCGCCAAGCGGCGGGGCTGGTCGCCATCGACACCGCCCTGGCGGACGCGGCCTACGACGCCGAGCACAACCACCGCCTCTGCCGCGAGGACCTGGGCGTCCGCCACACCGCGATTCCGCTCAACCCCCGCAACGCGGGGCGGCGCTGGCCGAAGGCGCCCTGCCGGCGCGCGATGCGGCGGCGGTTCCCGCGCGCGCTCTACCACCAGCGCTGGCACGCGGAGAGCGGCTTCAGCCAGCACAAACGACGCCTCGGCTCCGCCTTGACCGCACGGCGAGACGCAGCTCAGCAGCGCGAACTCGTCCTGCGCGTCGTCACCCACAGCCTCATGCTCCTCGCCGATGCGGCGTGAGCCTTTCAACAGAGCAAGCGCCTAACAGAACCGCCTGACCTGGTTGAGGCAGACGAGGGCGCAGCCAAGCGTGGTGAAGGCGAGGTGGATGTCGGCGCGGCGTTCGTAGCGGACCGTCAGGCGCCGGGAGCGGCCGAGCCGCGCCAGCGTGCGTTCCACCACCCACCTGTGCCGCCCGAGGCGTTGGCTGCTTTCCACCCCGCGCCGGGCGATGCGGGGCCGGACGCCGCGGGCGCGGCACTCGCGGCGGCAGCGCCGGTGGTCGTACCCCTTGTCGGCGTGCGGCTTGCCGGGGCGCCGCCGCGGGCGGCCCCGCTCGCCGCCGCGCACGGGCGGGACGGCGTCCGGAGCGGGCGCGAGCATG
>NZ_BAAAFZ010000040.1:0-1027 GCF_039523795.1 Craurococcus roseus | reverse complement strand
GTCGCCACCGCCGTCGGCATCAGCCCGGCGTTGGTGCGCCGCATCGCCTTCGAGGCGCGCAAGAACGGCCACCCGGATGCCGTCCCGCCCCGCAGGCCTTACCGGCGCGCGGAGTAGCGGCGGCCTGAGGCCGGGCCGCCGCGCCCGCTGGCAGGGACCGCCGCGTCCGGACTCTCCCCCTCGCCCCGCTGGCGCCGCCGCGGGGTTTGTGGAAGATGTTCATGCGTCCCCGGGAGCGCCGAGCGGCGCCGGGAGCGGGAGCACCACACCATGGGCGGCGGGGACGGCGGCGGGGCGGGGGGACGGCGGGACAGGATGGCGGCGGCCGCGCGGTCGCTGGAGAAGGAGTTCGAAGGCCGGGGCTTCGCCCTCCTGGTGTTCGGCGACGACGCGCGCGACGGCCGCATCGGCTACATCTCGAACCGCCCCCGCGGGGCCATGCTGGAGGCGCTGCGTGCCTTCGTCGCCGCCCACGGCGCGGCGGCGGCGGTGCTCGGGGCGGCCGACCGCGAAAGGCTGGCCGACCTCGCCCGCCGGGCGGCCGCGCACCCGGCGGACCGGCGCGTGTTCGCCGACCCGGTGCGGGGGCCGGGGGCGCTGCGCGCCTTGGCGTCGCTGCGGGTCGAGGCGGCGGGCGTGGTCGTCGCCTTCTCGCACGACCTGACGCCGCCGGACTGGGAGCCCGTCCTGCACCTCAGCGTCGCCGCGCCGGACGGCTCGCCGCCCGCCCCCGCCCTGGTGCGGGAGATCGCCCGCGGGTTCGGCATGGAGGGCTGCCGGTTCCGGCCCGCGCCGCCGCCGCACGGCGGCGAGGCCCTGCACGCCTTCCTGCCGGTGCGGGAAGCCGCCGTGGCCGCCGCCGCCGCCGACGACGACCCGGCCGATCGGCCCCGCTGGACCAACTGAGGGCCGCCGACCGGCCCCGCCCGCCGTCCGGTGCTCCCGGATGCCGTGTAGCCGACGCGGCGCAGCGGCCCGCTCGCCGCCGCGCACGGGCGGGACGGCGTCCGGAGCGGGCGCGAGCATG
>NZ_BAAAFZ010000039.1:0-9482 GCF_039523795.1 Craurococcus roseus | reverse complement strand
CTCAGGTGAGGCAACGGCTCCCGCTCAGGAGCAAATCAGGCGAGGCAATGCGCAGATTGCCGCTGGCAAGCGGTCACGTCGTGGCGGGCTCTCCCTGGGCGTGCTTGGCGCCCTTCGCCCCCGCCGGGGTCCGCCCCTTCCTGCTGGCCGCCGAGCGCTGCCGGTAGCTTTCGACGTTCATCTCGACGATGGTCACGCGGTGGACGAGGCGGTCTATGGCCGCGATCGTCATCGCCGGGTCGGGGAACACCTTGCTCCACTCGCCGAAGGGCTGGTTGGCGGCGATCAGCAGGGAGCGGCGCTCGTACCGGGCGGAGATCAACTCGAACAGCGCCGAGGTCTCGGCCCGGCCGCGCCGCACGTAGGACAGGTCGTCGAGCACGAGCAGGTCGTAGCGGTCGAGCTTGGCGATGGCGGCCTCCAGGTGCAGCGCCTGGCGCGCGGCCTGCAGGCGCTGCACGAGGTCCGAGGTGCGGGCGAACGGCACGCGGTAGCCGTTCTCGACGAGCGCCCGGCCGAGGGCGGCGGAGACGTGGCTCTTGCCCGAGCCCGGCGGGCCGAACAGCAGCGGGTTGCTGCCCTTCTCCAGCCAGGCGTCGCCGGAGGCGAGCGCCATGACGCTGGCGCGGCCGGGCATGGGCACGTGGCCGAAGTCGAAGTTGTCCAGCGTCTTGTCCGGCGGCAGGCGCGCGTCCGCCAGGTGGCGCTCGATGCGGCGCCTGGCGCGCTCGGCCACCTCCAACTCGGCGAGGGCCGCGAGCAGCCGGGCCGCGGGCCACCCCTCGCGGTCGGCGCGCTCGGCCATCTCGGGCCACATCCGGGCGATGGCGGGCAGGCGCGGCTCGCCCAGCAGCAGCGGCAGCCGGGCGGTGTCCACCTCGACGCGGGTCATGCCAGCGCCTCCGGGCCGAGCAGCGCGTCGTAGGCGGCGGCCGACGGCAGGGTCGCGGCGACCTCGGGCGCCGCGGCCCGCGCCGGGGCGAAGCGCCGCCGCAGGTCCGCGAGGTCCGGCAGGAGCCCGGCGGCGAGGACCGCCTCCAACTCGGCCGCGAGTTCGGCCTCGCAGGCGCGGTCGTGCGCCAGCCCCGGCAGCCCGACCGTGGCGCGGCAGGCGACGCGGGTGGGGTGCGCCGCGCTCAGCGCCTCCCAGGCGCGGCGGTAAGGCGTCGCGGGGGAACAGCTGGTCGCGGTAGGCCAGGTTGAGCAGGGCGCCCGGCTTGCGGCGCAGGGCGTGTATGACGTGCCGGTAGTCGACGACGTGCGCGCGGCGGCTGCGGTTCTCCCAGCCCCGGGGAGGGCGGCCGCGCGGCAGGGTCAGCACCGGCGTGCCGCCGAGCAGGCACTCCAGGCGGTCGTCGTGGAGGCGCACGCGCAGCCGGTGGCCGATCAGGCGCGAGGGCACGGTGTAGAACACGCGCCGCAGCAGGAAGCCCCCGCTGCGCGTCACGGTGACGACCCCCTCGTCGTGGTCGGTGGTGCGCCGCGGCGGCAGCGGCAGCAGGGCGGCGCGTTCGACCTCCGCGGCGCGGCGGCGCCCCGCGTTGGCGCGGCCGACCAGCTCCGCGACGAAGCGCCGGTAGCTGGCGAGGTCGTCGAAGTCGCGCGCGCCCCGCAGCAGCAGCGCCTGCCCCAGCGCCGCCTTGAGGTGGCCGTGCGCCCCCTCGATGGCGCCGTTCTCGTGCGCGAGGCCGCGGTTGTTGCGGGTGGGCTGCATGCCGTAGTGGGCGCACAAGGCCTCGTAGCGCCCCGTCAGGTCCTGCTCCGCCCCGGCCTCCAGGTTGCGGAACGCCGCCGACAGGCCGTCGCTGCGGTGCTCGCGCGGCGCGCCGCCCAGCGCCCACAAGGCGTTCTGCAGGCCGGTGGCCAGCGCGGTGAAGCTCTCGCCGCCCAGCACCACCTCGGCGTGCTGCCAGCCGGAGAAGGCCAGGCGGAAGTGGTAGAGCCGGTGCGCGAGCGGCGCGCCCGCGACGCTGACGCCGAGGGCCGAGGCGTCGGTGAAGTCGGACAGGCCCTGCCGCCCCGGCGGGTGCCCTTGGCGGAACACCACCTCGCGTTCGGGGCCGTGCAGCGCCTGCCATGTCCGCACCCGGCGCTCCAACGTGCGCCGCACGTTGGGCGGCAGCTCGGGGCGGCGGGGCATCTCCTCGAACACCGCCACCGGCCGCAAGCCGGGCGCGGCCCGCAGCATGGGGACGATCTCCGCCTCCCACACCGCGGCGAGCGGATCGGGGCGGCGGCGGGCGCGGGGCGCTGGGACGGCAGCCGGGGGTCCGCGTCGAGGCGCGCGCCGGTGCTCGGGCTGACGCCCGCGCGGGCCGCGGCGGCCTCGCGGGTCTGGGTCCTGCGGTGGCGCATGTACGGTCTCGCCTGCCGGTCGGTGATGTGCGCGCCGGGCACGAAGCGGCCCCCCGGAAGGAACCGCCCCATCCCGCCACGGCCTCACGCTGCCGCAGGAGGGTCCTGACGGGCCCGCCCGCCGGAGCCGCCTACGGCGGGGCTACGCCCCGCCTCCGGTCGGCCCCGGCGACCACCATCCAGATCGACGCCCGCAACCATCCTGGTTGTCGCGCTACAGCGCCTCGTGTTCCTCGACGAGACCTGGGCCGGCGCCCGCATGGCCCGCACCAGCGGCCGCGCCCCGCGCGGCGAGCGCCCGGTCGCCGTCGTCCCGCATGGGCGCTGGCGGATCGCCGCCAACGGTACGAACAACACGAGGAAGATCACGGTCGGAAGGAGCCCCATGCGCTACTCGCAGCCTCCTGTGCCGCGGTCCGCCCGCAAGCCGCCTAATGGAAAACGCCAAGGCGGCCGTCCAAGCCATGCAACTCGCTGCCACGCCACCGCTCCGCTTGGCCCACCAACGTCCCATCCACCAAGTCGCGACGGCGGCCCGCCACCCGCTGCGGCGGAGCCATTCGTGCGCTCCGGCGAGGGTACACCGCAAACCGATCAGCGCAACGTCCTGAGCCATCCGTGAGCCTCGCACGGCTGTGGGGTTGGATGGAAGCGCTGTCGGCGAGTCGGGAGGTGCGGCACCAGCGGGTGGCGGGGACGGTCAGGAGCCCCGGAATGGCGGGGTGGATGGCGCTGTGGGAGTTGGCCGGGTGAGCGGCGCTTGGGTCGCAGGGATTTGCCCGGGCCGGACCGCGGAGCTAACGGATCATGTCGGGCGATCCGCCCTTCGTGCCCGAAGCGACGTTGGGCTTGGTGGACGCCGGGTGTTGGCTGGAACTGCGCCGCGCGTGCGGGCCGCCCTCTGCCATCCGGCGCAAGCTCCTAGCGCGGCGCCACGGCGCGCGGGCGTGGGTGCCGCACCTGCTGGTGACGCACTGCCGCCGGGTTTCGCCGCGAAGGCTGAAGGCCGCCCGATGCCGGTGCAATCGATGGACAGGCGTCGGGCGGGTCGCAGAGCCACCCGCCCGTCGGACGCGTGCCCTTGGCGCTCGGGTGGCAGGAGGAGCCGGGGTCGATCAACCAGGCCCGGCACCGCTGAAAGGCGCCACCCTCGTTCATCCACCGCGCGTAGGCTTCCGCCCGCGCCCGCGCGTCCGGCCTGCGGAACGTCGCGGACTGCCCGGCGAAGCCGTCGCTTTCACCCACCGCGAAGGCGCCCGGCGCGTCGCCGTCCACCGCCGCCTGGAACATCATGCCCCTGCCCCTCCCCGGCGCGCCCGCGGAAGCGGTCGGGGCCTGTGGGAGTTCCCGGCGCCGCGTCAGTCCGCCAGCGCCTCTTCCCGGGCGAGCGCCTCCGCCCGGGCGCGCGCCGCCGCCGCGGCCGCCTCGAACTCCTCGAACGCCGCGCGGCCCGCCTTCCACGCTTCCTCGGCGCAGCCGTAGGCCGCCTCCGAACGCCGGAGGACGTTGTCGCCGCCGTCGGCCAGCAGGCTCCACCCCCACGGCCGCGGCGCGCGCGGGTGGCGGCGTTCGACCTTGACGTAGCTCAGGGCGGGGCGGGCGCGGGATCGCATCGGGGGGCTCCGGTCCGGGTCGTCGATTCTTACCCCAGGCCCGTCCAAAAACGCACGCAATACAACGTAAAATAAACTTGAAGTTGTGTACGGCTCAGGCCTGCCCGGCGCGTAGCCAGCACCCTTTCCACATGCGCGACACCGGATGGCCGGGCACCGCCCCGGCCGCTACCCGCCCGCGGATGGTGGGCACCGCCTCGGCCTCCGCGCCGGACACGAAGGGGGCGTCCGCCCGCCGCGCTCGCGCGTCACCACCAAGACCCGGCGCTTGCCGCTTTGATTCATGGCCAAGCGCCGGTCCATTCCTGTCCGCGCCGCGTTTCCCCTGCCGGACGGAGCCGCCGGAGCAGGCGCCGTAGGCCTCCACGGTGCCGGACGGCTGGCCTTTGATTTACTTGGCGGCGCCCGGCCGATGCCGGCCAAGTCGATTGGCCGGCCGAACACCGATGGTGGCGGAAGAATAGAGACTCTCGGTCTGCCGAGCGGCCGTTTCGGCAGCCCTCACCGACACCTATAGGTTTGCGCCATCGCGGGGACGTGGCCATGTTCATAAATGGCCGAATTGCCCCCGTGCTCCTTAACCTCCACCGTTTCGAGCCAAACGCGCCCGGCGGTCTGGTCCGTGACGAAGCCCGCCACGTGATCGAACACGTACTTCGCCATCGCCTCGCACCCCGCGTTCGGCAGCACTCGCAAAGCGAGCAGGCCCTTTTCCGCGAGCAACCGAAAGTCGGGGAGGTGCGGGTCGTCCTCGGCCACGAGCACTGTGTGGTCGAACATGTCATGGAGCCACGACCGTATCGGCTTCAGCCCGCCGAAATCGAAGCACCAGTTCCGCGCGTCCAGCTCACCGGTCGCAAACACGAACCGGAAGGCGAGGGCGTAGCCGTGGACCAGCCTACAATGGGAGTCCGCCGCCCGCCACTGGCGGAAGCAGCAGGAAAGCCCCTCGCTGTGGTCGTACGTCTTGGTGGACCGGTAGATGGGGCGCGTCGCGTGATGCCGGCTCTCGACGGTCGGGCGGACTGGCATGCCGAGTTCCACGTCGCTTCCCCATGGTGCCGGAGGGTTGTCCGTGGCGGAGGCCATGTCAGCTCGCCGGCCCCCGCTCCAGCGCGATGCACTCGTGCATGAACTGGTCCTTGAGTTTCTGGTCCTCGGCCAACTCGCCGTAGTAGGAGCAGTTCACCATGCGGCTGCGGTGGCTGGCGCGCACACCCCGCTGGGTCTTGCACATGTGCACGGCGCTGATGCGCACGGCAAGGCCGCGCGGCGCCGTCGCTTCCACAATGTGCTGGCCGATCTGCCGGACCAGTTCTTCCTGGATCTGCAGCCGGGCGGCGAAGTGGTCCACAATCCTGTCGTACTTCGACAAACCTATGATCTTCCCTTCGGCCGACGGCAGCACGCCCACGAAAACCTGGCCGTAGATCGGCATCAGGTGGTGCGCGCAGGTCGAGCGCAGGTCGATGGGGCCGGTGACAATCAGCTGGTCGAAGCCGTGGGTGTTGTCGAACTCGGTGATGCGCGGCGGCGCCTCATAGCGGCCGCGCAGCACCTCTTCCACGAACATCTTCGCCACGCGGCGCGGCGTTCCCCGTGTGTTGTGGTCGTTCCTGTGGTCGATCCGCAGGACGTCGAAGAGCTCTTCGAGCTTCTTCTCGGCGGATTCCACCATGGCTGCCCGTTCGGCCTGCCCTACGGCTTGGTCGAGGGCCTCATTGCCGAGCCGGGCCCGGCGCAAACGCTGTATCGTCACACTCATGAGCGCCTGCACCTTCAAGGACGGAGCACAACGTTCCGGGTCGGTTTTGGGCAGGCCAAGATGCCGGATGTTACCGAGATTATCAACCATATATTAAAGTTTTTGTTAGACAAATACGCGCAGAAGTTACTTATGGTGCCGCATCATTATGCGCCGCAGGGCCATAGAGGGAGGCACCCGAGTGACATTCCTGGTGACCAGACGCGGCATCGGGCGCCGCTTTGTGCGAATAACGGCCGGCGGCTTGGGCTTCGCCGGCGCCGGCCGGAGTGCCGGCGCGGCGTCCCTGCCGCAACCGGCGGAGAAGCCTATCCTCACGGTGTCCGGCAAGATCTCCAAAGCCAACAAGGACGGCGCGGCGCAGTTCGACCGCCCGATGATCGAGGCGCTCGGCACATCGGGCTTCGAAACGGCCACGCCTTGGTACGACGGGCCTGTCCGCTTCGAAGGGGTTCGCATGGACCGGCTGATGCAGGCGGTCGGCGCATCGGGGGACCGCGTGCTGGCCTACGCGTTGAACGACTACAGCACCGAGCTGCCGATGAGCGATTTCGCCCGCCACGGCGTCATCCTCGCCCTCAAGCGGAACGGGCAGTACATGTCGGTCCGCGAGAAGGGCCCGCTGTTTATCGTCTACCCCTTCGATAGCGACCCGGCGCTGCGCCACCAGCGCTACTACAGCCGCTCGGCGTGGCAGCTGGCCCGCCTCGTCGTCATCTGAGCCGGGAGGCCGCGACTCCGACCCGCCACGCAGCCGATGACGTTTCCACGCCGCCATCTGCCTGGCAGCGGCAAAAGGACGCCGGGCCGCCGGGTCTTCGGACCGGTGCTGGGCGCGGTCGCCGGCCTCTTCGCCGTGGCCGCCGTCTACACCTCCGTTTTGATCGTCGAGCGCCAGAAGGCGCTGCAGCAGGTCGCGCGCTACAACACGACCTGGCTCGCCAGCCAAGCGGTCGTCGAACTCGAGCGGCTGCAGCAGCGCATCGCGGCCTACGCCTTGCCCGGCAGCGGATTCGACCGGGAGGAGGTGCAACTGCGCCTCGACATCCTGGCGAACCGGGTGCAGTTGCTGCGCGGCGGCGACGTGGAGGAGCTGACCGCGGAAAGCCCGGAGCTGCAAGCCGTCGTTTCCGGCCTCGCCGCCGCGGTCGACGCCGCGCAACCGATGGTGGACGCCCTTGCGGGGGCGGAGGCGGCGCGCGAGCTGATGGACCTGTTCGCGCCCCTCGGCCCGGGCCTCGCCAGGCTCGCGGCGGCGGCGAACGTCCGCGGCGGCGACCGCGTCGCGGAGGACCAGCAGCACCTCAGCCGGCTGCATTGGACCTTTTCGGGCATCCTGATGCTGCTGGCCGCTTGCGGGATGGGGCTGTTCGGCGTCCTCCTGTGGCACAACCGGCTGCTGCGGCGGGTCCATGGCGAGCTGCTGGCGCGGACGGCCGAGCTGCACGTCCAGAACAAGCGCTTCGACGCCGCGCTGAACAACATGTCGCAGGCATTGTGCATGGCGGACGCGGACCAGCGACTGATCGTGTGCAATCGCCCCTACTTGGAGCTCTTCGGCCTCCCGTCTGGTTCGGCGAAGCCGGGCACCGCGATGCGCGACGTTCAGCGCGCGGTGGCCTGGATCGGCAGGTGGCCCATGGAACTGGTCGAAGGCATACACGGCCACCAACGAGAGCTGGCGCGCAAGGGCGGCCGGGCGAGCTTCTCCCACGCGCTAGGCGACGGCCGAGCGCTTGCCGTCTCGCACCAGCCTATGGCCGACGGCGGCTGGGTCGCCACCTACGAAGACGTCACCGAGCGCCAGCGCGCCCAGGCGAAGATCGCCCACATGGCGCGGCACGACGCGCTCACCGGGCTCGCCAACCGCACGCTCCTGCGGGAGCGGGCCGAACAGGCGCTGGAGCGCCTGGACCGCGGCGAAGGGAGCGCTTTCGCGGTGCTCTGCCTCGACCTCGACCGCTTCAAGGAGGTCAACGACACCCTCGGCCATCCCACAGGCGACACCCTGTTGCAGGCCGTCGCGCAGCGCCTCGGGGCGTGCCTGCGCGAAACCGACCTCGCGGCGCGCTTGGGCGGCGACGAGTTCGCCATCCTACAGGCCGCGGGCGACCAGCCCGCGTCCGCCGCGGCCCTGGCCGAGCGGCTGGTGGACCTCATCGGCGCCCCGTACAGCATCGGCGGCCACCGCGTCGTCATCGGCGTGAGCGTCGGCGTCGCCCTGGCGCCCGGCGACGGCGCAGACCTCAGCCGCCTGCTCAGGAACGCCGACCTGGCGCTCTACCGCGCAAAGAGCGGCGGCCGCGGCACGTTCCGCCTCTTCGAGCCGGAGATGGAGACGCACCTGCTGGCGCAGCGCGCGCTGCAAGCCGACCTGCGGAAGGCTCTCGGCGGCTACCAGCTCGAGATGTTCTACCAGCCGCAGGTCGACATCGCGACGGGCCGGACCAATGGCTTCGAAGCGCTGCTTCGCTGGGAGCACCCCGAGCAAGGCTTCCTCTCGCCGGCCAAGTTCATCCCCATGGCCGAGGAAACCGGCCTGATCGTGCCGATCGGCGAATGGGCCCTGCGGCAAGCCTGCCTCGACGCCGTGCGGTGGCCGGACCACATGACGGTCGCGGTGAACCTTTCGCCGCTGCAGTTCAAGGCGCCCGACCTGGTCCAGACGATTTCGGAGGCGCTGGCGGAAGCGGGGTTGCCGCCGAGCCGACTGGAATTGGAGATCACCGAGTCGGTGCTGCTGGAGGACAATGCGACGGTCCTCGCCACCCTGCATCAGCTACGCGGACTGGGGCTGCGGATCTCGTTGGACGATTTCGGCACGGGCTACTCGTCGTTGGGTTACCTGCGCAAGTTCCCGTTCGACAAGATCAAGATAGACCAATCCTTCGTCAGGGAGATGGTGACCCGCCCGGATTGCGAGGCCATCGTCAACTCGATCGTCGGCCTCGCCTCCGACCTCGGCATGGCCACGATCGCGGAGGGCGTGGAAAGCGCCGCGCAGCTGTCCCGGCTCCGGCGGGCGGGCTGCATGGAGGCGCAGGGCTACCATTTCAGCCGGCCCAAGCCGGCCGCCGAGGTGCTCGCGGATCTCGGCCTCGTCGCCGACCGACGGGAAGCGGCGCCAACGGCGTGAAGGGCTTGTTCGGCAGCCTTCCCCGGAGCGGGCCGCGTCGCCGATCACCCGAGTTTGCTCGGCACGGCGCCGGCAGCAGCGGATCGGACACGGGCCGCCGGCACGGCCGTGGGCGGCCCGGCAACCGCCGCGGAGCGGCTCGGGAGGCACCCGGCGATGCCGGCCGCGAGGCCGCCGCTGGGGGTCAAGCCCCGCGCGCGACGCCAGAACTCCAGCACGGCCGCGTTGAAGGCCTCGGGGTTGCGGCGGTTCATCGGGTGCGAGGCGCCGGGGATGGTCACGCGCCCGAAGGCCCGGACGAGCGCTCCAGCGCGTCCGGTGTCCGCGCGTATACCGGCGGCGACTGCTCGGCGCCGACCAGCAGCGTCGGCGCCGCGATCGCTTCCACGTCCCCGCGCGTGAAGGGCGGCCGCCTTTCCCGGAACGGCCCGAGCAGCGTGCCGGCGTTGTCCCGCGTCGCTTGCCGCGCCCGCTCGGACAGCCCCTCCCACGCGCCGGGGCCGCCCAGCCCGCCGCGAAGTGCCCGACGAGGCGCACCGGGCCCGAGCCCAGCGCCGTGGCTAAGAGGAACTGACACAACCGGTCCGTCGTTCGGCGGGGCATGGCGGCGCCG
>NZ_BAAAFZ010000038.1:14048-146518 GCF_039523795.1 Craurococcus roseus | reverse complement strand
CTGTCGCAGAGTTCCATGTTGAAGCAGGTGGAGCGGGCGATGGGGATCGAACCCACGACATTCAGCTTGGGAAGCTGACGTTCTACCTCTGAACTACGCCCGCGCCGAGGCTTCAGGATAGCGGGCCGCCGTCGCCGCCTCAAGGCCGCTCGATCGGGCGTGCCGCGTCAGGCCACGCCGACCGAAGGCTCCTTCTCTGCCAGCGCCGCCAAGCGCCGACGCAAGCTCAACGGCGCTTGGCGGCGCGATTTGGCGCGGGGGAACGGCATCACCAGGAAGGGCCGACCCTCGGGGTACCCTGCCGGATGGTGGAGCCGTTCAGCAGCGCCCTCCGCATGGACCAGGACGCCGTCGAGGAACAGCGCGTGGTCGGGCGAGACGAGCAGGCCGCGCCGCGGCAGTCTCTCACCGAGCGCTCTGGCCCCGATCCGGACCGGCAGCACGCGCAAGGGATCGGCGGAGCGGCGCGACACGGTCTGCCGCCCCATTTAAACGACCGGCGCCGGGCGACCTGCGGCGCTACGCGCCACATCGCCGCGCTCCAGCGTCTCCACGGCCACGTCGCCCTTGGGAGTGGCGACCAGCGCACCCGGCATGGAGCAGATCGTGCTCGTCGCATCGGCCAATTCGAGTGCTTCGACATCGTAAAGCTTGTCGACGCCTTCGTCTTCGACAGGACTGTCGTGGGAGACGACCGTGTAGAAGCCCCGTTCGTCCTGCCCACAGCTCGCGGTGCAATCGGCCTCGGCACCCGCGAAGACCGTGCTGCTGCCGCCGTGCAACGTGCCGTCGCCCTCACTCCTCGGAGGGTCTCGTCCCAGTCGCCGCCTTCCAGCGAGTCGGCTCCGTCGGACCCTGAAAGGCCGTTGGTGCCCGCGTCACCCATGATCGCGTCGTCGCTGGAGCCGCCGAGCACGTCTTCGACGCCGATCAGCGTCACGGCACCGAGACCCCCGCCGATCGCAAGTGCGCTGGTGGCGCCGCCCTGGAGTTCGCCCAGGCCACCGGCTCCGATCAAGGCATCATCGCCTTCCAAAGCGGAGATCTTGTCCGCCCCGATGTCCCGTCCAGGCAATAGCCGCCGCCGAATGCGTCTTCCGACGTATCTTAACAATACCGGGATGCTCAAATTCATTGAGATTTTTGGTCGACCGTAGAATTACTTTCTGCGTGAGATCGATAGCGAACCGCTCCGCCGTTCGGCGGTGGGCCGTTGCCCGGCGAGGGCCCTGTGGCTATATTGAGCTGGCCACGGTCAACCGGCTCGCGGCGCTCGCGATTTGTCCGGCCAGCTTGCGGCGAGCTTAAAGAAGCGCGCTAAACGGCCGCCGGGCGGTGCTTGAGCCCCGCCCGCGCCCCGGATCAGGGGGCCGGACGACACGCCCAGCGCTTTGCCCAAGGTGCCCGCCGTAGATGTCCAACCCTTCGCCTCCCCGTTCGCTCCGTCCCGCGACTTTGCTGGTGCGCGGCGGCACGCAGCGCACCGACCTTTCGGAGACTTCCGAAGCGCTGTTCCTCACCTCGGGCTTCGTCTACGGCAGCGCCGCGCAGGCCGAGGCGACCTTCAAGGGCGAGGAGCAGCGCTTCCAGTACTCCCGCTTCGGCAATCCCACCGTGGCCATGCTGGAGAACCGCCTCGCCCTGCTCGAAGGCGCCGAAGCCTGCCACGTCACCGCCACCGGCATGGCCGCGGTGCATGCCGCCATGCTGTCGCACCTGAAGGCGGGCGACCGGGTGGTGGCATCCCGGGCGCTGTTCGGCTCCTGTCATTGGATCGTGTCCACCCTGCTCCCGCGTTACGGCATCGAGAGCGAGTTCGTGGACGGCGCCGATCTGGGGCAGTGGGAGCGCGCGCTGTCGCGCCCCGCCGCCTTGGTGCTGCTGGAAACGCCGTCCAACCCGATGCTGGAGTTGGTGGACCTGCCGGCCGTCGCCGACATGGCGCACCGCGCCGGCGCGCTGGTGGTGGTGGACAACGTCTTCGCCACTCCTCTCCTGCAGCAGCCGCTGCGGCACGGGGCCGACGTGGTGGTCTACTCCTGCACCAAGCACATGGACGGCCAGGGCCGGGTGCTCGGCGGCGCAGTGCTCGGCGGCGCCAAATGGGTCGAGGACGTGCTGCGGCCCTTCCTGCGGAACACCGGACCAGCGATGTCGCCCTTCAACGCCTGGGTCGTATTGAAGGGGTTGGAGACCTTGGCCCTGCGGGTGGGCGCGATGGGCCGCAGCGCCGCGGCCATCGCCGACATGCTGGCGGGGCGCCCGGAGGTGGTGCGCGTGCTGTACCCGTTCCGCGGCGACCACCCGCAGCACGACTTGGCGCGGCGTTTGATGACGGGCGGGGGCACGCTGGTCACCTTCGACCTCGCGGACAAGGCAGCGGCCTTCCGCTTCTGCGACGCGCTGCGGATCGTGGACATTTCGAACAACCTCGGCGACTCCAAGAGCCTCGCCACCCACCCCGCGACCACCACCCACATGCGGATCGGCCCGGAGGAAAGGGCGCGCCTCGACATCACCGACGGCACCATCCGCCTATCCGTCGGCTTGGAAGACGTCGAAGACCTGATGGAGGACTTAGCGGACGCGCTGGACGCCGCCGGCGGCCGGCAAGGAACCGGAGCGGCCCGAGCGGCGGAGTAGCGCCCGCCTCTCCGGGCGTGGCAGTCTGGCATCAGAGGAGGACGCGACATGGCGGTCGAGACCCGGGACGCTCCGGATGCGGCTGTTCGCCGGCAATGGCTGGCCTGACCCGCCGATGGCCGCGCCACCCGCCTTCACGGAGGTCACGCGAGGCGTGCGCGTCACGGTCCGCGCGTTCTATCTCGCCGACCAGTCCAAGCCAGAACGCGGCCACTACGTCTGGGCGTACAACGTCTGCATCGCCAACGAAGGGCGGCAAACGGTGCAACTGCTGCGGCGCACTTGGTCCATCACCGACGCGCAGGGGCGCACGCAGCATGTGCATGGCGAAGGCGTCGTAGGCGAGCAGCCGGTGCTCGATCCCGGCGAGAGCTTCGAATACACCTCCGGCACCCCGCTCGAGACGCCGACCGGCTTCATGCGCGGCGCCTACCACATGGTGGTGGCCGCCACCGGGGAGGCGTTCGACGTCGCAATCCCCGGCTTCAGCCTCGACAGCCCGCACCAGCCGAACCGGATGCATTGAACGCCGGGCGGCCTACCCGCCGGGGCCGAGCCCGCCCAGCTTGCGTTCGTAGTGCCGGTAGTACTTGGCGGTGACGAGGTCGGTCTTCACCACGACGCAAACATCGGTGGTGTTGAACTGCGTGTCCAGCACGGCGCCCTCCCCGACGAAGCCGCCGAGGCGGAGGTATCCCTTCAGCAGGGGCGGCAACTCGGCCAGGGCCGCGCGAAGGTCGACGCGGGCGGGGTCCAGGCGGTCCATCGGCACATGGCGCTGCGGGAGCGCGCGCGGCCGGAGTTCCGGCGGCGCCAAGTGGTTGTGGTGTAAATAGGCCAGCGCCGGCGCCAAGGCGTCGAGGTCGGTGCCCGGCAGGCTGGCGCAGCCGAACATCAGGTCTATGCGGTGCTGGAACACATAGGCCGCTATGCCGTGCCATAGGAGCTGAAGGGTTCCGCGCGTGCGGTAGGCCTCATGGACGCAAGACCGTCCCAGTTCGAGGACGCGCCCCGGGTAGGACAGCAACGGCGAAATGTCGTATTCGCCGGCCGAGTAAAAGCCGCCGGCCCGCTCCGCAGCGTCCCTGCGGATCAAACGGTAGGTGCCGACGACCGCCTCGGGGCCGTCGCCGAGGTCATGGTCTAGCACCAGCAAGTGGTCGGCCACCGCGTCGAACGCGTCGATGTCGCGCCGCGTGGCCGCTGCCGCGGGTTCCGCCCGCGCTCCCATTTCCTCGTAGAACACGCGGAAGCGCAACGCGAAACCCGCGTCGGCTTCGGCGGGCGTTTTAGCGAGGCGGACGCCGAGATTGCCTGCCCGCTGCTCCTCGGGAACGGCTTCCGCCGACGGCGCTTCGGCGAGCCGGGACGCGGCGCCGTGCGTCACGCCGCGGCCGCTCCGCTGCACGGCGACCGGGGCGCCGACCGGATCGGGAACCGCGCTCCGCGCGCAGTACCCGAGGAGGGAGTACGGTTGTGCATTTTCTCGTGGTGACGCCGTTTGCGGCAAAGGGCAAGCGCCTTCGCCCGTGGTGTCCGCGCACGGGATGAGCGCCGCGCCTCGATGCCTAGCGTCGGCCGACCGCCCGCGCCGGATCGGCTAGCGTACCACGCGGAGCCGTCCGGGATCAGGGATTGCGGGCCGCGGCACCGGCCGAGTCGCGCCGGCGCCCGCCGACCGGACGTCCGCGCGGCTTGGTCCCAAGTCCGATCTTCTTGGCGAGCGTGGACCGATGCTTGGCGTAGTTCGGCGCCACCATCGGGTAGTCCGACTGCAGGCCCCAACGCTCCCGGTACTGGTCCGGGGTGAGATTGTATGAGGTCTGCAGATGCCGCTTCAGCATCTTCAACTTTTTGCCGTCCTCAAGGCAGATCAGGTACTCGGGAGTAACCGACTTCTTGATGGGTACCGCGGGTTGTGGCCTTTCCGGTTCCGGCGCGGCGATGGGTTGCCCCACCGTGGAAAGGGTGCGGTAAACATCCTGGATCAGGTTTGGGAGGTCGCCCAACGAAACGGGATTGTTCGACACGTGCGCGGAGACTATTTCCGCGGTCAAGCCGAGCAAGTCGGCGTTTGGGGATTGGTCAGCCATGGTCACGTCTCTTTCCGATCCGAATCCGCGTTTTATATTGTCAAAGACCGCCGTTTCGCAATGCGTTTCGCAAGGACTGGATGGAATGGATCAGGTTGCTGCGGTGCCGCAAAACCTTACTGGGGATTATTTCCTTGATATCGTTGCGGAGACTTGTCCCATGACCTTCGTCCGAACCCGCCTGATGCTGGACCGCATGGCGGCGGGCCAAACGCTGCTGGTGCGGCTGCGGGGCGCCGAACCGCTCACCAACGTCCCCCGCACCGCCCTGGAACAAGGCCATTCCGTCCTGGGCAGCGCCGAGCGGGAAGACGGCACATCCTTGGTGCTGCTGCGGAAGGCCGCAACTCCGTCCCAGCGCACGCCGTGACGGGGCAGCCTGGGATCGCTCAGCCGCGGAACTGCGCCCCGCCGTCCACCTCGATGGTCGCGCCGCTCAAGTAGCCGCCGCGGGGGCCGGCGCAGAACACGACCAAGTCCGCTATCTCCTCCGGATGGGCGGGGCGGCCGAGCGGCAGGCCGTTGAGCATCTCCTCCCATCGCGCCCCGTCGCCGAAGCGCGTCAGCGCGCGTGACTTGGAGAGTTGCACGATGCGATCCGTGCGGGTGGCGCCGGGCGACACCCCCACGACGCGCACGCCCTTGTCGGTGCTGCGCCCGCCGAGGGCGGCGGTGAAGGCGATCAGCGCGGCGTTCCCGGTGGCGCCGCAAACGTAGTCTGCGCGCGGCGCGCGGCCTGCCATGCCGATCACGTTGACGATCGCCCCTCCCTTCTCCGCCTCCATCCGCGGCAAGTAAAGGCGGCAGAAGTGGATGTAACCGAACACCTTGAGGTTCCAGGCCTCGATCCAGCGCGAAAGGGGCAGATCCTCCAGGGTGCCGCCCGGGATCGCGCCGGCGTTGTTGACCAACACGTCCAGGCGTGGATGGGCCGCGTGCAAGGCTTCCCGCGCCGCCGGGTCGGACAGGTCGGCGGCGTGCGTCGCCACCGACACGCCGCGGTGCCGGGCCTCGATGCCCTCGCGCGCCCGGCCGAGCGCTTCCGCGCCCCGCGCGGCGAGCACGAGGTCGCATCCTTCGCGCGCGAAGGCCTCAGCGCACGCCAAGCCGATGCCTTTCGAAGCGCCGGTGATCAGCACCCGCTTCCCGGCCAGACCCATGTCCATGCCGCACCCTCCCGCTGTTGTCGGAGCGGGATGTTAGGCCGGCAGCGGCCGGCGGCCATGGCCCCTCCGCCCGTGGGCGACGGCAGCGGTCAGAGCCGCGGCGCCACCCCCGAAACCCCGGTCACCTGCTCCAGCGCCGCCAGGGACAGCAGGTAGGCGTAGCGGGTCTGGTTGGCTTGGATGCGGGTGGCGTTGAGCGTCCGCAGCGCGTCGAGCACGTCGAGCAGGTCGCGCCCGCCCGCCAGGTAGGCCGCTTCCGTGCTGCGGTACGCCTCCTCCGCGCGGTCCAGGGCGCCACCCCGGTAGAGGTTCACCAGCGCCCTGGCCTGTTCGTAGGCGGCCCAGGCCGCGGCGAACTCCGCGCGAGCCTGGAGCAGCGCCGCTTGCGCCCCGACCTGCGCCTGCGCGGCCTGGGCGTTGGCGACGCCGACGTTCCCTCGCACGATCCGGCCCGTGAAGATCGGCACGGACACGGACACGCCGAAACTGTCCACCGCGTCAAGGCGCCGCGCCGAATCCGGCAGATCCTGCGAAAGGCGCGAGCGGCTGTAAACTCCGTTCACGGTGACATCGCGCTGCCGCCCGGCCTCCGCCAGCAGCCGGTTGGCGTCGGCCGCGGCCGCCTGCCGCGCGGCGGCCACCACGTCGGCCCGGCTCGCCAGGGCGCCGGCGAGTTCGTCCCGGCCGATGCCGAGTCCAGGCGCTTGGTCGAAGCGGCCGCGGACGTCAAAGGCGACCGGTGAAAGGACGGTCCGCACCGAAGTCGGCGCGCTGGCGGGCCCGGGCGGCGTGCCGGCGGGGCCGCGAGGGTCCGGCGGCGGCGGTGCCAGCGCGCGGGGAGGCGAAGGGTCGACGCCGAGCGCCGGGATCTGCCCCGCGCCGGCGCGGAACGCCGCCGGGTCGGCGGCGAGCAGCGCCGCCACGGCTGCCACCCCGGCCGCGTAGGACTGGGCGTTCGAAGTGACGTCGCCCTCGAAGGGCAGCCGGCTCGCCTGGAAGCGCAGCAGGTCGCTTTCCGGGACGGCGCCGTCCCGGAGCCGTCGGCGCAGCAACGCCTCCGTGCGGTCGAGCGCGGCGCGGTTGCCGAGCGCCACCTCCAGGTTCGCTCGCGCCAGCAGCGCGCCGAGGAAGGCCTGCCGGAGCTGGAACAGTTGCGTGCGCAAGGCGTCCAGCACCTGCGCTTCGGCGGCCTCGATCTGCTGGTCGGCCAAGCGGGTGCGCAACTCCCGCTTGCGGCCGCGCTCCACCAGCACCGAAAGGCCGACCTGGATGTTGTTGGTGGGCGCAAGGCCCCGCACGCCCCGCGGGGCGCCGCCCGAAGCTTCTGCGAACTGCCCGAAGGTGTTGCCCACCGTCACCTGCGGCGGCGGCAAGGACGATGCGACGAGCCGCTGGGCGCGCGCGGCGTCCACCCCGCGGCGGGCGGCAACCAGCGCAAGATTGCGCTCGAGCAGCAGTCGCTCGGCCGCGTCGAGGGTCAGCGGCTCCGTCGTCGCCCCGACCGGCGATGGCGCTGTGCCCGCCGGGGGGGTGGCAGAAGGGGCCGGGGTGGTGGGCTGACGGGCAGGTTGCCGGGCCTCCGCGGCCTGCGCCGTAGCTGCGCCGAGCAGGAGCCACAGCAGCAACCCGGGGGCGGCGGCGGGCTTCTTCACGCGCGCGCCCCGCCGCCGACCCGGCCACCAGCCGCCTGCGCGGCCGCGGCCGCCGCGCGCTCCGCCCGGCGGGCGCGGGGCGAGCGGCCGAACAGGTCGATCATCGCGGGGAACACCACCAGGATGAACACCGGCACCAAGCCGATGCCGCCGACCACCACGAGCGCCAACGGCTTCTGCACGTCGGCGCCGATGCCGGTGGCCAAGGCCATCGGCAGCAGGCCTGCGAAGGAGGCGAAGCAGGTCATGAAGACGGGGCGCATCCGGTCCTGGCCCGCTTGGTCCAGCGCCTGCCGCCACGGCCTGCCTTCCACCAGCAGGTGCTTGAAGTGGGACATCATGATGATGCCCTCCATGACCGTGATTCCGAACAGCGCAAGGAAACCGATCGCGGCCGGCACGCTGAAGTTGAGCCCGGCTACGGCCAGCGCTGCGACGCCCCCGACGATGGACATCGGCACGATGCCGAAGACCAGCAGGGTGTCGCGGAGGTTGCTGAACTGCACGTAGAGCAGGACGACGATCAAGGCGAGCGCGGCCGGCACCACCACCACGAGCCGGCCGATCGCTTCCTGGAGGTTGCGGAACTCGCCCACCCATTCGAGCCGGTAGCCGGGCGGCAACTCCACCCGCCGCGACACCTCCTCCTGCGCCTCCGCGACCGTGCTCGCCGGGTCGCGGCCGCGCACGCTGAAGCGGATGGGGAGGTAGCGGCTGGCGTCCTCGCGGTAGATGTAGGACACCCCCGACACCAGCTTGATCTCGGAAACGTCGGCGAGGACGGCGCCGCGCGGCCCGCCCACGGGTATGCGGCCGATGGCGTCGAGGCTGCTGCGGTAGGGCGCGTCCAGGCGCACCATCACCGGGAAGTTGCGGTCGCCGCCCGGCTCGTAGAGCCGCCCGGCCTCGCGCCCGCCGATCGCCGCCTGCACCATCTGGTTCACGTCGTCGATGCCCAGGCCGTAACGCGCCGCGCGGGCGCGGTCGATCTGCACCGCGACGGTGGGCTGGCCGAGCGAGCGGGACACGGCGAGGTCGGCGACGCCCGGGATGCCAGCCAGCACCCGGCGGATCTCCTCCGCCTTGCGCGTGACGATGTCGAGTTCCGGACCGAGCACCTTGACCGCGTTGGCCCCTTTCACGCCGGAGGCGGCTTCCTGGACGTTGTCGCTGATCGCTTGGGAGTAGGAGAAGTCGATGCCCACGAATTCGCGCGACAGCCGCGCCTGCATGGCGTGGACCAACCCGTCGCGGTTCGGGGCCGTGCGCCACTGCTCCGGCGGGCGGAGGGGGAGGAAGAACTCGGCGTTGAAGAAGCCGGCGCTGTCCGTGCCGTCGTCCGGGCGCCCCTGCTGGGAGGTGGCGGTGATGACCTCCGGGAACTCCATGAGCACGCCGCGGATGCGGTTCACCGTGGCGTTCCCCTCCTCCAGCGAGATGGTGCCCGGCATGGTGGCGCGGACCCAGAGGTTCCCCTCCTCCAGCGCCGGCAGGAACTCCGCGCCGAGCGACGAGAGCAGGAAGATCGCGCCGGCGAACAGGGCCGCGGCCGCGGCCAGGCACAGGGGGCGCGCCCGCATGGCCAAGCCGTAGAGGCGCCGGTAGGCCGAGCGCAGGCCGCGCACCAGCAGCGTGTCGCGCTCCTCGCTGTCCTCGCGCAGCATGGCGGCGGCCAGCGCCGGGGTGATCGTGAAGGTCGCCAGCAGCGCGCCGACGATCGCGTAGGCGTAGGTCTTCGACATCGGGCCGAAGATCCGGCCCTCGATGCCGCCCAGGGTGAACAGCGGGATGAAGGCGGCTATGATGATGAGCGCGGAAAAGAAGATGGCCTTGTCCACCTCGCCCGCGGCCCGCAGCACGATCAAGGACAGGCCCGAGAAGCCCCTGGAACCCCTGGGCACCGCCTGGCGGCCGGACTGGGCGCGGGCGAGGCCGAGGTGGCGGTAGATGTTCTCCACCATGATCACGGTGGCGTCCACGAGCAGGCCGAAGTCCAGCGCGCCCAGCGACAGCAGGTTGGCGCTCTCCCCGCGCACTAGCATCAGGAGGATGGCGAACAGGAAGGCGAAGGGGATGGTCGCCGCCACCACCAGCGCGCCGCGGAAGTCCCCGAGGAACAGCCACTGGATGAGCAGGATCAGCGCCACGCCCTCGATGATGTTGTGGACCACCGTCCGGGTGGTGACCTTCACCAAGTCTTCGCGGTCGTAGAGCGGGACTATCCTGACGCCAGGCGGCAGCACGCCGCCGGCGTTGATGCGCGCCACTTCCTGCTGCACGCCGCGGATGGTGGGCAGGGTCTGCTCGCCCCGGCGCATGAGCACGGTGGCGAGCACCACGTCGTCGTCCTCGGCGTGGCCGGCGATGCCGAGCCGCGGCAGGTTGCCCACTTCCACCCTGGCTATGTCCGACAGCAGCACCGGGACGCCTTGCTCCGCCGAGATCACCACGTTCTCGATGTCGTCCACGTCGCGGATCAGTCCGATGCCCTGCACCACCGCCGCCTGCGGCCCGATGCGGATGGTGCCCGCCCCCACCGTGGCGTTGCCGGCCTTCACCGCGCCGATGACCTGCGGCAGCGTCATGCCGAAGGCGGCCATGCGCCGCAGGTCCACCACCACGTTGTAGCTATTGGACAGGCCGCCGAAGGAGGTGACGTCCACCACGCCCGGCACCCGCTTGAAGCGGCGGTCCAGCACCCAGTCTTGCAGCGTCTTCAGGTCGGCCAGCGAGTAGCCGGGCGGCCCGACCAGCCGGTAGCGCATGATCTCGCCGATGGGCGACAGGGGCGAGATCGCGGGCTCCACGCCCGCCGGCAGCGAGTGGAGCTGCCCCAGCCGGTTCAGCACCTGCTGGAGCGCTTGGTCGTAGGTGTAGTTGAAGTTGAATTGCACCCGCACGTCGGACAGGCCGAACAGGCTGGTGGAGCGGACCGAGGCGAGGTTCGGCACGCCGGCCATCGCCACCTCGATCGGGATGGTGACGTAGCGCTCGATCTCCTCCGCGCTCTGGCCCGGGTTCTGGGTGATGATGACCACCTGCGGCGGCACCGGGTCCGGGTAGGCCTCGATGTTGAGCCGGGTGAAGCCCCAGAGCCCGAGCACGATGAACACGAAGAACAACAGGATGACCAGCGGCCTGCGTTGCAGGGCGAAGGTGACGACGTGACGCATAGGTAGCCTTTCGGCCCTCGGCGGGCCCTGCTCAGCGCGCCGGGCGCGTCAATCGATGCGGGCGGCGCGGTCGATGAAGAGCGCGCCGCCGGTGACCACCCGCTCCCCGGCGTTCAGGCCTTCCTTGACCTCCAGCATGCCGCCGGAACGCACGCCCACGGTGATGCGGCGGAGGATGAAGCGGTTGCCGTCCAGCGCCACCCAGACGCTCACTTCCGAACCGCGGTGGACCACCGCGCCCACCGGCACCGCGACCGACCGCTTCGGCTCGCCGAGCGTGATGTGGAAGGTGGCGAACATCTCCGGTTTGAGGAGGTGTTCGGGGTCCCGGACCTCTGCCCGGACCGTGAGCCGCCTCGTGGCAGGGTCGAGCCCGGCGCCGATGCCGGCGATGTGGGCTTCGAACTTCCGGTCGGGCAGCGCGCCGACCGTGACCTCGACCGGCTGGTCGAGGCGGACCAGCGGCGCGTCGCGCTCGCGCACCGCCGCCACCAGCCACATGGTG
This sequence comes from Craurococcus roseus, assembly GCF_039523795.1. NCBI lineage: Bacteria > Pseudomonadati > Pseudomonadota > Alphaproteobacteria > Acetobacterales > Acetobacteraceae > Craurococcus > Craurococcus roseus. The sequence goes on along the minus strand of NZ_BAAAFZ010000038.1, from coordinate 135,286 downwards.
GACAGGTCGGCTATGGTGAAGATCGGGTCCGAGCCGCCGGCCGAAAGCCACTGCCCCAGCCCCACCCGGCGCTGCACGACGGTGCCCTCGATCGGCGAGGCGACAGGCACCACCGCGTCCACTTGGCGAGTCGCCTCAATGCGGCGGATCTGCTCCTGCGAGCGGCCGAGGACGCGCAGCTTGTCGCGCGCCGCGGCCAGGGCCGATTCCGCGCTGCGGAGGTCGTCGGCGGCGTTGGTCGCGGCCACGCGCGCCTGCTCGACGTCCCGCTGGGACGCGGCGCGGGCGGCGAAGAGGCTGGCCTGCCGCCTTTCCTCGCGCTGCGCCTGCTCCAGCGTGGCCCGGGCCTTGTTGCTGGCGTCGAACGCGGAAAGCAGGTCGTTGGCCGCGCCGGCGAGGTCCGTGGTTTCCATCTCCAGCAGGGCTTCGCCGACGTCGATGTGGTCGCCCAACCGGGCGATCACGCGGACCACGCGGCCGTTGTAGGGGGAGAAGACCGGGGTGGACCGGTCCTCGTTGTAGGCGATCCGGCCCTCCGCGACGCGTTCGTCGCGGAACTCCCGCGGCTGCAGTTCCTCGATGCGCAAGGAGCGCATCTCGGCATCGGACAGGCGGAACACGCCTTGCGACAGCGCCTCCGGCTGGGTCGCTTCCGCGACCGCTTCGGGCTGCCGCCAGTTCCGTTGCCAAAGAAAAGCGCCGGCTCCGGCGGTCAACAGCAGCAGCAGCAGGACGGCGGCCACGGCCGGCCAGCGCGATGTACGCCGCGGCGGTGGGGGATGCTCGCCGGGGTCCGCCGGCGGCGCAGACGTTTCAGCCCGTGGCGCGCCCGGTGAAGACCCGACGCGGGCCGCGTCTTCAGCGACATCCGAAGCCGGCGTCGGACCCGCTCCGGTCCCCCCCGGGCGCGGCATGGCGTTCATCGTTGCGGTGACCTCGTCAATGATCGCCGCCCCCAGGGTCCATCGTCGAGCGGCCACGCCAAAACGCCCCGGTCGCGGGACGCCGGGGGCGCATCGAGCCGCGGACCATGCGCGCCCCAGCCTTGCCGCCACATAGGCCGAAACCTAAACGCTGAGAAAGCTGAATTCCTCCCGGCGTCGCGAATTGCGATCAGATCGGCAGTTCGATGAGGAACGGCCCTGGCCGGGAGGAGGCCTGCGAGATGAGATCGCCGCAGGCTTCGAGGGTATCGGCCCGCGCCGCTTCGACGCCCATGCCGTTGGCGATCCGCACCCAGTCGATGTCTGGATTGCCGAGGTCCATCATGTCGAGCGCGGTCCGGCCGGGGTTGGCGCCGACGTTGGCGTATTCCCCTAGGAGAATCTGGTACTTGCGGTTGGAGAGCAGGAGGGTCGTGACCGGCAGCCGCTCCCGCGCCTGCGTCCAAAGGGCTTGCAGCGTGTACATGGCGCTGCCGTCCGCTTGCAGCGCGATCACCCGCCGCCTGCCGCCCGCGCCGATGGCGGCGCCCGTGGCCACCGGCGGCCCGTAGCCGATCGCGCCGCCGCAATTCTGGAGCCAGTCGTGCGGCGGAGCGGCGTGGGTCTGCGCGAAGGACGAGCGGCCGTAGGTGACGGACTCGTCCACCACCACGGCCCCTTCCGGCATCAGCGCGGCGACGCAGCGGGCCAGCCCCTCGGGCGAAAAGGCTCCTCGGGGCGCCTCCGGCCGCGGACCGGGGTCGGGCATGGGCGCGTCCGGCGCGTTCAGCTCCTCGGCCAAGGCGCGGAGCGCGGCCTCGGCGTCCTGCTCGTAGCGGGTGAGGACGTGGACCGAGGCGGCCTCCGGATAGTGCTTGGACGGCGTGTCCGGGTAGGCGAAGAAGCCGATCGGCGGCTTGGCGTTCACCACGATCAGGTGCTCCACCCACTTCAGGGCCTCGATGGCCTGCGGCGCCGGGTAGGGCACGCGTTCCAGCGGCAGGCGGCCGCGACCTCGCTGGATGCGGCCGTTCGAGCCCTCCGCCATCAGCCGCGCGCCGGTGGCGGCGGCGATGCGGTTCGCCCAACGCTGCGCGCCCTCGCGCAACGCCAGCCCGCCGAGCAGGATCAGCACGTTCCGCTTGTCACGGAGGACCCTGGCGGCGGTGCGGACCGCCATCGGGTCGGCCTGCGGCGGCTCTGGCGCGGGCAGCGCGGGGGCGACGACGCCGCCCTCGTCCCAAGAGGCGTCGGAAGGCAGGACCAGGGTTGCGACCTGGCCGGGCGAGGTCCGCGCCGCCTGCACTGCCACCGCGGCGTCGGCGCCCACGTCCGCGGCCCTCATGGAGGTGCGCACCCAGGCCGAGGCGCCCCGCGCCCAGCCTTCGGTGTCGGCGGTCAGCGGCGGGTCGTAGGGCCGGTGGTAGGTCGCCTGGTCGCCGACCACGTTGACGATGCCGCTGCGGGCGCGGCGGGCGTCGTGCAGGCCGGCGAGGCCGTTGGCCAGGCCGGGGCCGCAATGGAGCAGGGTCGCGGCGGGTTTCTCCGCCATGCGCCAGTAGCCGTCGGCGCAGCCGGTGACGACGTTCTCCTGCAAGCCGAGCACGCAGCGCATCCCGGGCACGCGGTCGAGCGCCGCGACGAAGTGCATCTCGCTGGTGCCGGGATTGGAGAAGCAAACGTCCACGCCGCTCCCCAACAGGGTGTGGACCAGGCTCTCGGCTCCGTTCACCGCTCTTCCTCCGACCCTCGTTCGGGCCGCAGGGTGGGCGGGCGCAGCGCTGCGGGCAAGGTGCTGGCCTCCCCGCTCGTGCCGGGGTTAGGCTGCCCGCATGGGACGAACGATCCTCCTCGGCTTCCTCGCCGGCTTCGCCGCGGTGCTGGTGTTCCACCAGGGCGCGGCTTGGCTGCTGCACATGCTGACGGTGAAAGCGCAGGTCGGCACCGGTGTGTTCGGGCCCGTGGGCTTCCCGTTCAGCATGGCGCCGACCAAGCCCCTCGGCGTGCCGCAACTGGTCTCCTGGGCGTTCTGGGGCGGTGTTTGGGGCGTCCTGCTCGCCGCCATCCTGCGCGGGACGCGGTTGCCGGACCTCCTGTTCGGCTTCGTGTTCGGGGCGCTCGTGCTGACGCTGGTGGCGTTCACGGTGGTCGCCACGCTGAAGGGGCAACCCCTCTTCGCCGGCTACAACCAGCGGATCTGGTGGCGCGCGCTCCTGCTCAACGGCGCCTGGGGCTGGGGGACCGCGCTGCTGCTCCGCCCGCTGCGGAGGTTCTGATGGCCGTGCGGCGCTTCGTCGCCTCGCGCCGTGCGGCGCTCGGGCTGCTCGGCGCGGGGGCGCCGCTGCTGTTGGAGGCGCCCCCGCGGGCGCAGGCGCCCCGGCTCGACCGCGTTTCGTTCGTCACCAACTGGCGGGCCCAGGCGGAGCACGGCGGCTTCTACCAGGCGCAGGCGGCCGGGCTGTACCGGCGCGCCGGGCTGGAAGTGGACTTGCGGTCGGGCGGGCCGCAGGTGAACCCGGCGCAGCTCCTGCTCGGCGGACGCGTCGACATGAGCATGGGCAACGGCGTCACGGCGCTGAACTTCGTTCAGCAGAACCTACCCTTCCTCTGCATCGGCGCGCTGTTCCAGAAGGACATGGTGGTGCTCATCGGGCACCCTGGCACCGGCCTCACCGGCTTCGAGGCGCTGCGCGGGCGGACGGTCCTGATCAGCGCCGAGCCGCGGGCGACGTGGTGGCCCTTCCTCCGCGGAAAGTACGGCCTGCGCGACGAGCAGGTGCGTCCCTACACCTTCTCCCTCCAGCCCTTCCTGGCCGATAGGATGCTGGTGCAGCAGGGATACCTGGGCTCCGAGCCGTTCAGCCTGCGCGCGGCCGGCGTGGAGCCGGACACCTTGCTGCTGCACGACGCCGGCTTCGAGAACTACGGCACGACGATCAACATCGGCGCCCGCACGCTGGAGCAGCGGCGCGACGTCGTCCAGCGCTTCGTGGACGCCACCGTGGAGGGCTGGGACCAGTACCTTAAAGGGCCGGCGGGCAACTTCGACACGGCGGCGGCGAACGCGCTCATCCGGGCGCAGAACCCGGAGATGGGCGACGACCTCATCGCTTTCGGCACGCGCATGATGAACGAGGCGGGCATCGTCCGCTCCGGCGACGCCGCGACGCTCGGCATCGGCGCCATGACCGAGGAGCGCTGGCGGCGCTTCCACGCCGCGGTCGCCGCGGTGGGCGTGCTGCCGCGCGACCTCGATTGGCGGCGGGCCTTCGACCTATCGCTGGTGAACAAGGGCATCGGCAAGGCGTGACGGCGCCGCCGCTCGTCGCGCTGCGCGGCGTCGGCGTGCGATTTGCGAACGGGACCGAGGCGTTGGCGGGCGTCGACCTGGAGGTCCGGTCGGGCGAGTTCCTTTCCCTGCTCGGGCCGTCGGGTTGCGGGAAGTCCACCTTGCTGCGCTTGGTCGCGGGGCTGATCCGGCCCTCGTCCGGCGAGGTCGTGTTCTCCGGCGGCGGGCGGCCGGGCGACATAGGGTTCGTGTTCCAAGACCCGACCTTGATGCCTTGGGCGACGGCGCTGGCGAACGCGCGGTTGCCGCTCCGCCTGCGCCGCGTGGCGCGTAGCGAGGCGGACGCGCGGGCGGCAACCGCCTTGGCCGCGGTCGGGCTCGCGGGCTTCGAGCGGGCTTGGCCGCGGGAGCTCTCGGGCGGCATGCGGATGCGCGTCTCCATCGCGCGGGCCTTGGTGACGCGCCCTTCGCTGTTGCTGATGGACGAGCCTTTCGCGGCGCTCGACGAGATCAACCGGCACCGCCTGAACGACGACCTGCTGCGGTTGCGCGCCGAGAGCGGGGTGACGGTGGCCTTCGTGACGCATTCGGTGTTCGAGAGCGTGTACCTGTCCTCCCGCGTCGCGGTGATGGCGGCGCGGCCGGGGCGGGTGGTGGCCGACCTGCCCGTTCCCGCGCCCTTCCCGCGCCCGCCCGGGTTCCGGACCTCGACCGAGTTCGCCGCCCTGTGCGGCGGCGTCGCCGCGGCGCTGGAAGGGGCGATGGCGGCGTGATCGCGGCGGCGCTGCGCTGGGCGGCGGCGCCCGGCCTCGTGGGGTTGCTGGGGCTCGGGCTGTGGGAAGGCTCGGTGCGGCTGTTCGGCGTGCCGTCCTACGTGCTGCCGGGGCCGGCGGCGATCGCGTCGGCGCTGCGGGAGGATTGGGCGCTGCTGTGGCCCTCCACGCTGGTGACGCTGCGGGTGGCGCTGCTGGCCTTGCTGGTGGCGGTGGCGTCGGGCGGGCTGCTGGCGGTGTTGTTCGCGCAGTCTCGCGCGCTGGAACGGGCGCTGTTCCCCTGGGCGGTGGTGTTGCAAGTGACGCCGATCGTGGCGATCGCGCCGTTGATCCTGATCTGGGTGGAGGACGTGACGGCTGCGCTGCTGGTCTGCGCCTCCATCGTGGCGTTCTTCCCGGTGCTGTCGAACACGGCGCTCGGGCTGCGTTCGGCGGACCGGAACCTCGTGGAGCTGTTCCGCCTCTACGGCGCCACGCGCGGGCAGGCGCTGGCGCTGCTGCTACTGCCCTCCGCCCTGCCCTTTTTCCTGGCGGGGCTGCGCGTCGCGGGCGGGCTCGCGTTGATCGGCGCCGTGGTGGCGGAGTTCGTGGCCGGCGCGGGCGGCACCGGCGCGGGGTTGGCGTTCCGCATCCTCGAAGCGGGGTACCAGCTGCGAATACCGCGGATGTTCGCGGCGCTCGCGCTGATCTCGGCCCTGGGCATCATCCTTTTCGCGGCGCTCGGCTTGGTGCAACACCTTTCGCTGCGACAATGGCACGAGAGCGCGGCTAGGCGGGATGGATGAATCTGTCTTGTTTGAGTGCTGCTTGATTCTTTAGAATCTCACTGCCTATTGCGCCGGGATGGTGACGGTCGGCGCAGGCTGGCCCTGGCCAGCTCCCGGCGAGGACTTCCAGGATGTGCGCGAAGGCGAAGGCCGCCTTGGAACGGTAGTCGCTGGCGTCGATCCATAACCAGCGCCCGCGGTACTCGACCGCGGCATAGGCATCGTCCGGCGCGCGGTCGCCTTGGCGCACCACGACCAAGCGACCGCGCAGGCCGGCAGCGCTGGCTTCGGTGGCCGGGGTTTCGCCCCGCCGGACATCCGCTTCCGGCATCTCGATCTGGGAGCCCAGCTCGTGGAGGATCTGCAGCGCGGAGCGGGTCAGGACCGCGACCTGGCCGGGGCCGCGGCGGCGGCGGCCGTAGACCACCTCCAGTTCGCGCGCGTCCGGGCCGCTGCCCAGCAGTTCCTTCACCCGTCGCGCCGCGGCGTCCGCGCGCCGGTTGTCACCGTCGAGGAGCAGGTAGACCCGGCGGCTGCTGGGGGGGCCGGCGCCGGCTGGTTGGCGCTCGAAGCGCAGGCCCACCGCGCCAGCGGATTGGACCTCGCGCATCGCTTCCATCAGCGCCTCGAAACCCTCGGACGCCTCCCGCGCATCGCCGCCGCGGGTGGCGCCGTTGGAGAGCCCGTTGACCGACTGGACGCCGAGGCGGAACAGCACGTCGATCGGGGCGCCGCTCTGCGCCCGGGATAGCAGTTCCGCGGGTGCGAGCGGCCGCAGGTAGGATTGCGCGTAACGCTCGCCCGTCACCGGCATGAAGGTAAAGGTGGGACGGGTGTTGTATCGCACCGTGCCGGCCACCGTCGCCAAGTTGCCAGCGGCGGCGTTCGGGTAGTCGCTGAGCCCGAGCTGGCCCGTGCTCTGCAATGTGTAGCCGGAGATGAGCTGGCTGACAGCGATGAAAGCCTGCACGTCGGCGTGGCGCAGCCGGACCATGTTGAGCAGCATTTGCCGCTTGAGCCGGTCGCCGAGCGCCGCGATTCATCCGGTTTGGTCCGCGTTCAGGCGCCCCGGCCCCGTCCAAGCGCAGCCGGCTGCGCCGAGGACGACCGTCGGGAGCAGCGCGGCGAGCGCGAGGTCACGCGGGGCGCGGCTGTGGCGGCAAGCGGCGGGGTTCCTCATGGCGGTCGCCGGGTCTCCTTTGGTGGGCGGCCCGCCTTGACGGCAGGGCTGGCGCCGGCGGACCGGCGGCGCTTCGCCGCACGCCCGCCGGTGCCTGACGGGCGAGGATGGCCCGGCTCGGCCGGGGGGGGCCTCAACGGGGTTGAGCGCTGGTGCTGGATCGCCCCGGCTCGCACCATCGAGCCACCGCAAGCGGCGAAGGGCTTACTGAGCTACGCTGGTTCGGCCCTCGAGGCAGCGGTGCGCAGGATCAACATCCACGAGACGATGACCGGACTGTCGCGTCCGTTCGAAAGGGCGGCACGCGGCGAGCCTCCCCTGGGCGCCAAGGCCCGGGAGCCGATGGTGAAGGTGGCGCCGCTCAACCCGGCCGAGTTCAACATGAGCCGCCGCGGTCAATACCGCCCGCAGACGCGAGTCTTTGCGCGCGGACGCAGCTAAATTGCAGGGCGGACCGCCGAAGGCCTGATGCCGCGGGTCGCGGTGACGGGCGAAAATGCTATCGCCGTCATCCGGAAGTCGCCGCTGCTCGAGGCCCGTTCGACCGAGGCATGGTCGCCCAGGCGCGAAGGAACAGGCGACGGTGCTGACCGCCAACGCAGCGCCGGGGCGCCGCGCGGGGCCGGTGCGCCTCGTCGCCCGACTGCCCCCGAGCGCGTGCGGTGCCCGCCGCGGTCAGCGTGGCGGGATGCGGAGCACCTGGCCCGGGTAGATGCGGTCCGGGTGTTCCAGCATCGGGCGGTTGGCCTCGAAGATGCGGTTGTAGGCGTTGGCGTCGCCGTACTGCTTCTTGGCGATGGCGGAAAGCGTATCGCCCTTCTGCACCGTGTAGAACATCGAGCCGCCCGGCCCCTGCTCCACCGGTTGCGGCGAAGCCCCACTCACCGCGCCCCCAGCGGCGCTGGTGCCGGCTGCGCCGGCCGGGAGCTGGGCCATGCCGCCGATGGCGCCGGCGAGCGAGCCGGTCTGCTCGCCGCCCTGGAGCCCGCCGTCGTCCACCTTGCCGACGCCTTCGACGTTGCCCACGGCCAGCACGATCTTCTCGCGCGTTTCGGCGTCCGGCACGTTGCCGGACAGGTGGACGGTGTCGCCCTCGACCTCCATCGACACTTGGTCCGCCGGCAGGCCGAGCCGCTTCAGCTCGTTCGCCAGCGCTTCGGGGGTCGGGGCGGAGTAGGCCCCGCCGTGGCCGGAGAGCTTGGCGCCCACGTCGCGGAGAAAGCTGAACAGGCCCATGGCTAGGCGCTCCTTTGTTGGTCGACGGCGGAACGTGCCGCGGGGCCGGCGGTTGCCGGGCGGGGCACGGGGCGCCACATGCGAAGGATGGAAGCGCCGCCCCTGCTGGTCCAGCCCGACCCTTCGGACCCGCGCCTGACGCGGCGCGTCTCGGGGGTGGACCACACCGGCGCCCTCGTGGAGGCGAGCGTCACGGTGGAGCGTCCGCTCACCCTTTATCTGAACGGGCAGGAGGTCGTGACCATGATGACGATCCTCGACCTGCCGGAGGACTTGGCGCTCGGCTACCTGCTCAACCAAAACATGCTGAAGCGCGGCGACCGGGTGACCGGGGTGGAGTACGACGACGACCTCGGGGTGGTGGTGGTGCGGACGGAGGCGCGCACCGACTTCGAGACCAAGCTGCGCAAAAAGACGCTCACCAGCGGCTGCGCCCAGGGCACGGCCTTCGGGGACCTCCTGGAGGATTTCGAGTCGGCGCGGTTGCCGGCGGAGGCGGAGGTGCGAACCTCCTGGCTGTACCGCTTGCTGCACCGGATCAACACCCTGCCGACGCTTTATCTGGAAGCGGGCGCCATCCACGGCTGCGCCTTGTGCGAGCGGGACCGGCCGCTGGTCTACATGGAGGACGTCGGCCGGCACAACGCGGTGGACAAGATCGCTGGCTGGATGTTCCGCCACGACACGGCGCCGGGCGACAAGATCTTCTACACCACCGGGCGCCTCACCTCGGAGATGGTGATCAAGACCGTCCGCATGGGCATCCCGGTGCTGGTCTCGCGCAGCGGCTTCACCGCTTGGGGGGTGGAGCTGGCCCGGCAAGCGGGGCTGACGTTGATCGGCCGCTGCAAGGGGCGGCGGTTCCTGGCGCTGGCGGGGCAAGACCGCATCGTGTTCGACGCCGACCTCCGCTACGTGGAGGAGGAGAGCGCGAAGCACTGGCGGAAGAACTCGCGCGAGGCCGAAGCGGCGGGCTCCGATGGCGCCGCGGGCTGACACGCTGGGGGCGGTGCTGGCCGGCGGGCTGGCGCGGCGCATGGGCGGCGGCGACAAGCCGCTCCGGCGCCTGGCCGGTCGGCCGCTGCTGCGGCACGTGCTGGACCGGGTTTCGCCGCAGGTGGCGTCGGTGGTGCTGAACGCGAACGGCGACCCGGGGCGCTTCGCCGACTACGGCCTGCCCGTGGTAGCGGACGGGGTGCCGGACAACCCGGGGCCGCTGGCCGGCGTGCTGGCGGCGCTCGACTGGGCGGCGGAGCGGCGGCCGGAGCTGCCCTGGGTGCTGACCGTGCCCGGCGACTGCCCTTTCCTGCCCTTCGACCTGGCGGAAAGGCTGCACGCCGCGCGGGAGCGGGACGGCGCACCGCTGGCTTGCGCCGCCACGGAGGGCCGGACGCACCCGCCGGTCGGGCTTTGGCCGGTATCGCTCAGGTCCGCCCTCCGGGACGCGCTGGCCGGGGGAGAGCGCAAGATCGACCGTTGGACCGCCCGCTTCGGCTGCGCCGTGGAGGGGTGGCCGGCCGCGCCGGTGGACCCGTTCTTCAACGCCAACGCGCCGGACGACCTCGCAACGGCGGAGCGCATTCTCTTGCGGCGGCCCAACGGCGTGCCCATAGGGAATGAAGAAGGATCGAAGAGGGAAAAACCGCCGTGAAAGCCATCATCACCGGGGTGCTGTTGGCCGCGGCCCTGGCGACAGGGGCGGCCTTCATCCTCAACAGCGAAGTCCAGAGCACGGCCGGCGACTTCTACCGGTCGGACGCCGTGCGTTTGTGAGGCGTTCCGCCGCCCTGGGCGAGGCGGCAAGCGGGCAGCATATTTTTATTTTGCAACATAAACACGAAACGTCCCAAAAATAAATATGCGCTCGGAATTGTGATCGCGCTGGACCGGCATGGCATTGCGCGTTATCGAACCGATGTCGCAACATTCGGCGTCGGCGCCCGGTGGCGCAGCGAACCTCGGACGGGGCAGCACCATGGCCAAACGCATCATCGCAGCCGTCAGCCAGGATCCGGCTGACCCGGTCTACTACTTCGCTGGTTACCACGACCAAGGCGAAAAGAGTGAGTGCCGCTGGACGCTCAGCCGCGACCACGCGCGCTGGTTCGACGCCGACGAGGCGGAGGTGGAAGCCCTGTTGCTGACGCCGGACTACGTCGACTACCGCCTGATGCCGGAGCCGCTGACCGGCTGACGCACCCGCCTCCCCTCGCCTATCGTCGCGGCACGGGCGGGGGCACGGCGGCATGGACGATGATGGTGCGGCGACGGCGGCGACCGGCCCTTTGCGGGGCATCCGAATCCTGGATCTGACCGGGGTCGTGCTCGGCCCCTTTGCCACGCAGACCTTGGGCGACTGGGGCGCGGAAGTCATCAAGGTCGAGCCGCCGGTGGGTGACCTCGTGCGGGCCTCGGGCGTGTCCCGGCACCGTGGCATGGCCTCCGTTTTCCTGGGGGTGAACCGCAACAAGCGCTCCCTTTGCCTCGACCTGAAGGCGCCAGAAGGCGCGGAGGTGCTGCGGCGGCTCCTTCCGCGCATGGACGCGCTCGTCACCAACGTCCGCCCTGCCGGCATGACGCGCCTGGGCTTCGGCTGGGAGGCTTGCGCGGCGTTGAACCCGCGGCTCGTCTACGCTGTCGCCACCGGCTTCGGGCAGGACGGGCCGCACCGGGCGCGACCCGCCTTCGACGAGATCATCCAGGCCGCGAGCGGCTTGGCCGCCGTGGTCGGGGGCGAGGACGGGCCGCCCGCCTTCGTGCCTAGCCTGGTCGCGGACAAGATCACCGGCATGGCGCTGCTCTCCGCCGTGCTCGCCGCCTTGCTGCACCGGGAGCGCACGGGCGAGGGCCAACTCGTGGAGGTGCCGATGCTGGAAACGCTCGCCGCCTTCGTCGGCGTGGAGCACCTGGGCGGCATGGCTTTCGAGCCGCCGGCCGGTCCGCCGGGCTACGAGCGGCTGCGCCAGCGCAAGCCTGTGCGGACCGCGGACGGATGGATCACCCTCCTCCCCTACACCGGCGCGCACTGGCGGGCGTTCTTCACCGCGGCGGGGCGGCCGGAGTTGGTGGAGGCGCTCGGCACGGATGACGCGGCGACGCGCAACGCCAACATCGGCGCGGTCTACGCCGCCGTGGCGGGGATCGCCCGCGCGCGGACCACGGCCGAGTGGCTGGCGCTGTGCGAGCGGCTCGACATCCCGGCCACCGCCTTCACCCGCTTGGAGGATCTGCCGTCGCACCCGCACTTGGACGCCGTGGGCATGTTCCCGGTGTCGGAGCACCCGACCGAGGGCCGGCTGCGCCAGCCGCGGCCGGCGGCGCGCTTCGCCGCGACGCCCGCCTCCGTCCGCCGCCACGCGCCGCGCCTGGGCGAGCACACGGCGGAGGTGCTGGCGGAACTGGGTTACGGGGAGGACGAAGTGCGCGGCCTGGAGACGCGGGGTGTGGTGGTGCTGGCAGGGGCGCCGGCCGGCGACTGACCCGGCGCGGATGGGGGCAGCCGGCACACCGGGTCGGTTGCTCGCGCCACCGCCCCGGAGCACCTTCGGCGGCCAACGCCGCCGGAGAAGGCAGCCCATCCATGCCCGCCGCCGCTCGAGACCGCGCCCTCGCCTTCTGCGCCCGATTCGGGCTGCGCGCGCCGATCCTCCAGGCGCCGATGGCAGGCGCCAGCCCGGCGCCCTTGGCCGCCGCTGTGGCCAACGCGGGCGGGCTCGGCGCGCTGGGGGCGTTGCTGACCGCGCCGGAAGGCATCCGCGATTGGGCGGCGGAGTTCCGGGGCCGCAGCAACGGCGGTTTCCAGATCAACGTGTGGATTCCCGATCCGCCTCCATTGCGGGACGCCGGGCACGAGGCGCGGGTGCGCGCCGTGCTGTCGCGCGTGGGCGGTGGCATCGCCGTGCCCGAGGCGGGCCCCGGCCCATTCCTGCCGGACTTCGGCGCGCAGTTGGACGCCATCCTCGAGGCGGCGCCGCCGGCGGTGTCGTCCATCATGGGCCTGTTCCCGCCGGACTTCGCGGCGGAGTTGAAGGCGCGCGGCATCGCCTGGTTCGCCAATGCCACCACGGCGGCGGAAGCGCGAGCCGCCGAAGCGGCCGGCGCCGACGCCGTGGTGGCGCAAGGCGCCGAGGCGGGCGGGCACCGCGGCTCCTTCGAGCCGGGCGCGGCGGATGCGCAGACGGTCGGGCTGTTCGCGTTGCTGCCGCAGGTGGCGGACGCGGTCTCGGTGCCGGTGATAGCCGCGGGCGGGATCATGGACGGCCGCGGGGTGGCGGCGGCGTTGACCCTGGGCGCCAGCGCGGTGCAGGCCGGCACCGCGTTCCTGCGCTGCCCGGAAGCGGCGGTCCATCCCAGGTGGGCCGAAGCGCTCGCCGGCGCGCGGCCGGAGGACACGGTGCTGACGCGGGCCTTCAGCGGCCGCTTGGCGCGCGGGCTCCGCAACCGGGTGACGGAGGCCTTCGCGGCAGGCAGCGGCGTCGAGGCCGCACCCTACCCGGTGCAGCGGGCGCTGATGGGGGCTGTGCGGGCGGCGGCGGAAAAGGCTGGCGACGCCGGCGCCATGCAGGCCTGGGCGGGCCAGGGCGCCGCCTTGGCGCGCGCGGAGCCGGCGGGCGACGTGGTGCGGCTGCTGTGGGACGGGGCGCAAGCGTTGTCGCCTTGATCTGGCGCGGCGCCCGGCACCGCCGGAGCGGAGCGCCCGTCGACCCGGCAATCCCCGCGGCGCCGCGCGGCCGCCGGGGGCGTGCGTGGGCGTGGGGTCGCCCAGTCCGGTCGGCGTGCCTCGCCCGACGGCTCCCGATCGCGCCTCCGCGCGATCGATGACCGGAAGCGGCGCGCACGCGCCGTCGCACGGGCGGAGGGACGCGCCGCATTCGGCCATCGGCCGGGACGCAGGGCGCGGCCGCGTGCGGCGCTTCCGACCGGAGCGGCGGGGTTCCCCGCCGTCAACCGTCCGCCGTCATCCGCGCCCGCCGCACCACCTCGCCCCAGCGCTCGTGCTCCCGGCGCACGAAGGCGCCGAGGTCGGCGGGCGCGCCGCCCATCGGCTCCACGCCGCTGCGGGCGAAAGCCGCAAGCGTCTCCGGCTCGCGCAGGGCGGCGTTCAGCACGCCGTTGACGCGCGCCACAATCGGCGCCGGCAGGCCGGCCGGGCCGTGCACGGCCCACCAGCCCACGACGTCCACTTGCGGCAGGCCGACCTCGGCCATGCTGGGGACCTCCGGCAACGCCTCGCTGCGGCCGGGGCCGGTGATGCCGAGGCCCAGCATCGCGCCGGCTTCGATGTGCGGGCGCACGAATTGCGTGTGGTAGAACATCGCGTCGATGCGGCCGCCCAGCAGGTCCGTAACGGCGCGTCCGCCGTCGCGGTAGGGCGCGTGCAGCATCTCTATGCCCGTCGCGGTGGTCAGCAGCGCGTGGCCGAGGTGGCCGGTGGTCCCGGTGCCCGGCGAGGCGACCGAAACGGAGCGGGCGCGCGCGAGGTCCAGGAACTCGGCCATCGTACGCGGCCCGAACTGCGGGCGGACCACCAGCAGGATGCGCGTCCGGCTGTGCGCCACGAGGGGTGTGAAGTCGCGCATCGGGTCGTATTGCAGGTCGCGCATGAGGTGCGGGTTGACGGCGTGGGTGCCGATGGCGCTGAGCAGCAGCGTGGCGCCGTCTGGCGGCTGCTGCGCGACGTGCAGCGCGGCGATGGAGCCGCCCGCGCCGGCGCGGTTGTCCACCGGCACCGCGGCGCCGCCCGAACCCCTGGAGAGCTGCGCCGCCACAAGCCGGCCGATGATGTCGGTGCTGGTGCCGGCGGCGAAAGGCACCACCAAGCGGATCGGCCGGTCCGGCCAGCCCGCCTGGGCATGGGCGACGACAGGCGAGGCGAGGCCGCCGGCCGTGGCGGCGATCAGGCTGCGGCGCTTCATGGCGCGGTTCCCTCCCTAGCCGGGGGAGCATCGGACGCCGGGCTATCGGCGCGCAGCCGCCGGCGCCGCGGGCCGCTTCAGCCCAGGGCGAACTTGACCGCGCAGAGCGCCGCGATCAGCCACACCGCGCCGCTCACCTCGCCCGCGCGCCCGGCCACGGCCTTGAGCAGGGCATGGGCGATGAAGCCGAGGCCGATGCCGGTGGCGATGGAGAAGGTGAAGGGCATGGCGAGCGCCGTGACCACCGCCGGCACGTAGTCGGTGGCGTCGTCCCACGGCAGGCCGCGCAGCGCCTGCGCCATCAGGCAGGCGACGAACACCAGCGCTGGCGCGGTGGCGAAGCCCGGCACGGAGGCGGCGAGCGGCGCCAGGAACAGCGCCAGCAGGAACAGCGCCGCGACCACCAGAGCGGTGAGGCCGGTGCGCCCGCCGGCGCCGATGCCGGCCGCGCTCTCGATGTAGCTGACGGTGGTGGACGTGCCGAGCGCGGCGCCGATCACCGCGCCGCCCGAGTCCGCCATCAGCGCGCGGCCGAGGTTCGGCACGGAGCCATCGGGCCGCATGAGGCCGGCGCGGTGCGTGGTGGCGATCAGGGTGCCGGTGTTATCGAGCAAGTCCACGAGGAAAAAGGTGAAGACGATGCCGAGCACGCCGAGTTGCAGGGCGCCGGCGATGTCGAGTTGCAGGAAGGTCGGCGCGAGCGAGGGCGGCAGGCTCACCAGGCCCTTGAAGGTGGTGAGGCCGAACGGGATGCCGAGCGCCGCCGTGGCCAGGATGCCGATGACGATGGCGCCCGGCACCTCGCGCGCCGAGAGTCCGGCGATCAGCACGAAGCCGGCGCAGGCGAGCAGCGTCGCCGGCGCGCCGAGCGGCCCGAGGCCCACCAGCGTCGCCGGATTGGCGACCACGAGGCCCATGGCGCGCAGCCCGATCAGGCCGAGGAAGAAGCCGATGCCGGCGGCGATGCCGAGCTTGAGCGAGAGCGGGATGCCGTTCACCAGCCATTCCCGCACCCGCAGCAGCGACACGGCCAAGAAGAGCAGGCCGGAGAGGAACACCGCGCCGAGAGCCGCCTGCCAGGACACGCCGGCGCCGAGCACCACGGCGAAGGTGAAGTAGGCGTTCAGCCCCATCCCCGGCGCCAGGGCGATGGGCAGGTTGGCGAGCAGGCCCATCAGCGCCGAGCCGATCGCCGCCGCGAGGCAGGTGGCGACGAATGCGGCGCCCGCGTCGATGCCGGCTTGCGCCAGGATCTGCGGGTTGACGGCGAGGATGTACGCCATCGTCAAGAAGGTGGTGGCGCCGGCCAACGCCTCCCGCCGCGCGGTGGTGCCGCGCTCCCGCAGGCCGAAGAACCGCTCCATCGACACCCCCTTCCGGAAAGCCCCGGCCGCCGCCACCGGGGCCGCGGCGCGTATACCCGCGCCGAAACGAAAATCCTGCTGCTTTTCTCGGGTCCATGCCGCAATGTCACAACCTGGAAGATCCGGCGCTCCGCCGGAACCGTTTTGGCGTTGGAGCGGGACATGGGCCCCGGCATGGAGCGCGATCTGGCCGAGAGCCGCGCCCACTTGGCAGAAATCTCGGCCGCGAACGCGGCGCTCCGCCGCGCCAACGCCGACTTGGAAGCCAGCCGCGCCGCCCTTGCGGAAAGCGAGGCGCGGCTGCGGCTCGCGCTCGACGCGGCGCGGATGGCGACCTGGGATTGGGATTTCGTTGGCGATACGACCTGGGGATCGGTCGGGCGCGAAGAGCTTTACGGCCGGCCGCCGGGATCGCTGCGCTCCCGGATGGAGGTGCTGGCGGCGGTGCACCCGGATGACCGCGCCATGGCCGCCGAAACCATTCGCCGCGCGATGGCGCGGTCGCCCGGCGAGGACGAGTTCGACGCGGTGGAGTTCCGCGTGGTCCACCCGGACGGGTCGGTGCGGTGGTTGCGGTCGCAGGGCCGGGTGACGGCGCGAGACCCGGCGACCGGGCGCGCGGTGCACGCCGCCGGCGTGACCTTCGACGTGACCGTGCGCCGGACCGCCGAAACCGCCGCGGCGCGGGCGCTGGCGGAGTTGCGCGCCGTTTACGACACGGTCCCGGTGGGCCTCGCGCTGCTCGACCGCGGCGGCAAGCTCCTGAACCTCAACGCGCGCCTGGCCGCCATGCTCGGGGTGCCGCAGGCGCCGCCTTGCGGCCGGTCGCTGGAGGAGGTGCTGCCCTCCTCGGCGCTGGCGGGGGTGCGGGCCGGGCACCGGCGCGTGGTCGAGACCGGCGTCGCGGCGACCGGGATCGAGTTGGAATGCGCCCCGGACGACGCCGGCGCGCCCCGCCATTGGGTGGCGAGCCTGCAGCCCGTGTTGCCGCATCCGGCGGAGGCCGGCACGGGTGACAGCGGCGGCGTGCCCGCAGTGAGCCTGATGCTGGAGGACGTTACGGAGCGTCGCCGCTCGGAAGCGAGGCGCGACCTCCTGGCGCGTGAGGTGGACCACCGCGCCCGCAACGCCCTCGCCGTGGTGCAGGCCGTGCTGCGCTTGACCCGCGCCGACACCGTGCCTGCCTTCGCCCGCGCCGTCGAAGGCCGCGTAGCCGCCATCGCCCGGGCGCAGGCGATGCTCGCGGACCGGACACGGTCGGGCACGCCGTTGGGGGCGTTGGCGGAGGACACCCTGGCGGCCTTCGCGCAGGGCGGACCGGCCGGGAGGGTGCGGTTCGGCGGGCCGGAGGTCACGCTCGCCGCGGCCGCCGTGCAGCCCGTCTCGATGGCGCTGCACGAGTTGGCCACCAACGCGCTGAAGCACGGGGCGCTCTCGGCGGCGGAGGGGCGGGTCGCGCTCGACTGGGCCCTCGACCGCCCCGCCGGGGTGCTGCGGCTGCGCTGGGCGGAGACGGGCGGCCCCGCCTTGCGGGGCAGGCCGGAGCGGTGCGGCTTCGGCTCGCGCGTGCTCGAAGGGACGATCCGCGACCAGCTCGGCGGCCGGGTGGAGCGGGACTGGCGCGCGGTCGGGCTCGTCTGCGACATCGCCATGCCGGCGGCTCGCGCCGTCGCTCCGTGACGCCCGTCTGCTACAAGCCGTTCCGCCGCAGCTCCGGCCCGAGCCGGCCCGTCGCGGCCAGCCAGGCCAGCCGCAGGTCGCCGAGCAGCGACCAAGCCGGGTGGGTGAAGGTGGCGGGCCGGTTGCGCTCGATGAGCATGTGCGAGACCCAGGCGCAGCCGTAGCCGACCACCGGCGCGAGCAGGACCAGCCACCACGGGCCGGCGAGCAGGCCGGACAGCAGCACCGCCAGCGCGACCCAGGTGCCGCCGACGTGGACCGCCCGCGTCGCGGGTCGCGCGTGCTCGCGGAGATAATGGGGCCAGAACTCCCCGAAGGTGGAGAAGCGCTCGGCGGCCATGCGGGCGATCTTGCGCCCGTCCGGGACCGTCCGCCAAGGCCTTCTTTGCCCGGCCGAGCGGGACGCGGTCGCTGCCTGGGCCCTTTGCTGGCAGGGTGCGGCGCATGGCCGTCCCCCTGCCCCGCGCCTTCTCCCCGCTGCGACATCGCGTGTTCCGCACCCTTTGGCTCGCCACGTTGGCGAGCAACACCGGCATGTGGGTGCAGAACACCGGCGCTGGCTGGCTCATGACCAGCCTCGACCCCTCCCCCTTCATGGTCAGCATGGTGCAGGCCGCGTCCATGCTGCCGGTGTTCCTGCTCGCCCTGCCGGCGGGGGCGCTGGCGGACATCGTGGACCGGCGCCGCTTCCTGATCGGGGCGCAACTCTGGATGCTGCTGATGGCGGCGCTGCTGGCGCTGCTGGCCGCAACGGACGCGCTCGGGCCCTGGGGCCTGCTCGCCATCACCTTCGGCATCGGCGCCGGGACGGCGATCAACTTCCCGGCCTGGGCCGCCACCACGCCGGAGCTGGTGCCGCGCGACGACTTGGTGGGCGCGGTGGCGCTGAACGGCATCGGGTTCAACCTGGCGCGGGCGGTGGGGCCGGCGCTCGGCGGCTTCGCCATCGCGGCGGCGGGACCGGAAGCGGCCTTCGCGCTCAACGCCTTCGCCTTCCTGTTGCTGATCGTGGCGCTGATCGCTTGGCGGCGGCCCCCCGACCGCCGCAACACGCTGCCCAAGGAGCACCTGGTCGGGGCCATGCGCGCCGGTTTGCGCTTCGTGGCCGCAAGCCCGGCCATGCAGGCGGCGATCCTGCGCGCCTGCGCCTTCTTCCTGCCGGCGGCCGCCGTGTGGGGCCTGTTGCCGCTGCTGGTGCGCGGCCAGCTCGGCCTCGGGCCAGAGGCGTTCGGCCTGATGCTGGGGGTGATGGGCGCTTCCGCCGTTGGAGCCGGCTTCGTGCTGCCTTTCCTGCGAGCGCGGATGGACCGGGGAGCGCTGGTGTTCCGCGCCTCGCTCGTGGTCGCGCTGGCAATGGGGCTGCTGGCGCTGTCGGAGCATTGGCTGCCGGCGGCGCTCTCCATGGCGCTCTACGGCGCCGCGTGGATCGCCGCCGGCAGCACCTTGGCCGTGTCGGCGCAGGTGGCGGCGCCGGCCTGGGTGCGGGCGCGGGCGATCGCCATCTACCAGCTCAGCTTTTTCGGCATGATGGCCTTTGGCGCAGCCCTGGCCGGCTGGATCGGCGCGCGGTTCGGGGTGGCACCTGCCCTGGCCGCCGCGTCGCTCGGCGGCATGGCGATCGCCCTCGCGGTTCGGCCCTGGCGGCTCGACCCCGCGGCGGCGCGGGAGGGCGGCGGGGCGGCGGCGGCCGTGCCGGTTCCGGAAGCGCCCGCGGCAGAGCTGGAAAAGCTCCTCGGCGAGCGGTCGGGCCGGGTGCTGGAGGTGGTGCGGTACCGGGTCGACCCCGCGGACCGGGCCGCGTTCCTCGACGCCATGCGGGAGGTGCGGCGGGTGCGGCTGCGCTCCGGCGCCCTCACTTGGCGGTTGTACGAGGACGTCGCGCACCCCGAGCGTTGGGCCGAATTCTGGGCGGTCGGGAACTGGACGGAGCACTTGCGGGAAGCGCAACGCCTCACCGACGACGACCTGGCGGCCCTCGCCCGCGCCGCCGCGCTGCACCGGGCCGAGGCCCCGCCGGAAGCCTCGCGCTACCTCAACGTTCCACCCTGAACCCGAAGGCGCCAACGGGGTTGTCATGGGCCGGGGGCGGCGGCCGCCCCGCCGCGGGTGGCGGGCCGCCGGCGTACCACCATCTCAGTGCCGACGGCCGGCGCGCACCGCCGGCGCATCCAGAAGGGAAAGCGAGGACGACAACCATGGCGAATGAGAACCCCCAGAACATGGCGGCCACCCGCAACGACGTGCCGTCCAACGCCAAGCAGGCGTCCGTCAACATCCTCCAGGGCTGCCTCGTGGACTCGGTGGACCTCTACAACGCGACGCGGCAGGCCCACTGGAACGTCAAGGGACCGCATTTCGGGTCGCTGCACACGCTGTTCGAGGGCTTCTACAACGCCCTCCACACCAGCTCCGACGACTTGGCCGAGCGCATCGTCCAGCTCGGCGGCACGGCCAACGGCACCACGCAGGTGCTCGCCAACCAGACGCGGTTGCAGCCCTATCCGACCGATCTCTACGCCGGCATGGACCATGTGAGGGCCCTGGCCGACCGTTACGCCCAGGTGGCGAAGACGCTGCGCGAGGGCATCGACCAGACGGACGAAGCGGGCGACGCCGACACCGCCGACCTACTCACTGAGCAGTCGCGGGCGATCGACAAGATGCTGTGGATGCTGGAAGCGCACCTCCCCAACGACACGGCGCGCTGACCGGCGCAGGCGCCCCGCCCCGGTTCCTGACCAGCCTCTGAAAAAAGCAGTGGGCGGCGGGGCGACTCGCCGCCCAAGTTGTATACGGGCGCGGCCGAGGCTATCTTTGCGGGTAAATGGGGAACAAGACATGAACGATATGTTCGGTGGCCGCCGTGCCCCCCCGAAGGGCGCGCCCTCCGGATCCGTCAGCGCGCCCGCGTCCTCCTACTCCGCCAAGGACATCGAGGTCCTGGAGGGATTGGAGCCGGTGCGGCGCCGGCCCGGCATGTACATCGGCGGCACCGACGAGAACGCCCTGCACCACTTGGCGGCCGAGATCATCGACAACGCGATGGACGAGGCGGTGGCCGGGCACGCCGACCGGATCGAGGTGTCGCTGGAGCCGGGCAACTGGCTGACCGTGCGCGACAACGGCCGCGGCATTCCGACCGACCCGCACCCGCGCTTCCCCAAGCTCTCGGCGCTGGAGGTGATCTTCACCACCCTGCATTCGGGCGGCAAGTTCTCCGGCAAGGCCTATGAGACCTCGGGCGGCCTGCACGGCGTCGGCTCCTCCGTGGTGAATGCGCTCAGCGAGCGGCTGGAGGTGGAGGTCGCGCGCGACCGCACGCTGTGGACGCAAGCCTTCGGGCGCGGCAAGCCCGCCGGCAAGCTGAGAAACGCCGGTCCGGTCCACAACCGCCGGGGCACCACCGTGCGGTTCCGGCCGGACGCCGAGATCTTCGGCAAGCCGGAGTTCAGCCCCGCGCGGCTCTACCGCATGTGCCGGTCCAAGGCGTACCTGTTCCGCGGCGTCGAGATCCGGTGGTCCTGCGACCCGTCGCTGATCAAAGACGAAACGCCCGCCTCCGCGGTGCTGCACTTCCCCGGGGGTTTGTCCGATTTCCTCTCCTCCGCCATTGAAGGCCGCAGCGGCGTCGTGCCGGCGCCCTTCGCGGGCGAGGCGGAGTTCCCCGACCGGGCCGGGCGTTGCGAGTGGGCGCTGACTTGGCTGGAGCAGGGCGAAGGCTTCCTGTCCACTTACGCCAACACCATCCCGACCCCCCAGGGCGGCACGCACGAGGCCGGGTTGCGGGGCGCGCTGGTCAAAGGCCTGCGCGCCTACGGCGAGCTCAAGAAGGAGAAGCGCGCGGCCAACCTGACCGCCGAGGACCTGTTCGGCGGCATGGCGGGGATGCTCTCGGTTTTCATCCGCGATCCGCAATTCCAGGGCCAGACCAAGGACAAGCTGACCAGCGCCGAGGCGTCCCGCTTGGTGGAAGGCGCGTTGCGCGACCACTTCGACCATTGGCTCGCCGGCGACCCGAGCACCGCGGACAACCTTCTCGCCTGGGCGATCGAGCGCGCGGAAGACCGCATCCGACGCCGCGAGCAGAAAGACACGCCGCGCAAGACCGCCACCCGCAGGCTGCGCCTACCGGGCAAGCTGGCGGACTGCTCGCGCGAGAGCGCCGAGGGCACCGAGATCTTCCTGGTGGAGGGCGACAGCGCCGGCGGCTCCGCCAAGCAGGCGCGCGATCGAGAAACGCAGGCGGTGCTCCCCCTGCGGGGCAAGATCCTCAACGTCGCCAGTGCCTCGGCCGACAAGCTGCGGCAGAACCAGGAGCTGAAGGACCTCATCGAGGCGCTCGGTTGCGGCGCCGGCGAGAAGTTCGAACTCAACCGCCTGCGCTACGGCCGTGTGGTCGTCATGACGGACGCGGACGTGGACGGCGCCCACATCGCGGCGCTGCTGATGACCTTCTTCTACAAGGAGCTGCCGGAGCTCGTGCGCCAGGGCCGTGTGTTCCTGGCGCAGCCTCCGCTGTTCCGCCTACAGGCCGGCGGCAAGTCGGTCTACGCCCGCGACGACGCTGACCGCGAGCGGCTGCTGAAGCGCGAGTTCAAGCCGAACCAGCGGGTGGAGGTCAGCCGCTTCAAGGGCCTCGGCGAGATGCCGCCCGCGTCGCTGAAGGAGACCACCATGGACCCGAAGCGGCGCGTGCTGTTGAAGGTGGTGCTGCCGCCGGAAGAGCGGGCGCGCACCGCTGAACTGATGGAGGCGCTGATGGGCCGGCGTCCGGAGCTGCGCTTCAAATTCATCCAGGAGAACGCCGCCAAGCTCGACGATGCGGAAGTCGACGTCTGACGCCGCAGGGGCGCGCGTGGCGCCTTCGTTCCACGGCCGCGCCCTTGTCGCACCCCCGGGTGGCACGCATGTTCCGCCGCGATGCGGCGGAGCCGCGGTGGCCACTGGAAAGAGCGCGATCGCATGGTGAACACATCCCTGGCGCTGCCGCAGTCGCTCGGCCTCGGCGGCGTTTCGTTGTCTCCGCTGTTGGACGCGGTCGCCGCGGGCGCGCCGCCGATCGCGGTGCTGGCCGACTTCGCGGCGGCGCTGCCGGAGCCGCTGCGCGGCCCGGACGACACCCCCTCCGTGGCGACGGGTGCTTCCGACGCTTCGCGCGCCGAGGCGTTGTCCTACACCACGCTCGCCGCGGTGCCGCGCTTGGTGGACGCGCTTGGGCCGCAGGCCACCGGCATTGTCGTGGGCGGGGAGGCCTTCGCGGTGGCGGAGACCTACGAGGACGCGGTCACCGGCTTCCACGCGGTGCAGCTCCGTTCGCTCTCGGACGGGCGCGCGGTGTTCGCCTTGGACGACACGAATTTCGAGTCCCTGGCCGACGTGGTGGCCGACCTCGACCTCGCGCGGCCGCAGGCCTCTTCCCCCGCCTTCGCCGCCATGGTGGCCGATGCCGAAACCGCGGCGATCGCCGAAGGCAACGAGGTGGCGTTCGTGGGCGCGAGCCTCGGTGGCGCGCTCGCCCAGGTCGCGGGCTACGAGACGGCCGAGGCGGTCCTGGCGGCCGCGACGGGCCACGCGGAAAGGATTGAAGTGTTCGGGGTGGACCCGCTCGGCGGACGGGACGCGGCCGAGTCGCTGAACGGCGGCGCGCTCGACCCGGCGGTGCTGGCATGGCTGGACGCGGTCCACGTCCGTACCGAGGGCGACATCGTGTCGCGCGTCAGCAGCCACCTCGGCGATACCATCACCTTCCAAGCGGTGGACGCGGGGGGCAATCCGGTGGTGCTCACCGCGGACGAGGCGCACGTCAACCTGGAGTCGCTGTTCACCAACCTGTCCAGCGACGCCCTGTTCGCCGCCGGGGAGCGCGGCGACCCGGGAGAGATCGGCGGGCTGGCGCTGCTGGCCAACGCGGTCGGTCCGGGCCTGTCGGACGCCTTCGCCGACGCGGTCCGCGACGGCCTGATCGGCCCGCCCCCGCCGGTGGAGTTGCGGGGCAGCGGCGCCTTCAACCCGACCGGCCGCTTCTTCGACCTCGACGCGGACAGGGACGGCGACGTCGACATCCGGGCGTTGCTGAACGGCGCCACGCCAAGCGCCGATGACTTGCTGATCGCCTGAGGCGCGTCGCAGAAGTGGACGAGCGGCGTTTCATCGGGGAGAGTGACGCCGCCGGGGCCCGACCCCATGAAGCGGAGCCGTGATCACCGGGATGCTAGCGCCGACCGAGCCGACGCTCCGCCGCCGTCGCCAAGGGTTCCGCGGCCCGATGCGGTCCTTGGCTTTGGCCCTGGCGGCCTTCGGCTTGGCCTCGGCGCCGTGGGTTTCGACGCCGGCCGCCGCCGCACGTGCGCCGTCGCGCGCCGCGGCGGTCCCCAACGCCGATCGCGGCGCGGTGGAGGCGGCACGACGGTTCTTGTGCCCGCATGGCGGGACGCCGAGGCGGGGCGGACGCTGCAGGAGCGGCGGCGCGATGGCCGCCGTGGCCGGGGGCGGCGCCGACGCGTCGGTCCGCGGGTGGGACGCCGGCTTGCCGGCTGTCACCCGTCGGCAGGCCCCGTGCCCAGGAGGCACCGTCCAGGCGCGCGTTCTGTTCTGGGACGACACGGTACGCTGCGTACCCCGGTGACAGCGAACCCGTGCGGAAGGCCGCCGCTAGGATCTCAGAAAGCTTGATTTCCGCCGGTTGCAGGCGCATATGCCGCGCGTACCAGGAACGGCGGCTCAGTTGCGCGGGCTCGCCGGGCGTCGGACGTGGCGGGGGATTCCCCCCGGCCGGCAATCCGCCGCCGAGTCCCGGCGAAGGAACCGACCGACGTTGAGCGATACCTCCGACCGGCCTGCCCCCGTGGCGGCCGAGGCCGACCACACCAGCACACCCATTGGCGAGCCGGAAGCCCTGGCCGCGCCTGAGTCGGACATGGCCTCGGCTCCAGCCGAAACGGAAGCGACCGGGGACGGCCGGTTGGATGCCGATCCCGCAAGCCTTTCGGACGTGGAGCCCGAGGCAGACGATCAGGACGAGCCCTCGGCGGATGCGGAGGAAACCGGGCCTCCGCCCGTGACCTTCGCCGATCTCGGTCTGTCGGGGCCCATCCTCCAGGCCGTGGCCGATTCCGGCTACGTCACGCCGACGCCGATCCAGGAGCAGGCCATCCCGGTGGTGCTGATGGGCCGCGACGTGCTCGGCTGCGCCCAGACCGGCACCGGCAAGACCGCCGGCTTCACCCTGCCGATGCTCGACATCCTTGCCAGCGGCAAGGCCAAGGCGCGTATGCCCCGCTCGCTCATCCTGGAGCCGACGCGCGAGCTGGCGCTCCAGGTCGCCGAAAACTTCGTCAAGTACGGCAAGCACCTCAGCCTGACGCACGCGTTGCTGATAGGCGGCGAGAGCATGGACGAGCAGCGGGCGGTGCTGGAGAAGGGCGTGGACGTCCTGATCGCCACGCCGGGCCGGTTGCTGGACCTGTTCGATCGAGGCCGCATCCTGCTGGCCGACGTGAAGGTGCTGGTGATCGACGAGGCGGACAGGATGCTCGACATGGGGTTCATCCCAGATGTCGAACGCATCGTGGGCTTCCTGCCGACGATCCGACAGACCTTGTTTTTCTCCGCCACGATGGCGCCCGAGATCCGGCGCTTGGCCGACGCCTTCCTTTCCAACCCCAAGGAAATCAGCGTCGCGCCGCCGGCGAGCGTCGCAGCCACCATCACCGCGGGCTTGGTCTGGGTTCGGGAGATCGACAAGCGCGAGGCGCTGCGCCGCTTGATCCGAAGCGAAGACGTCCAGAACGCCTTGATCTTTTGCAACCGCAAGGTCGAAGTGGACGTGCTCTACAAGTCGCTCAAAAGGCACGGCTTTTCGGTTGGCGCGCTGCACGGCGACATGGACCAGCCTTCCCGCTTCGCCACGTTGAACAAATTCAAGGTGGGGGATCTGCAACTGCTCGTCTGCTCCGACGTAGCGGCCCGCGGCCTGGACATCGGCGGATTGTCGCACGTTTTCAACTTCGACGTGCCCTTCCACGCCGAGGATTATGTCCACCGCATCGGGCGCACCGGGCGGGCTGGGCGCGAAGGCGCCGCCTTCACCATAGCCACAGCCGACGAAGCGAAGAGCGTGGCGGCGATTGAGGTGCTGACGGGGCGTCCCATCCCGCGCATCGAGGTGGACGGCCTGGACCCGGTCAGCGCCGAGGAACTGGCGGAAGCCGCCGCCCGCCCGCGACGCGGGCGTGGCGGCGGGGCGCGGAGCGGGAGCGCTTCGCGCGGCGGCGGCCGGTCTTCCCGGCCCGAGCGGGACGCGCCTGCGGCGGGAACGGCCGCGCGGGGCGGACGCCGGGCGTCACGGGGGGGCGATGCCGCTCCTGGTGGCGAACCGCGCCCTCGGCGCGAGCGCTCTGCCCGCAAGGCGCCGGAGCGTGCGGCGGCGCCCGCACGGGGCGGCGAGGTTGCTGAAGCTTTGCCCCCTGTGCCGGCAGCTTCCAATGAACGGGCGCCGCGCCGTGACCGGCGGCCGGACGACGCGGCGGCGGCACCGCCGCGGCGGCGGGGCGAACGCGACGATTTGGGGCCGTCCGTGCGGGGTTTCGGCGACGCCGTCCCGGCGTTCATGCTGATCCCGATACCCCGCCCGCGCCGGGAGCCGGCGGCGTCCGATCCAGCGGATACGGAGCAGGCCGCGGCCTGAGCCGACGAACCCCGCGCCGTGCGGGGCGTAATGCATGAGGCCGGAACGGCCGCGCCGGCTCCTACGGTGCGGCGAGGAGGAGCCATGAACGTCGTCAGCCCGAAGAGCAAGAGTGCCGCCGTGTTCAAGTGGGAGGACCCGTTCCTCCTCGAAGAACTCCTCACCGACGAGGAGCGCATGGTGAAAGAGTCGGCGCACCAGTTCTGCCAAGAGCGGCTGATGCCGCGCATCCTTGAGGCGAACCGGCACGAGCGCTTCGACCGCTCCATCATGAACGAGTTCGGCGACATGGGCTTCCTCGGCGCGACCTTGGAAGGCTACGGCTGCGCCGGCGTGTCCTACGTCGCCTACGGGCTGATGGCGCGCGAGGTGGAACGGGTGGACAGCGGCTACCGCTCGGCGTTCAGCGTGCAGTCGAGCCTGGTGATGTACCCGATCCACGCCTTCGGCTCCGAGGAGCAGAAGGAGAAGTTTTTGCCCAAGCTCCGCTCGGGCGAGTTCATCGGTTGTTTCGGCCTGACCGAACCCGACGCCGGCTCCGATCCCTCTTCGATGCGGACGCGCGCGCGCAAGGTGGATGGCGGCTACATGGTGTCCGGCTCCAAGACCTGGATCACCAACGCGCCGATCGCCGACCTCGCCGTGGTGTGGGCCAAGGACGATGAGGGCGTGCTGCGCGGCTTCATCCTCGAGAAAGGCATGAAGGGCCTCACCTTCCCCAAGATTGAGGGCAAGTTCAGCCTGCGCGCCTCCACCACCGGCATGATCATGATGGACGAGGTGTTCGTGCCGGAGGAGAACCGCCTGCCGGGCGTGAAGTCCTTCGCCGGCCCGTTCTCCTGCCTCAACCGCGCGCGTTACGGCATCGCCTGGGGCGTGATGGGCGCCGCCGAGTTCTGCATGCACGCGGCGCGGCAGTACACGCTGGACCGCAAGATGTTCGGCCGGCCGCTGGCGAACACCCAGCTCATTCAGAAAAAGCTCGCGGACATGCAAACCGAGATCGCGCTCGGGCTCAACGCCGCGCTGCGCGTCGGCCGGTTGTTCGACGAAGGCAAGGTCGCGCCGGAGATGATCAGCCTCATCAAGCGCAACAACTGCGGCAAGGCGCTCGACATGGCGCGTGTGTCCCGCGACATGCACGGGGGCAACGGCATCGTGGACGAGTACCACGTGATCCGACACGTTATGAATTTGGAGACGGTGAACACCTACGAGGGCACGCACGACGTGCACGCGCTGATCCTCGGCCGGGCCATCACCGGGCTCAACGCGTTCGGCGCCTGATAGCGGCGGGGCGCGGCAGGCGCCGGCAAGGCAGCGGAGGCCGCACCCATTTGGCCGTTCGGGCCCGAGGACGTGGCGGAGATCGAGCGGGCGATAGGGCAGTCGCTCGCGCCGGCGTTCCTCCTCACCGGCATCTTCTCAGCGCTGAACGTCTTGGCCGGCCGGCTCGGCCGTTTGATCGACCGGGAAAGGGCGATCCGCAACGGCCTTTCCCCGCCGCTGCCGGGCGAGCGGCAGCGGCTGGTGCGGAGGGCTTGGTGCCTGCACCGCGCCATCGGCGCCTGCGTGCTGGCGGCGATGCTGCTCTGCTCGCTCATCGTCGCCTCCTTCGGCGGCGCGTTTCTCGAGTTGCGCGTCGCCTGGGTGCTGGCGGCGCTTCTGATCGCCGCCATGCTCGCCCTCATCGCCGCGCTCGTCCTGTTCCTTGCCGAGGTACGCCTCGCTTCCCGGCACCTGCCGCTCGCCGATGAACCCTGACGCGATGGAACTGGCCGTGACCGCGCTCGGCGCCGCCGGCGATGGACTCGCGCGCATGCCGGACGGCGGCCCGTGCTTCGTGCCGCGCAGCCTGCCGGGAGAGACGCTGGCCGTCCGCGACCTGGGCAAGCGGGGCGGCGGCCGGTTGGCCGAGCCGGAAGCCGTGCTCCGCGCCAGCCCGGACCGCGTCGAGCCGCCGTGCCCGCACTTCGCGGCTTGCGGCGGCTGCGCCCTCCAGCACTGGGCGGACGTGCCCTACGCCGAATGGAAGCACGGCAAGCTGGTCGAAGCGCTGTCGCGCGCCGGCTTCGCGGAAGTCCCAGTGGCTCCCCTCGTCCGCACCCCGCCCCGAGCCCGCCGCCGGGCGGATCTGGCGCTGCGCCGGCGGCCGGACGGCCGTGTGGCTTTGGGTTTCCATGCGCGCGTCGGCAGGACGGTCCTGGACCTCCAAACCTGCGAGGTGCTGGACCCGCGGCTGGTTTCCTTGTTCGGTCCGCTCCGCGACCTGTTGCGCGGGTTGCCCGCCTTGCGGCGGGAAGGGTCGGCGGTGGTGAACCTGCTCGACACCGGGCCGGACTTGCTGCTGCGCACCGACGGCGCGCTGGACGCCCCGGCGCGGGCCAAGCTCGCCGCCTTCGCCGCCGCGCACGGCGTCCCGCGTGTCGCTTGGGCCCTTGGCGATCGGGCCCCGGAGGTCGCGGCCCAGCACGGCCCCGCCGCCATCCGCTTCGGCGGAGCGGCCGTCCACCCTCCCCCAGGCGCCTTTCTGCAAGCGAGTCCGGCCGGTGAGGCCGCGACCCGCGAAGCGGTGCTGGCCGGGTTGCCGGAGCGCCTGCCGGGCCGTGCTGCGATCGCCGAACTCCATGCCGGTGTCGGCACGTTGAGCTTCGCCCTGGCCGAGCGCGCCCGGGTCAACGCCTACGAAGCCTCGGTGGGGGCGGTGGGCGCTCTGGAGGCGGCCGCTGGGCGGGCGGGCGCACGGATCAAGGCGGTGCGCCGCGACCTCGTCCGGCAGCCCCTCTTGCCGGCGGAGCTGAAGCCCTTTGCGGCCGTGGTGCTGGACCCGCCGTTCGGCGGCGCGCCGGAACAGGTGCCTTTGTTGGCGCGGGGGCGCGTGCCGCGCGTGGTCTACGTGTCCTGCAACCCGGCGGCGCTCGCGCAGGACGCGAAGACCTTGAAGGGAGCGGGTTACCGTGTGGTGTCCGCGGTGCCCGTGGACCAGTTCCTGTGGTCGCCCCACCTGGAGGCCGTTGTCGCCTTTGCGCTGTGACAACGGCGCGGATCGTGCGTAGCTTGTGCCTTGGCCGCGCGCGAAGCGGCGCACGACTCGGGAGGGATCGCGAGATCATGGTTTCGGAGCGACGCAGCTTCATCCTAGCCGCGACGACGGCGCTCGCCGCGCCGGCGCTCGTCCGCGGCGCTTCGGCGCAGCAGCAGCAACCGGCGGCGTCGGCCGCAGCCCCGCCGGCCGCGCCGAAATTCCACAAGATGACGGTCGGCTCGCTACCGGTCGCCATTGTGCAGGACGGTTCGAACCGCCGCGCCGATGCGACCCAGGGATTCGTTCCGGGCGTGTCGGCGGAATCGGTGTCCGCCGCGCTCGCCGCGGCCGGGACGCCCGGGCCGGGCCTCGACAACCCTTACAACCAGACGGCCGTGCAGACGCGCGCCGGGCTGGTGCTGCTCGACACGGGCTTCGGCCAGGGCGCGCCGCCTGGCACCGGTCAGATGCCGGCCGCCATGCGGGCCGCGGGCTACGACCCGGCCGCCGTCAGAACCGTGGTGATCTCGCACTTCCATGGCGACCACGTCGGCGGCCTTCTCGCGCCGGACGGGACGCCGGCTTTCCCGAACGCGGCCATCAAGGTGCCGGAAGCCGAGTGGACGTTCTGGAACGACACCGGCGAGGAGGCGCGCGCCTCCGAAGCACGCAAACCCGGTTTCGCCAACGCCCGGCGGCGCTTCGCGCCTTACGCCGACAAGGTGGAACGGTTCCGGCCGGGCGCGGAGGTCGCGCCGGGCGTCACCGCGCTCGACACGCGCGGCCACAGCCCCGGCCACGTGAGCTTCTTGATCGCCGACGGCGCCGCGCAGTGCCTCGTCATCGGCGACGCCATCACCACGCCCGCGCTGTTCATGGCGAATCCCGAGTGGTACCCGATGTTCGACATGGACCCGGCGCAGGCCGTGGAAACCCGCAAGAAGCTGCTGGAGCGTGCGGCGACGGAGCGGATGACGGTGGTGGGCTACCACTTCCCCTTCCCGGCGACCGGCCGGGTGGAGAAGGCGGGTACGGGCTACCGGCTGGTGCCTTCCGGCGCCTGACCTACCGCCACGGCACGGCGGCGAGGGCTGGCGTCAGACGTGGAAGCTCTCGCCGCAGCCGCAGCGGCCCTTCTCGTTCGGGTTGGTGAAGGTGAAGCCGGCGGACATCGCCTTCACCTCGTAGTCCATCACCGTCCCGATCAGGAACAGGCTGGCCTTGCGGTCCACTAGGACCGTGACGCCCTTGTCCGTGACGCGCTCATCGGTCGACGCCGGCGCGTCCGCCCAGGATAGGTCGTACGCCATGCCGGAGCAGCCCTTGGTCTTCACGCCGATGCGGAGGAGCTTGCCCTCCTCGCCGGCGGCGTAGAGGGCGCGCAGGCGCTCGGCGGCGCCGTCGGTCAGTTGCATCAGCGGCGGCAGGGCCCGCTTGGAGCGAGGCGTCGCGGCGTGTGTGTCGGTGGTCGTGCTCATGGTGCGGAGCAGTCTCCGGTCAGAACATGTTCAAAGCGAGGCGTGCGTCCTCGCTCATGCGGCTCTGGTCCCAGGGCGGATCCCAGACCACCTCGACTTCGACGTCGGCGACGCCGGGCACCATCCGCACCGCTTCCTCCACCTGGGCCGGCAGTTCCTGCGCCGAGGGGCACGAGGGGGTGGTCAGGGTCATCTCGACCTTGACCTTGCCGTCATCGGCGATCTCGACCGCGTAGATCAGGCCCAGTTCGAAGATGTCGACCGGGATCTCTGGGTCGAACACCGTCTTCAGCATGGAGACGATGGTGTCCTCGCCGGGACGCTGCGGCGCGGGCGGGGGCACCTCGCCTTCCGGGGTCCAAGCGCCGTGCGCGGCGGCCGGGGAGGGAGCGCTGTTTTCACTCACTGGTCGCGGTCCTTTGCTGGGCGTCCTCCGCCAGGGCGGCGTTGAGGGTGTGCCACGCGAGGGTCGCGCACTTCACGCGGCTCGGGAACTCGTGGACGCCGGCGAGCGGCTGCAAACGCTCCATCTCGTCGGCGAGCGAAGCGCCGCACTCGGGGCAGTTTCCGCTCATGGCGAGTTCGCGGAACTTGTTGGAGAGTTCGGTGGCTTCGGCCTGCGTCTTGCCCTTGACGGTCTCCGTCATCAGCGAGGCGCTGGCCATGGAGATGGCGCAGCCGCGGCCCTGGAAGGCGGCGTCGGCGATGCGCCCCTCCGGCGACAGGTCGACGAACAGCTCCATCCGGTCGCCGCAGAGCGGATTGTCGCCGCGGGCGGTGCGGCTCGCGCCTTCCAGCCGGCGGAAATTCCGCGGCTTGCGCCCGTGGTCCAGGATGACCTCCTGGTAGAGGTCGCGCAGGTCGTCGAACATCAGGCGAAGAACTCCCGGGCCTTCACCAGCGCCTCCACGAGCGTGTCCACCTCCTCCGCCGTGGTGTAGAGGCCGAAGCTCGCGCGGCAGGTGCCGCCCTCCTGGCCGAAGCGCGCGTGCAGCGGCTCGGCGCAGTGGCGCCCGGCGCGCACGGCGATGCCGGCGCGGTCGAGCAGGGTGGAGAGGTCATGCGGGTGCGCGTTGTCCAGCGCGAAGGAGAACACCCCGCCGCGGTCCTGCGCGCGGCCGAGCACCGTCAGCCCTTCCACGTCGGACAGGCGCCGCATGGCGTGGTTCACCAGCCTCCGCTCGTGCGCCTCCACTGCGGGCATGCCGACGGCGGAGACGTAGTCGATGGCGGCGCGCAGCCCCACGGATTCGATGATCGGCGGCGTGCCGGCCTCGAACTTCGCCGGGAACGGCGCCCACTCGGTCTTCTCGAAGGTGACGGAGGCGATCATCTCGCCGCCGCCGAGGAAGGGCGGCATCCGGTCCAGCAGCTCCGCCCGCGCCCAGAGCACGCCGATGCCGGTCGGGCCGTAGAGCTTGTGGCCGGTGAAGACGTAGAAGTCGGCGCCGATCGCCTGCACGTCCACGCGCCGGTGGACGGCGGCTTGGCTGCCGTCGAAGAGCACCAGGGCGCCGGCCTCGTGCGCCATGGAGGCGATGCGCTCGGCCGGGGTGACGGTCCCGAGCGCGTTGCTCATGTGCGTGACCGCGACCAGCCCGACCTTGCCGTCCGCCAGCTTGGCGGCGAGATCCCCGAGGTCCAGCTCGCCCGCCTCGGTCACGCGGCAGACGCGCAGCTCCACGCCGCGCTCGTCCCGCAGCATCTGCCAGGGCACGATGTTGGCGTGGTGCTCCATCTCGCTGATGAGCACCGCCCGGTCCGGGCGCATCACCCCCCGCCCGTAGCTGTGGGCGACGAGGTTGATCGCTTCCGTGCTGTTGCGGGTGAAGACCACCTCGCGCGCGTCGCCGGCGCCGAGGAACCGGGCCACGGCGGCGCGCGCGGCCTCGTAGGCGTCCGTCGCCTGCTCGCTCAGCCGGTAAGCGCCGCGGTGGACGTTGGCGTAGGCCGTCTCCATGCAGCCGACCATGGCGGAAATCACCTGCCGCGGCTTCTGCGCGGAGGCGGCGCTATCCAGGAACACCAAAGGCTTGCCGCGGATGGTTTGCGAGAGGATGGGGAAGTCCTCGCGGACGCGCGCGACGTCGAAGCCGCCGGCAGCGGCGGCGGCGGCGGTGTCGGAGGAGGTGAAACGTCCGTCCATCAAGCTGCTTCCTTCAACCGCCGGTCCCACCAGCCCGCGACCGCCGCCTCCAGCGCGCCGCGCGCGATAGGATCGGACACGCCTTCCACCGCTTCGGCCAGGAAGGCCTCGACCAGCATGGCGCGGGCCTGCGACTCGGGGATGCCACGGGCGCGCATGTAGAAGAGCTGCTCGGCGTCCAGCTCGCCCACCGTGGCGCCGTGGCTGCACTTCACGTCATCGGCGTAGATCTCGAGCTGCGGCTTGCTGTCGATCTCGGCGTCCGGCGACAGGAACAGCGCCTGGTTCATCTGGTAGCCGTCCGTGCGCTGCGCCGGCTGCCGCACCAGGATCTTGCCCTGGAACACGCCACGGGACTTGCCGGACAGCACCGTCTTGTAGGTCTGCCGGCTGGCGCAATCGGGCGCGGCGTGGTCGAGGAAGGTGGTGGTGTCCGCGTGCTGGCCTGGCCCGAGGAGTTGCGCGCCGTTCATGTGGCAGGCGCCCTTGGGGCCGGCCAGCTCCGCGTGGATCTCGTTCCGCACGAGCTTGCCGCCGGCGTTGAGCGTGAAGTTGTCGTAGGTGCCGCCGGCGGCAACGCGCGCGTACACCGTGGAAAGCTGGAAGCCCTGCGCACCTTCCTGCTGCAAGCGGGCGTGGATGAAGGTCGCGCCCTCACCCACCTCGATCTCGAAGACCGGGTTGTGCAAGTAGCGCGCCCCTTCCGGGCCGGTGGCGGTTTCGATGAGGGTGAGGCTGGCGCCCGCCTCCAACCGGACCAAGTGGCGTGGATGGAAGGCGGAGGGGCGTTCCGTAGGCGACGCCAGGGAGAGCATATCCAGAACGCCGCCGGACATCCCCGCCGGCACCGTCACCACCAGCCCGTCCTCGAACAGCATGGTGTTCAATGCGGCAAGCGGCTGCTCATCCGGCCGGCACAGGGCGCCGAGCCGGCCTTCCGCTTCCCGCAGATTGGCGGCCAAGCTCTGCGCGGCGAAGCCGACGCCATCCAACCTCGACAGGTCCGCGCGCGAGCGGCCGTCCACGAACACGGCGCGGGCTTCACCATGCATTGGGGGGAGGCCGGACGCCTCGTCCAGCGCGGTCAGCGGCTCGTCGAAGCCGGCCTCGGAGACAGCGCGAAGGTCGGTGTAGCGCCATGCCTCAAGCCGCCGGGTCGGCAGACCGGACGCGCGGAACGCCTCCGCCGCGTTGTCGCGCAGCGCCGCCGCCCAGGGCAGGCGCGCGCCGGGCAGGCGCTCGCGTAGGCCCTCGAAGCGGTGCAGGAAGCCTTCGGCGCCCTTTTGCTGCATCGCCGTCATGCCGCAGCCTGCACGGACCCGTAGCCGGAGACTTCGAGCTCCTTCGCCAGCTCCGGCCCGCCGCTCTTTGCGATGCGGCCGTTGACCAGCACATGGACCCGGTCGGGCACGATGTACTCGAGCAGCCGCTGGTAGTGGGTGATGACCAGCGCCGAGAAGCCCGGGCCGCGCATGGCGTTCACGCCGTCGGCCACGATCCGGAGCGCGTCGATGTCGAGGCCGCTGTCGGTTTCGTCGAGCACGGCCATGCGCGGGTTGAGCAGCGCCATCTGGAGGATTTCGTTGCGCTTCTTCTCGCCGCCGGAGAATCCGACGTTGACGCCGCGCTTCAGCATGTCTTCCGGCATGGAGAGGGCGCGCATCCGCTCCCGCGCCACCTTGAGGAACTGCATGGCGTCCAGCTCCGGCTCGCCCTTGGAACGGCGCAGCGCGTTCAGCGCCGTGCGGAGGAAGTTGGCGTTGCCGACGCCCGGCAGCTCCACCGGATACTGGAAGGCGAGGAACAGGCCGGCCGCGGCACGCTCCTCCGGCTCCATCGCCAGCAGGTCGTGGCCGTCGAAGGTCACGGAACCGCCCGTGATCTCGTAGCCCTCGCGCCCAGCGAGGACGTAGGACAAAGTGGACTTGCCCGAACCGTTCGGGCCCATGATGGCGTGCAACTCGCCTTGCGGCACCTCCAGGTCGATCCCGTTCAGGATCGGCTTGCCGTCGATCTCCGCGCTCAGCCCCTCGATCTTCAACATCAACCGACGCTCCCTTCGAGGCTGATCTGCAAAAGCTTCTGCGCTTCGACCGCGAACTCCATCGGCAGCTCCTTCAGCACCTCGCGGCAGAAGCCGTTGACGATGAGGCCGACCGCGTCCTCCTCGGAAAGGCCGCGCTGGCGGCAGTAGAAGAGCTGGTCCTCGGCGATGCGGCTGGTGGTCGCCTCGTGCTCCACCTTGGCCGTCATGCAGCGGTTCTCGATGTAAGGCACCGTGTGCGCGCCGCACCGGTCACCGATGAGCAAGGAGTCGCACTGGGTGAAATTGCGCGCGCCCGAAGCCGCCGGCGCCACCTTCACCAAGCCGCGGTAGGTGTTCTGCCCGCGCCCGGCCGAGATGCCCTTGGAGACGATGGTGCTCCGCGTGCGCTTGCCGACGTGGATCATCTTGGTGCCGGTGTCGGCCTGCTGGCGGTTGTTGGTGATGGCCACCGAGTAGAACTCGCCCACGCTGTCCTCGCCGACCAGCACGCAGGACGGGTACTTCCAGGTGATGGCCGAGCCGGTCTCCACCTGCGTCCAGCTCACCTTGGAGCGGGCGCCGCGGCAGTGGGCGCGCTTGGTGACGAAGTTGTAGATGCCGCCCCGGCCCTCGGAGTCGCCCGGGTACCAGTTCTGCACCGTGCTGTACTTGATGGTGGCGTCGTCCATCGCCACCAGCTCGACCACCGCGGCGTGGAGCTGATTCTCGTCGCGCATGGGCGCGGTGCAGCCCTCCAGGTAGGAGACGTGGCTGCCCTCCTCGGCGATGATCAGCGTCCGCTCGAATTGGCCGGTGCTCTTGGCGTTGATGCGGAAGTAGGTGGACAGCTCCATTGGGCAGCGCACGCCCTTCGGGATGTAGACGAAGCTGCCGTCGGTGAAGACGGCGCTGTTCAGCGCGGCGAAGAAGTTGTCGCCCTGCGGCACGACGGAGCCCAGGTACTCACGCACCAGTTCCGGATGGTTGTGCACCGCCTCGGAGATGGAGCAGAAGATGATGCCCTCCTTGGCCAGCCGCTCCTTGAAGGTGGTGGCGACGGACACGCTGTCGAACACCGCGTCCACCGCGATCGGCAACCGCTCACGCTCCTCGCCCGGCTCGGGTTGCACGCCGGCGAGCCAAGCCTGCTCCTTCAACGGGATACCGAGCTTCTCGTAGGTGCGCAGCAACTCGGGATCGACCTCGGCCAAGCTCTTGGGCGCGGGCTTGGAGGGCGCCGCGTAGTAGTAGGCGTCCTGGTAGTCGATGGGCGGGTAGGAAACGGCGGGCCAGCGCGGCTCCTCCATCTTCAGCCACATGCGGTAGGCCTTGAGCCGCCATTCGAGCAGCCACGCGGGCTCGTTCTTCTTGGCGGAGATGAAGCGGACGATGTCCTCGTTGAGCCCCTTCGGGGCGTAGTCCATCTCGATATCCGTGTGGAAGCCCCACTTGTAGGCGCCCTCGGTGACGGACTGGACGGCTTCTATGGTCTCGGAAACGGCGGGCATCGGGTGTCCTACTCGGCAAGAGCGTGGATGGGGGCGGCGGGCGCGGCGGGGCGCCGGCACGGCGAGGGCAGCGTGAGGTCGGCCAGCGTGATCCCGGACAGGGCGCGGCGGATGGCGTCGTTCACCGGGTCCCAACGACCCCGGACGGGGCAGATGGCCTCGGCTTCGCAACCGCCCATGCCGCCGTCGACGCAAGCGGTGAGGGCGATCGGGCCGTCGATGGCGACGATGATCTCCGACAGCGGCACGGCGGCGAGGGGACGGGCCAAGCGGTAGCCGCCGCGAGGCCCCCTCACCCCTTCGACCAGCCCGGCCTGAGCCAGGATCTTGAGCACCTTCGCAACGGTCGGCTCGGCGATGCCGGTATCCGCGGCGAGGCTGAGGGCGGTTTGCACCGGCCCCGACGGGGTCGCGCCGTCGCGCGCCAAACGGGTGAGCACCACCACGGCGTAGTCCGTCAACTTGGAAAGCCTGAGCACGGCTTGCCTCCTCGTTGACGGATAAATAGGACCTTTGCGGTCCGATTTGAAGCCCCTGGCGAGTCTAGATTTTCACCCGATCCGGGGCCGCGGCGCGCAAGGCGTCGGGCCAAATCACCTGGGCCGGCGTCACCTCCTTCGCAAGCCGGCCCATGCCACGAAGCTGGTCTATGGCGAGTTGGACGTTCGCCACCGAATCGGCCGTCAGGTCCATGCGGTACCCGACCTTTCCCATCAGTTCCGCCACCAAGCCGCGATCTTGCCGCAAGAACCGCGCGACCTGCCGCGCCGCCTCCTCCCGGTCGCTCTCGATGAAGGCCGTCGCTTCCACCAGGGCGCGCAGGAAGCGGGTGGCGGTGTCGCGGTTCGCCTCCACCCAGCCGCGGTTCATGTAGACGTAGTTGCGGACGACCTGGATTGTTTCGTTGTTGACCAGGATGCGCGTGCCGGGGATGGCGCGCATCGCGCGGGTCGGCCAGGGCTCCCACACGGCGAAGGCGTCGATGTTGCCGCGTTCCAGCGCCGCGACCATCTCCGGCGCCTCGACGTTCACTACGGTGTAGTCGCCGGCGTCCAGCTTCAGCTTGTCCAGCACGGAAAGCCAGAAGGTCTCGCTGCCCGTGCCGCGGGCCACCCCGACGCGCTTGCCCTTCAGCGCCTCCATGCTCTCCACGCCGCGCCCGAGCACGCTGATCCAGCGCAGCAGGGCCGTGCCCTCCGCCACCGCCACGACCGCGTGGTCCACGAGGTGCGCGGAGACGCCGGCCTGCTCGGCGCCGTAGGCGCTCTGGATCTGGTTGCCGATGAGGAAGGCCACCATGGCGCTGCCGGAGGGGCCGGTGTTCACCGTGACGTCCAGGCCGTTCCGCTGGAAGAAGCCGCCCTCCCGGCCGACGTAGAACGGCGCGAAGGAGGGGTCCACGCCGGTTGCGATCGTCATCTTGGCCGCGCCCTGGGCGCGCGCCGGCATGGCGAGCCCGAGGGCGGGCGCGGCGAGGACGGAGCGGCGGGCGACGGTTCGGCTCGGCATGGGTCGGGCACTCCCTCACATGGTCGGGTTGAAGCGCCCGGCGAAGGCGCGGATGGCGAGGCGGAAGGCCCTGTCGGAGAGGAAGCCGAGCGCGCCGAGGGCCACCAGCGCCACGAAGACGTCCTCGACTTGCATGAAGAGCCGCGCGTCCCAGAGCATCTTGCCGAGCCCGTCGTTGCTCGCCACCAGCTCCGCCGCGACGATGGTGACGAAGGAATTCGCCATCGCCAGCCGCATCCCGGTCAGGATGTGCGGCACCGTGGCGGGCAGCGCCACCAGGGCGAAGACCTGCGCCCGGCTGGCGCCCAGGCACTGCGCGGCGCGCACCTTGTCCCGCGCCACGGCGCCCACCCCGGCCGCGGTCGCGATCACCACGACGAAGACGGTGGTGTAGGCGATGAGGAAGACCTTGCTCTCCTCCCCGATGCCGAACCAGATCACCGAGACGGTGATCATGGCGACCGCCGGGATGAAGCGGAAGAACTCGGTCCAGGGCTCCAGGAGCACGCGCACCAGGCGGAACGAACCGATGGCGAGTCCCAGCGGCACCCCGATGGCGCTGCCGATGGCGAAACCCTGGAGGATGCGGCGCAGGCTGGCGGCCACCTGCTCCTGGAGGATGCCGTCCTCCACCAGCGCCACCGCCCGCTCCAGCACCGGCCAGGGCGGCGGGAACAGGGCGGAGCGGACCAGCAGCGTCGCCGCGACGTGCCACACGATGAAGAGGAGGGCGAAACCGGCGAGGTAGCCGAGCGCCGTGGCCGCGCGCCCGTTCAAGCCGCCCCCTGCCCCGCGATCTCGGCGTGGATGAGGGCGTGGACCTCGCGGAACACCGCCATGAAGGCGTCCGAGGTGCGGTCGCGCGGGAACGGCAGGTCCACGGGCAATACGGCCTTGATGCGCCCTCCCGGGCCGCGCGTCATCACCGCGACGCGGGTGGCCAGGGCGCAGGCTTCCTCGATGTCGTGGGTGATGAACAGCACCGTTTTGCCCGTGGCCCGCCAGATGCGGGAGAACTCGGTTTGCAGGCCGGCGCGGGTCATGGCGTCGAGCGCGCCGAAGGGCTCGTCCATCAGCAGGATGCGCGGGTCGTTCGCCAGGGCGCGGGCGATCTGGATGCGCTGCTTCATCCCGCCCGAGAGCTCGGCCGGGTGCTTGGCGCCTTGGCCGCCGAGGCCCACCATGTCGAGGTAGCGCCGCGCCGCCTCGCGCCGTTCGCGGCGCCCGACGCCGCGCAGGCGGAGGCCGAAGGCGATGTTGTCGAGCGCGGAAAGCCAGTCGAACAAGCTGTCCTGGCCCTGGAACACGACGCCCCGTTCGGCGCCCGGCCGCGCCACCTCCCGGCCGTCGAGCAGGATGCGCCCCGCCGTCGGCGCCTCGAAGCCCGCCACCATGTTGAGCACCGTGGTCTTGCCGCAGCCGGATGTGCCGAGCAGACACAGGAACTCGCCCTCGGCGATGTCGAGGCAGACCTCGCGCACGGCCTCCCACGCGCCGGCGCGCCCGCGGAACGTCTTGCCCACGCCCTGCAAGGAAAGCTGCGCCAAGTCCGACCCGCTCCCTCCGCCGCCGCATCGTTATGCGGCACGCGTGGCCGGGCCGGCAAATCGGGCGCGGCTTCACGCGCCGGGGCGGCGAAGCTAGAACGATCGGAATACCGTCGCGGAGGGAAGAAACGCCATGATGCTCGAAGGCAAGGTCGCGGTCGTCACCGGCTCGGGAGGCGGCGTCGGCCGCGAGATCGCCATCCACATGGCGCTCGCCGGCGCCAAGGTCATCATCAACGACATCGGCGCCAGCCTGTCGGGCGAAGGCCAGTCGGCCACCCCTGCGCAGCAGACCAAGCAGATCATCGAGCAGCGCGGCGGGCAGGCCGAGATCAGCACCGACAGCGTCGCGTCCTGGGACAGCGCCGGCAAGATCGTCCAATCGGCGCTGGACCATTTCGGCCGCATCGACATCGTGGTGAACAACGCCGGCATCCTGCGCGACCAGATCTTCCACCGGATGTCGCCAGAAGAGTGGGACAGCGTCATCGGCGTCCACCTGAACGGCAGCTTCTACATGTCGCGCCACGCCGCCACGCACTTCCGCAAGCAGGAGAGCGGCGCCTACGTCCACATCACCTCCACCTCCGGCCTGATCGGCAACTTCGGGCAGGCGAACTACTCGGCGGCGAAGCTCGGCATAGTGGCGCTGTCCAAGTCCATCGCGCTGGACATGAAGCGCTACAACGTGCGCTCCAACTGCCTCGCGCCCTTCGCCTGGAGCCGGATGACTTCCTCCATCCCGGCCGAGACCCCGGAGCAGAAGGCGCGGGTCGAGAAGATCATGCGCATGGGGCCGGAGAAGAACGCGCCTTTGGCGGTGTTCCTGGCCTCCGACGCGGCACGGGAGGTCTCCGGACAGGTCTTCGGGCCGCGCATGAACGAGCTGTTCCTGTTCAGCCAGAGCCGGCCGATCCGCTCTATCCACAGCGCCGACGGCTGGACGCCGGAGAAGATCGCCGAGATCGCCCTGCCGGCGCTCCGCCCCTCCTTCATGCCGCTGGACCGCAGCGGCGAGGTGCTTTCCTGGGACCCGGTGTGATCCAACTCCGCCGCGCGCTGTTCGAGCCGCGGCGGATCGCCCTCGTCGGCGCGTCGTCGGACCCTTCGCGGCTGACGGCGCGGGCGCAGATCTACCTGCGCAAGCACGGGTTCGCGGGCGACATCCTGCCCGTGCATCCACGCGAGGCGGAGGTGCTGGGCGAGCGGGCCTACCCGTCCGTCGCCGACATCCCCGGCACGGTGGACTTCGCCTACATCCTGCTCAACACGCCGCAGGTGGAAGGCGCGGTGGAAGCGGTGGCGGCCAAGGGCGTCCCCGCCGCCTGCGTGCTGGCCGACGGCTTCGCCGAAGCGGGACCGGACGGCGCCGCGCTCCAGGCCCGCTTGGTCGCCGCGGCGCGCGGGGCGGGGCTGCGCCTACTCGGCCCGAACTCCATGGGCGTGGTGAATCTCAACGCGCGGATCGCGTGCAGCGTGAACGCGGCGCTGGAAGCGGACGAGCTTCCCGCCGGCCGGCTGGCGCTGGTGTCGCAATCCGGCTCCATGATGGGCGCGCTGATGTCGCGTGGCGCAGCGCGGGGCATCGGCTTCTCCCACCTGGTCGGCACCGGCAACGAGGCCGACCTCTCCGCGGCCGAGGTGGCGGCGTTGCTGGTGGACGACCCGCAGGTGGACGCGATCCTGCTGTTCCTGGAGGCGATCCGCCGGCCGGAGCTGTTCGCCGGCCTCGCGCGCCAAGCCCACGCGGCGGGCAAGCCGGTGGTCGCCTACAAGCTCGGCCGCAGCCCCTACGGCGCGGAACTCGCGGCCAGCCACACCGGCGCGCTGGCCGGTACAGACGCCGCGGCGGATGCCTTCTTCCGCCGACTCGGCATCGCCCGCGCCCACACTTTGGAAGGATTGCTGGAACTACCGGCGCTCCTGGTCGGCCGCACGCCCCTGCCCCGTCCGCGCCGCGCCGCCGGCGTGATGACGACGACCGGCGGGGGCGGCGCCATGGCCGTGGACTGCCTCGGCGTGGCAGGCGTCGAAGCGCGCCCGCCGGACGCCGCGGCGGCGGCGGCGCTGGACGCGGCCGGCTTCCCGCAACACGGCGGACGCCTGCTGGACGTGACCCTGGCCGGCACCAAGCCGGAGCGCGTGGCGTCGGCGCTGGGCGCCCTGCTCGCGGCGGAGGACACCGACCTCGCCCTTGCGGTGATCGGCTCCTCCGCGCAATTCCGGCCGGGCGATTCGGTGGAGGGCATCGTGCGCGCGCACGATGCCGCGCGCGCGGCCGGCAACCCCAAGCCAGTCTCGGCCTTCCTGGTGCCGCAGGCGGACCAGTCCCTGCGGCTGCTCGCGGAGGCAGGCATCGCCGCCTTCCGCACGCCGGAGTCCGCCGCTGACTGCGTGCGTGCCTGGTGCGAGTGGTGCATGCCGCGGGAGGTCGCGCCGGCCGAGCCCTTCTCGCACGGTTTGCCCGAGCGGCCGGACGAGGCGGACGCGCGCCGGTTGCTGGCCGCGTTGGGGCTGCCGAGCGGCTTCGCCGTGCTGCGCTCCCCGGATGACGACCCGGGCGGCATCTCCTGGCCGGTGGCGCTG
The DNA here is from genome assembly GCF_039523795.1 of Craurococcus roseus. NCBI lineage: Bacteria > Pseudomonadati > Pseudomonadota > Alphaproteobacteria > Acetobacterales > Acetobacteraceae > Craurococcus > Craurococcus roseus. The sequence goes on along the minus strand of NZ_BAAAFZ010000038.1, from coordinate 93,648 downwards.
AAGATCCTCTCGCCCGACCTCGCCCACAAGACCGAACTGGGCGGCGTGCGCCTCGGCATCGCTGACGCGGCGGCGCTGAAGCGGGAAGCGGAAGCCATGCGCGAACGCGTCGCCCGCGCGGCGCCGGACGCGCGGCTCACGGGCTTCCTGGTGCAACCCATGGCGCGGGGTTTGGGCGAAGCCATCATCGGCTTCCGCCGCGACCCGGAAGTCGGGCCGGTGGTGATGCTCGGCACGGGCGGCGTCCTGGCGGAGCTGTTCCGCGACGTTTCGCTCCGGCCCGCCCCGGTGGGCATGGAGGAAGCGCGGGAGATGGTCGCCGAGGTGAAGGGCCTGCGGGCTCTCGCCGGCTGGCGCGGATTGCCGCGCGGCGACCTCGAAGCCGTCGCGCGTGCCGTGGCGTGCCTGTCGCGCCTCGCGGCCAGCGGCGATGTGGCGGAAGCCGAAGTGAACCCGGCCATCATCGGTCCGGAGGGCGCCGGCATCACCGTCGCCGACGCGTGGGCGGTGCACGCATGACCGGGGAGGACGCCGCCGCGCTGCTGCGCGCCCGCTACGGCACGGAGCCGGACTTCGCCCCGCCTGACGGGATGGCGTCGGGCCTCGCCTCCATCCTCGACCGCCGCGTGACGCGCCGCTACCGGCCGGAGCCGGTGCCGGAACCGGTGCTCCGCACGCTGCTCGCGGCGGCGCAGTCGGCGCCGAGCAAATCGGACCTGCAGCAGTATTCGATCGTCGTCGTTGAGGACCCCGCGAAGATCGCCGCCGTCGCGGACTGGATCGGCACCATGCCCTGGATCAAGGAAGCGCCGGCCTTCCTGTTCTTCTGCGGCGACATCCGGCGCGGGCGGCGCATCTGCGAACTGCGCGGCCTGGAGCACGCCAACGACAACGCGGACACCTTCCTCAACGCGGCCGCCGACGCGGCGCTGGCCATGGCGCACTTCACCCTGGCCGCCGAGATGGCCGGCCTCGGCACCTGCCCGGTGTCCTACGTTCGGAACCACGTGGAGCGGGTCGCGCCACTCCTGGGCCTGCCGCGCGGCGTGTTCCCGGTGGCGGGCCTCACGCTGGGCTGGCCCGCCGCGCGCAACACCCCCTCCCCGCGCCTGCCCCAATCCGTGGTGGTGCACCGCGAGCGCTACGACGACGGCGGCCTCGAAGCGGCGCTCCCCGCTTACGACGCGCTGCGCCCGCCGGCGAAGCCGCGCTACCCCGAAATTCATGGCCCACGTCCGGAGGGGTGCCTTTGGAGCGAGAACGCCGCACGACAACTCTCCGTGCCGGAGCGCTTCGGCTTCCGCGCTTGGCTGCGGCTGCGCGGCGTCTCGCTTGACTGACCGTCACGCGCCCGACCTGGACCCGACCGCCGACAACCCCGGCGGCGCCGAGGGCGACGGACCGCGCGCCGGGACCGCCCGGCCCGCACGCCCGCACGACGCGGCGAGCCTGATCCTATGGCGCGACGGCCCACACGGCGCGGAAGTGCTGATGGGACTGCGCCACGCCCGGCACCGCTTCATGCCGAACGTACTCGTCTTCCCCGGCGGCCGCGTCGACCGCGAGGACCACGACGCGCCGGCCTCCGGCGACCTCCCCGCGTTCACCCGCGCCTGCCTGGAACGCCGAGCCACGCCGGGGCTGGCACGCGCGCTCGGCGTCGCGGCGGCGCGCGAGTTGCTGGAAGAGACGGGCCTCGCTCTCGGTCGGCTGGACGGAAGCAGGCTCCTGCCCGACCTCGGCGCGCTCGATTACCTGTGCCGCGCGGTGACGCCGGCGGCGATGCCGATCCGCTTCAACGCGCGTTTCCTGATCGCGCAGGCCGAGTCAGCGGGCGGCACCATGCGGGGCTCTGGTGAGCTGGAGGAACTGCGTTTCTTCGCGCTGAACGAAACCCACGAACACAGGCTCGCCGCTATCACCGCGAAGATCCTGGTCGAATTCGGGAGCTGGCTGGCCATGTCGCCCGCCGAGCGCGAAGCGCGGGAGCTGATCTGCTTCCGCGGCATGGACAACCGCCTGCCGGAGCTGTGACCGCAGACGGGCGGTCAGGCCAAGCTCTCGAACACCAGCATCCGGTGGCCCTGGTAAGGGTACTCGCCGCACGGCTTCATGCCGATGTCGGTGAGCACGGCGCGGGACGCGGTGTTGGTCTCGCGCGCCACGGCGATGATGCGCGCCAGCCCGGCGCGGTGCCCGAAGGCGAGCGCCGCCCCCGCCGCCTCGCGCGCGTAGCCCTGGCCACGCACCTCCGGCCACAGCGCGAAGCGCAACGCCACCCCGCGCCCGTCCGGCCGCTCCATCAGCCCCGCGATGCCGAGAAAGCTCTCGTCCGCCAGCGAGTGGACGCACCAAGTGCCGTAGCCGCGCACCTGCCAGAAGTCGATGTCGTCCTCCAGCTCCTCCCGCGTCCTCTCCGGTGTGCGGACGCCGTGCAGCATGGCGGAGAAGACGCGCGGGTCGGCCTTCAGCCGCACCAGCTCCGGCAGGTTTTCGAACCCCACCGGCAGCAGCATCAGCCGCTCCGTCCGCACGATGCGCACCGCCGGCGGCGGCGGGGCCGCGAACTGCGGGCGCCGCTCGTCGCCGGTTCCCGCCGTCACCGGGTGAGCGGCCGGTACTTGATCCGGTGCGGCTGGTCCGCCGCGGTGCCCAAGCGGCGCTTACGGTCCGCCTCGTAGGCCTGGTAGTTGCCCTCGAACCACTCGACGTGACTGTCGCCCTCGAAGGAGAGGATGTGGGTCGCCAAACGGTCCAGGAACCAGCGGTCGTGGCTGATGATGACGGCGCAGCCGGCGAAATCCTCCAACGCGTCCTCCAGCGAACGCAGCGTGTCCACGTCGAGGTCGTTCGTCGGCTCGTCCAGCAGGATGACGTTGTGCTCGCGCTTGAGCATCTTCGCCAGGTGCACGCGGTTGCGCTCGCCGCCCGAAAGCACGCCGACCCGCTTCTGCTGGTCCGCGCCCTTGAAGTTGAAGGCGGCGACGTAGGCGCGCGACGGCACGGTCCGCTTGCCGATGGTGATCTGGTCCATGCCGTCCGAGATCTCTTCCCAGACGGTGCGGTCGTCCCGCAGCGAATCGCGGCTCTGGTCCACGTAGCCGAGCTTGACGCTCTCGCCCACCGTGAGCGTGCCAGCGTCCGGCTTCTCGCCGCCCGTGATCATCCGGAACAGCGTGGACTTGCCGGCGCCGTTCGGCCCGATCACGCCGACGATGCCGCCGGGCGGCAGCTTGAAGCTCAGCTCGTCGATCAGCAGCTGGTTGCCATAGCCCTTGCGCACGTCCTCGGCGACGATGACGGTGTTGCCAAGGCGCGGCGCGGGCGGGATGGCGATCTCGGTCGGGTCCGGCGCCTTCTCTTGGCTCTTCGCCAGCAAATCCTCGTAGGCGGCGATGCGCGCCTTGCTCTTGGCCTGCCGGGCGGAGGGCGAGCGACCGATCCACTCCTGCTCCTCGGCTAGTTGGCGTTGGCGCGCGCTCTCTTCGCGCTCCTCCTGATGGAGCCGCTTGCGCTTCTGGTCGAGGTAGGCGGAGTAGTTGCCCTGGTATGGGATTCCCCGGCCGCGGTCCACTTCCAAGATCCAGCCGGTGACGTTGTCGAGGAAGTAGCGGTCGTGGGTGACGATGAGCACGGCGCCGGTGTAGTCGCGCAGCGTCTTCTCCAGCCACGCCACGCTCTCGGCGTCGAGGTGGTTGGTCGGCTCGTCCAGCAGCAGCAGGTCGGGCTTCTCCAGCAGCAGCCGGCACAGCGCCACGCGCCGCCGCTCGCCGCCCGACAGGTTCGTCACCGGGCTCTCGGCCGGCGGGCAACGCAGCGCGTCGAGCGCGATGTCCACCGTGCGGTCGATCTCCCAACCGTTGCCCGCGTCGATCTTCTCCTGCAACTCAGCTTGCTCGGCGAGCAGCGCGTTCATCTCGTCCTCGGACATCTCCTCGGCGAACTTGGCGCTGATCTCATTGAACCGATCGAGGTCGGCCCGGAGCGCGACGAACGCCTCCATGACGTTCTCGCCCACCGTCTTGTCCGGGTCGAGGTGCGGCTCCTGCGGCAGGTAGCCGACGCGCGCGCCGGGCGCGGCCCAGGCCTCGCCGCCGAACTCCGTGTCCTGGCCCGCCATGATGCGCATCAGCGTCGACTTGCCGGCGCCGTTCGGGCCGAGCACGCCGATCTTCGCGTCCGGCAGGAAGGATAGGGTGATGCCTTTGAAGACCTCGCGCCCGCCCGGATAGGCCTTGGTGAGGTCCTTCATGACATAGACATACTGGTGGGCGGCCATTGGGCTGCGATCCTGTGGCGTCGGGTTCGGGGGCTATCTAGCGACGGGCGCCGGCAGCGGGAACCCGCGCCCGGAAAGGAAAAAGGCCGGCGGGTGTTCCCGCCGGCCCGTGTCGCGCCGTTCGGACCGTTGGACGGTCAGGCCGCCTTGGCCTGCTCGCCCTGCTCGTTGGCCAGCGCCGGCTGCTGGTCGACCGTCAACGGGCGGCCGGCCTGCACGGCGATGCGACGGGGCTTCAGCGCCTCCGGCACCACGCGCCTCAAGCTGAGCTGCAACAGGCCGTTCTCCATGGTCGCGCCCTCCACCACGATGTGGTCGGCGAGCACGAACCGGCGCTCGAAGGCGCGGCCGGCGATGCCACGGTGCAGGAAGGCGCGGCCCTCCTCGTTCTGCGGCGCGCGGCCGGACACGGTCAGGGTGTTCTCCCGCGCCACGACCTCGATGTCGTCCGGGCCGAAACCCGCGACGGCCATGGTCAGGACGTAGCTGTCCTCACCGGTCTTCTCGATGTTGTAGGGCGGGTAGGATTGCGAGTCGGGCGCGGTGCGCGCCGTCTCGAGCATGCGCGCCAAACGGTCGAAGCCGATGGCGGTGCGGAACAAAGGCGAAAAGTCAAGGGTGTTCATAGCCCGTGAACCTCCTGGGAAAGCAAGGTCCGTTGTCACCGGCGGCCACCGCGACCCGACCCCGTAAAGGGCACCGGGAACGAGGGCCGCGCCCGAAGCCCCGTCAAGGCGCTTCGGACAGGGCTGAAATTGGAAAGCGCCGCCCCGGGTTCAAGGGGGCGGCGCCGCACAGCAAGCTGCTGTTAGCGCTTACTTTTTCCGTGCGCCGATGCCCGCGAACTTCTTGTTGAACTTCGCCACCTGTCCGCCCGTGTCGAGGATGCGCTGCACGCCGGTCCAGGCCGGGTGGGACTTGGGGTCGATATCGAGCCGCAACGTGTCGCCCGGCTTGCCGTAGCAGGATCGCGTTTTGAATTGCGTGCCATCGGTCATGACGACGTTGATCTCGTGGTATTCCGGATGGATGTCGGGCTTCATGGCGCGCTCGCGAAAGATGGGCAGCCGATGCCGACCGGCCGCGGGGGCGCCCTCCATATCCCAGAGCGTCCACGGCCGCAATCTCCGCGCGCCGGCGGCGGCGCCCTACCACATGCTCTTCCGCGCCCGCTCCGGCCACTCCCGGTCGTAGCCTTCGCCGCCGACCTTCTCGGCGCTGAGCGCGGCGAGGATGCTCCCGGGGCTCGGCAATCCATCCGGCGCGACCCGGTTTTCCGGGTTCCACAGGTCGGCGCGCAGGACCGCACGGGCGCATTGGAAGTAGATCGACTCCACCCGGAACACGATAACGGAACGTGGCGCCTTCCCCTCCACCGCGAAGGAGGCGAGCAGGTCGGGGTCGGTTTCCAGGTGCGCGCGACCGTTGACCCGGAGGGTGGTGCCGGAGCCGGGTATGAGAAACAGCAGCGCCACCCGCGGATCGCGGACGATGTTCCTGAGCGAGTCAACCCGGTTGTTGCCGCGCCGGTCCGGCAACATCAGCGTGCGCTCGTCGGCGAGCCGCACGAAGCCCGGCCGGTCGCCGCGGGGCGAGCAGTCCAGCCCTTCCGGCCCGCTGGTGGCGAGCACGAAGAAGGGCGACGCTTCAATCAGCCGCCGGTAATGCGGGGTGATCCGGTCCACCTCCTTGACGATGGAGGCTTCGACGGGCTTGCCGTAGATCGCCTCCAGTTCCTCGACGCTACGGATCACGGACATGGCGCGCACTCGCTCCGGGGCGTGACGGACGGGCCGCACCCTCGCGGGCGTGGGCGGCGCGGTCAACCGGACGATCCCGGACCGCCCGGTCAGGCCGGCGCGATCTCCCCGCGCTCGATCACGAAGGTCGCCTCCACTAGCGGGCGCAGCAGCTCCGGGTTGCTCTCGGTGATGAGGATGGCGACGTCAGGCAGCGCGAGGTGCAGGCGCTTCAGCGCCTCGGCGTAGCGCTGCGCCAGCGCCGGGGCGAGGCCCTGGAACGGCTCGTCCAGCAGCACCGCGCGCGTGCCCACCATCAGCGCCCGCCCGAGCGCCACCATCTTGCCCTGGCCTCCCGACAATCCGGCGGCGCGGCGGGGCGCGAGGTCCTTCAGCTCGGGCAGCAACTCGAACACCGAGTCCAGGCGCCGCCGCGTCTCCGCCGCAGTCAGCCGCAGCACCTCCGCGGGCAGCACCATGTTCTCCCGCACGGAAAAGCTGCCGAAGAGCCGCCGCTCCTCGGGGGCGTAGCCAATCCCCATGCGCGGGCGGTGGTGGGCCGGCGCGGCGGTGGCGTCGCTCCCGTCGATCAGCACCCGGCCTTGCCGCAGCGGCAGCAGCCCCATCAGCGTGCGCAAGGTCGTCGTCTTGCCGGCGCCGTTGCGCCCGATGAGGGCGACGCGCCCTCCGGCCGGAACGCGCAGGTGGACTTCGCGCAGCACCGGCACCCCGGCGATGTCCGCCGAAACGCCGTCCAGCTCCAGCATGGTCCCGGCGCCGTCAGCCATGCGCGGGCGCCGCCCCGGCGGCCTCGATGCCGATGACCTCGCGCCGCACCACCGGGTCGGCCAGGATCTCGCCGGGCGGGCCGAGCGCCAGGATGCGCCCCTGGCTCCACACCGCGACCCGGTCGGCGAAGCGGGCCACCACGTCCATGTCGTGCTCCACGAACACGGCGGTCACGCCGGCCTCGCGCAGCACCCGCACCAGCGTCTCCACCACGCCCATCTTCTCCGATGCGGCAACGCCGGAGGTGGGCTCGTCCATCAGCAGCAGGCGCGGCTCCAGCGCCACCGCCATGGCGATGTCGGCCAGCTTGCGCGCGCCCTCGTTCAGCGCGTCGGCGCGCGCCTCGGCGACGCCTTCCAGCCCGAAGCGCGCCAGCAGCTCCACCGCCTCCTTCCGGAAGCCGGGCCGCAGCAGGGGCGTCAGCGGCGACCAGATGCCGACGCGCGCCGCGATCGCGAGCGCCGCGTTCTCCAGCACCGTGTGCTCGGCGAAGAGTTGCGGGAGTTGGAAGGAGCGGCCGATGCCCCGGCGCACGATGGCGCGCGGCGCGAGGCCGAGGATCGGCCGGCCCTCGTACTCGATGGCGCCGGCCTGCGGGCGCAGGTAGCCGGTGGTCATGTTGATGAAGGTGGTCTTGCCGGCGCCGTTCGGGCCGATGATGGCGAGGAACTCGCCCGGCATCACGTCGAGGTCGATGCCGTCCGCCGCCTTGACGCCGCCGAAGGCGAGGCGGAGCCCGCGGGCGGACAGCAAAGGCGGCGCCGTCACGCCCGGCCTCGCCGCTTGGACAGGATGCCGACCAGCCCGCCGGGCGCGAACAGGATCACCGCCAGCAGCACAGCGCCCAGGATCATCTGCCACGCGTCCGCCACCGCCGCCGCGGCGTAGACGCGCACCAGCTCGAAGGCCAGGGCGCCGAGAAAGGGGCCGAGCGCGCTGCCGGCGCCGCCCAGGATGCCGATGAAGATCAGCTCGCCCGACGAGGTCCAGTAGGCGAGCTGCGGCGTCACGTGCCGGCTCGTCATGGCGATCAGCGCCCCCGACGCGCCGCCCATGGCGGCCGACAGCACGTAGGCGAACAGCAGCACGCGCCGCGCCGGCACGCCGAGGAATTCCAGCCGCGTCTCGCGCGTCTTGATGCCGGCCAGGGCCTGCCCCATCGGCGAGGCGAGGTATGCCCGCACGCCCACCGCGCAGGCGAGCGCCAAGCCGAGGGCGAGGCCGAACATGATCCACCCCTGCACCTCCGGCCCCGGCTCGACCCCGGCGACGGTCAAGGGCGGAACGCGGATGCCGTCCGTGCCCTTGGTGATGGAGTAGAACTTCTCCAGCACTGAGTAGAAGACCATGCTGAGGGCGAGGTTGAGCATCCCGAAGAAGATGTCGCGGTAGCGCACCACGAACAGGCCGATCAGCAGACCCGAAAGCCCGGACAGCAGCGCCGCCGCGGGCAGCAGCAGCAGCGTTTCCGGCACGGCGGGCGCCGCGAACGCCACGGTGTAGGCGCCAGCGGCCAGGAACATGGCGTGCCCGAAGCTCACCTGCCCAGCGCGGAGCAGCAGCAGGATGCCGAGCACGGCGAGGCCGCGGGCCAGCGCCACCGTCAGCACGAAGCGCAGCCAGGGCGCCGCCCAAGCGGCCAGCACCAGCGCCGCGACGAGCAGCAAAGCCAGCAACGCCTCCGCGCGGCGGCTCATCATACGCGCCGGGTCTCCACCACGCCGAACAGCCCCTGCGGCCGCACCAGCAGCACCGCCACCATGATCAGGTAGGGCACCACCACCTCCAGCTCCGGCGCGAAGTACACGGCGGCGCTGCGGCCCAGCCCGATCAGGAGCGAGGTCAGCGCCGCGCCCTCGATCTGGCCGAGCCCCGCCGTCGCCACCACCGCGAAGGAGAGGACGATGGTGGAGGCGCCGATGCCCGGCACCAGGGAGGTCGTGGGCGAGGCCAGGGCGCCGCCCAGCGCCGCCAGCGCCGCGCCGAAGGTGAAGGTCAGCAGCGTGACCTTCGCGGCGTCGATGCCCATCGCCGTCGCCGCCTCCTTGTCCGTGGTCACGGCCACGATCACACGGCCAGTGAGCGTCCGCCGCAGGAACCAGGCGAGCCCGATCAGCGTCGCCAGCGCCACGCCGGGCAGCACGAAGAGCTGGTAGACGGTGAACGGGATGGTGTCGTCGCCGAAGGGCACCTCCACCGTGCCGAGCGCCTTGAGCGGCGCGTCCTGCGACACGGGCTGAACGCCCCAGACCAGCTTCTGCACGTCTTCCAGGATCATGAAGAGCGCGAAGGTGACGAGCAGTTGCAGCACCTCCTCCTGCCCATAAACCCGGCGCAGCACCAAACGCTCGATCACCGGGCCGAGCAGCCCGCCCACCAGCGCCGCCCCCAGCAGCAGCGCCGCGAAGCCCGCCGCCGGCGGCAAGCCCCGCGCGGCGAAGAACAGGCCGATGGACGCGGCCGCGTAGGCGCCGATGGCGAAGAGGCTGCCGTGCGCCACGTTGACGATGCGCAGCACGCCGAACACCAGGTTCAGCCCCACCGCCACCATGAAGACGAGCGCCGCATAGGACAGCCCGTCCAGCCCGGCGAGGCCGAGCAGCAGCCCGTTCTCGGCGAACCATTCACCCATCGCAGCCACGTCCCCCTAGCTGGCGATCGGCGCCGGCACCTTCTCGAGGATGTCGGTCTTCAGCGACTTCAGCCAGTCCACGCTCTTCTGCCCGACCGGCGTGCTGACCATCGCCGCGGGGAAGATGACCATGTCGCGCGGCACGGCGAAGGGGAAGCGGTCGCCGTGGCTGGACAGGCCGACGAGCTGGTCCTCCAGCCCCTGCCCGTCCTCGCGCAGGGTGATGGTGGAGGTCGGCGAGTCGAAGGACAGGCCGCGGAAGGCGTCGGCCAGCTCCTGGTCGTTCGGCCAGCCGTCGTTCTTGGCCTGGATCGCCTTGGCGTAGGCGGCCTGGAGTGCGGAGAAGGCCTGCGCCATGTGGTGGCACGGGTAGATCGGGTACTCGTTGAAGCGCTGCCGGTAGCCGTCCACGAATCGCTTCAGCGCGTCCGGGTCCTTCGGGCGCGGGTGGTTGTTCCAGTGGTCCCCGCGGGCGCCGATGATGTGCCCGGCCGGCATGGTGCGGCCGAGCGGCTGCATGGACGCCTCAGCCACCGGCAACACGAAGGTGGAGCGCTCGAACAGCCGCCGTTCCGCCGCCTGCCGCACCAGCGTCACCAACTCGCCGCCCCAGCTCGTGGACAGGATCACATCGGGGCGCAGCGCCAGCATCCGGGTGATCTCGGTGGAGAAATCGGTCGAGTTGAAGCGCGGGAACATCTCCGCCACCACGCGCACGCCGGGCTTCAGCGCGTCCATGCCGGCCTTCCACAGCTCCCAGGAGTCGCGGCCCCAGGCGTAATCCTGGTTGATCACCGCGAGGGTCCGGAAGTCCGGCTTGGTCTTCAACAGGTAGAGCAGCGGCGCCAGGATCTCCGGCGTGCCGTAGCCCTGGGTGCGAAAGGCGTAGGGGTGCTTCGCCTCCTCGAAGATGCGCTGCGTGCCGCAGTCCCACAGGATCGTGGTCTTGCGCAGTTCGGTGGAGAGCGGCGTGCAGGCGAGGCACGAGCCGGAGGAAATGGACGCGAAGACGACGTGTACCTGCTCGTTCTGCACCAGCCGGCGGTACTCGCCGACCAAGTGGTCCGCGCCCGGCCCCTCGTCCACGAAGAAGGCGCGCACCGGCACGCCGCCGATCCCGCCGTTGCGGTTGATCCCTTCGATCAGCAGCTCGGCCGCCTGCCGCGCCGGCACGCCGAAGACCGAGGCCGGACCGGACAGGAAGGTCGTTATGCCGACCCGCAGCTCGCTCGGCTTCTGCCCCGACTGGGCGCGGGCGCCCTGCCCGGCCCACAGCAGCGCCCCGGACGCGGCGGCGCCGAGCACGGCGGCGCGGCGGGAAACGTCGAACGGCTGGCTCATCGCTGGCGCACCTCTCCCTTCTGCTCCGGAGTCGCACCCCGGTTGCCGCGAGCATGGCGTGGCGCGGCGGCCGCGCAAAGGGGGCGGGCGGCGTTGCCGGGGAGCGGCGGCCCCCGTAGCCTCGCGCGCCGCACGGGAGCGCGGCATGAACATCCTTTCCATCCAGTCCTGGGTCGCCTACGGCCACGTCGGCAACGCGAGCGCGGTGTTCCCCCTGCAACGCCTCGGTGCGGAAGTCTGGGCGATCAACACCGTCCAGTTCTCCAACCACACCGGTTACGGCTCCTGGCGCGGGCAGGTGTTCCCCGCGTCCCTCATCCGGGACTGCGTCGGCGGCATCGAGGAGCGCGGCGCGCTGCCCCGCTGCGACGCCGTGCTCTCCGGCTACATGGGCGACGCCGAGATCGGCGAGGCCATCCTCGATGCCGCCAACCGCGTCCGGGCCGCCAACGCCAAGGCCGTGTGGTGCTGCGACCCGGTGATCGGCGACGTGGGCCGCGGCGTCTTCGTCCGCCCCGGCATCCCGGAGTTCTTCCGCGACCGCGCGCTGCCCGCCGCCGACATCGCCACCCCGAACCAGTTCGAGCTGGAATGGCTCACCGGCGGGCTGGTGGCGGACCTCGCAGCCGCCAAGGCGGCGGCGGCGCGGTTGCAGGCGGCGGGGCCGCGCTGCGTGCTCGTCACCTCGCTCCACGTGGAGGACACGCCGGCCGGCTCGGTGGAGCTGCTGGCCGCCGAGGCGGGCGGCTTTTGGCGGCTACGGACGCCGATGCTCCGCCTTTCGGTGAACGGCGCGGGGGACGCCATCGCCGCGCTGTTCCTGTTTCACCGCCTGCGGTCGGGCGGCGCGGCCGAGGCGCTCTCCGCCGCCGCGTCCTCGATCTACGGCGTGCTGCGCCGGACGGAGGCGGCCGGTTCGCGCGAGATCCTGACGGTCGCCGCGCAGGAAGAGTTCGTGGCGCCTAGCGAGACCTTCCGCGCGGAGCCCTGCTAGCGGCGGCTGGCCGGTTTTCGGTAAGATCGACGCAGCGATGCTCCACGCCATACTGTCGCGCCTGATCCGTCACGGGACGTTGACGGTCCGCTACCCTGACGGCGCCGTGCGGCGCTATGGAACCGGAGCGGCGCCGGAAGCGGCCATGGAGGTCCGCACGCGCCGGGCGCTCCGGCGCATGCTCCTCGACCCCGGCCTCGCCTTCGGGGAAGGCTACATGGACGGCGAAATCGTGCCGGTCGGCGGCTGCGACGTCCATGGCCTGCTCGACGTGCTGGTGCTGAACCTGGAACGGGGCGACGGCGCGCACCCGGCCGAGAGCGCCATGGGGTGGTGGCGCCGGGCCTGGAGGCGCCTCGACCAACTCAACCCGGCCGGCCGCGCGCGCCGCAACGCGGCCCACCACTACGACCTGGACGTGCGGCTCTTCGACCTCTTCCTGGACCGCGACCGGCAGTATTCCTGCGCCTACTTCCCGACCGGCGCAGAGACGCTCGAAGAGGCGCAGGCGCTCAAGAAGCGCCACATCGCCGCCAAGTTGCGGCTGGACCGACCGGGGCTGGAGGTGCTGGAGATCGGTTGCGGTTGGGGCGGCATGGCGCTGACCCTGGCCCGCGACTGGGGCGCGCGCGTCACCGGCATCACGTTGTCGGCGGAGCAGCTCGAGGTGGCGCGGGCGGCGGCGGCGGCGGAGGGCCTTTCCGACCGGGCCCGCTTCGAACTGGCGGACTATCGCGCATGGGACCGTCCGGTGGACCGCGTCTTGTCGGTCGCGATGTTCGAGGCCGTCGGCATCGCGCACTACCGCGCGTTCTTCGCCGCGGTTTGCCGCTCGCTTAAGGAGGACGGCGTCGCTCTGGTCCATTCCATCGGGCGTTCGGGCGGGCCGGGCGCCACCAACCCCTGGCTGGCCAAGTACATCTTCCCCGGCGGGTACTCGCCCGCGCTGTCGGAGGTGCTGCCGGCCGTCGAGCGCTCGGGCCTGCTGGTGGCCGACCTGGAGGTGCTGCGCGGGCACTACGCGCGTACCATCGCGCACTGGCGCGCCCGCTTCGCCGCCAACCGCGACGCCGCCGCCCGCCTCTACGACGAGCGGTTCTGCCGCATGTTCGAGTTCTACCTGGCCGGCTGCGAACTGGCGTTCAGCCGCATGGGGCACATGAACTGGCAGTTGCAACTGGCGCGCCGCCAGGACGCGCTGCCCCCGACCCGCGACTACATGCTGGGAGCCGAACGGGCCGCCGCCGTGCGTTCCGCAGCGGCCGGGGCGGTCCCCGGCGCCCCGGCCGCTCCGCCGCGGGGCTGACGGGCCGCCGCACGGCCGGCTCAGGCGGGGGCAGCTTCCACACGCCGGCGGAACAGCAGGTGGGGCCGGCGCGCGAGAGCGGCGCAGCAGGCGAACACGCACCCCGCCGCCAGCACCGGCGCCCACAAGGGCAGCCCGGTGCCGACGGCGCCGGCGAGGGCGCTGCCGCCGACGCCGCCGAGGTTCAACGCCGCCATGAACAGCGCGAAGCGCGTCGCCGCGCCCGGTCCGCGGCTCGCCCGCATGACGGCCGGCGCGAGCGCCACGAAGGCCAGCACCGGCAACGCCGACGCCATCCCGGCCGCGAGGGGCGCGGCGTGGGCCCACCCGCCCGCGAGGAGCGCGGCCACCGCGGCGTAGGCCGCCGCGCTGAACAGCAGCACCGCGAACAGGCCCCGCAAGGCCCCGAGCCGGTCCGACCACCAGCCGACCGCGAAGGCGCCCAGCGTGCCGCTGAGGAGGCCGAGCGCGGCCTGCAAGCGCGACAGCGCCTCGGCGTCCCATGCGCGTTTCTGGATCAGCTCCAGCCCGGTCCGCAACTGCACGGCCGCGACGGCCCCTTCCACCGCGATGCAGAAGGCCGTCAGCACGAGCGCCTGCCGCCGCAGCATTGGCGCCAGGAAACGCCGCAGGAGGACGCGCCGCTCCGGCCGCGCCCCCGCTTCTCGCGCCGGCCTGCGGACCAGGGAGAACCGCGCGTCCGCGGCGTCCTCGCGCACCAGCAGGAGCGGCACGGCCACCAGGGCGCCCGCCCCGGCGAGGAGGGCGGCCGCGGCGTGGAGGCCGTGCGCGGGCAGCACGGACGCGAAAACTGCGGCGCCGACCGCGATGCCCGAAACGAAGCCGGCGCGCGTGCTGGCGTTGGCGCGCCCCAGCTTAGCGGGCGGCACGCGGTCGATGATCATGCCGTCGACCGCGGTGTCCAAAAGGCAGGCGAAGGCGCTGTGGGCGGCGAGCACGGGGCTGGTGCGCCCGAGTTCGCGGGGCGCGTCTGCCACCGCGAAGAGGAACAGGAGCGCGGCGAGGGAGCCGGCGAGCGCCGCCACCGCCCAGAAGCGACGCCGTCCCATGCGGAAGTCGCCGAACCGATCCACCAACGGCCCCCAGGCCGGTTGCAGCACCCAGGGCAGCCCCACGAGCACGGCGTGCCACGCCACTTCGGACGCCGACGCCCCCAACCCGGCGTGGTGGTTGGGCAGGGCGGTGAGGGCGAAGCCGGCGACGAGGCCTTGGTAGGCGTAGAGGGAGAAGACGAAGGGGAAGCTCCATCCCGTCTGCCCGAACAGGAGGGGCGCGCGACGCCGCCCGGCCGACACGCCGCTGCCTTCTGCCACCCTCCCCGCCCCTTCCGTGTCCGCGCCGCCGCGGCCGGCGCTTGCCCGCGCGCGCGCCGCCCGGTCAAGCCCGCCCCCGCTGGCCGTCGCGGCGTTCCGGGGCCATATGGCCCGGAGCGGGGAAAGCTTGGATGATGAAGATCAACCTGGAGATCGACTGCACGCCGGAAGAACTGCGCCAGAGCTTCGGCCTGCCGGACCTGCGGCCGATGCAGGACGCGGTACTGCAGGCGATGCAGAAGCAGATGATCGACGCCGTCGCCCGCAGCTCGCCGGAGGCGCTCATGCGCACCTGGATGCCGATGTTCCCGCAATCGCCGGAGCAGATGCAGCAGATCATGGGCGCGTTCTTCCGCGGCCTGACACCGACGCCCAGGTCCTCGCCCGACGTCCAAGGCGGCGACGGGAAGAAGAAGGGCTGACGGGCGCGGTTCATGGCGATCGCGCGGCGGCAGGCGCGGAAAGGCGGCCGCGGCGGTGCGCGGCCCGTCCGGTCCCTGCGGCCGGGCCTCCTGCTCTCGGCCCTGCTCCACCTCGGTTTGGCCGCGCTCGTCGCGTTCGCGTCCTGGCAACGCCAGAAGCCGCCGGAGCCGTTGCCGCCGCCGGCCTACGAGGTCGCGTTCGAGGCCGGCGCCCCGGAGGCCCCGGCCCAGCAGGAATCCGCCCCTTCCGCACCGCCGGGCGTCGAGGCGCCCCAGGTCGAGGTGACGGAGGCGGTGCCCGAGGAGCTGCCGCCGGCTCCGCCGCTCGCGGCCGAAGAGCCTGCGGCCCCCGAAACCCTCGCGGAGCGGCTGCCGCCGGAGAAACCCGTGCCGCCGCCCCCACCGGCACCGCAGGAGGAGCCGCGGCAAACGACCGCGGAAGCCGATCCGGTGCCGCCGACCGAGGAGGTTTCCCCGGTCCCGCCCCCGCCGCCGCCCGCCCCGACGCCGCCGCAGCGGGAAGCGGCCCTTACCGCGCCGCCGAGGCCCGCCCGGCCGCCCCAGCCGGAACGGCTGCCGGGCCTCTACCTGCCGGACGCGCGGCTCAACCCGGCCCCGGCGCGGCCGGAGCAGCAGCGCCGGGGCCTGGACCTGTCGCCGCCGAGCGCCATGCGGCAGCCGGGCCGCGACTCGCCGGAAGCGCAACTGTCCGTCCGCGGTGCGCAGGTCGGGCCGGACTGGCGAAACGCCTTCCGGCGCTGGATGGACGAGCACGGGCGCTACCCGACCAACGCCGCCGTGGTGGGCGACCAGGGCACCACCCGGATCGAGTTGATCGTCGAGCCCGACGGGCGCGTGCGGTCGGGGCGGCTGCTGCGGCGCTCCGGCTCCGTGTGGCTGGACGCGGGCACGGTGTCTCTTTTCCGCAACGCCGTGCTGCCGCCATTCCCGCCCGGCGCCGACCCTTCTGGCGTAACGATCGACCTGACGATCAACTACATCCTGATCAGATGACGGTGCCGGAACCGGCGGCGGATGGCCCCGTTTGCGCAAGACTCGTTGAAGCTGAGTAGCTGGATCACCAAAATGCTGCGGTGCACAATGGCCCGAAACCAGGAACACCATCCTTAATGACATTCCTCGCCCCGTTCCAAGGCCGCGGCTTCCCCGCCGGTGGCGCCCCGATTTGGTCACGCGCGGCTGCGCCTGCCGCGCCATCGGACAGCCTGCTGGCCAGCGCCGTCGAGTACGCGGTGGACGCGGGGCAGCGCGCCGTCTTGTTCTGGGACGCGATGCGGCAGGCGGGGAACGCCTTCGTCGAGCACGAGGAAGCGGGCTGCCCGCCGGTGCTGTTCTTTAAGTGGGACATGGTGGTGGACGGCCGGCACCTGCCGCGGCCGGTGAACTACGCCCTGGTACGGATACGGGCGCCGGAAGGCGCCCCGCCCGTCGATCCCAAGCTCCGCCCCTTCGTCATCATCGACCCGCGCGCCGGCCACGGCTCCGGCATCGGCGGCTTCAAGAGCGACAGCCAAGTCGGCGTGGCGCTGCGGCGCGGGCACCCGGTCTACTTCGTCATCTTCTTCCGCGACCCGGAGCCGGGGCAGACCATCCTCGACATCACCGCGGCCGAGGGTGCGTTCCTCCGCCGCGTGCACGAGCTGCACCCAGAGGCGCCCAAGCCCGTCGTCATCGGCAACTGCCAGGGCGGCTGGGCGGTGATGATGCTGGGCGCGGCGCAGCCGGAGCTGACGGGCGCGCTGGTGCTCAACGGCGCTCCCCTTTCTTACTGGGCCGGGCAGCGCGGGCGGAACCCGATGCGCTACTTCGGCGGCTTGGCGGGCGGCTCCTGGCCGGCTTCGCTGCTCGCCGATCTCGGCAACGGCAAGTTCGACGGCGCCAACCTGGTGCTGAACTTCGAGGCGCTCTCGCCCGGCAACACTTGGTTCCGGCGGTACTACAACCTGTTCGAGAAGGTGGACACCGAGACGCCGCGCTTCCTGGAGTTCGAGCGCTGGTGGGGCGGCTACTTCCTGATGAACCGCGACGAGATCCACTGGATCGTCGAGAACCTGTTCATCGGCGACCGCTTCGCCCGCGGCGAGATCCACGCCGGCGGCGGCGCCACCTTCAACATGCGCGCCGTCCGCTCGCCCGTGGTGGTCTTCGCCTCGGCCGGCGACAACATCACGCCGCCGGGCCAGGCGCTGCGCTGGATCGCCGACGTCTACCGCGACGAGCAGGAGATCAAGGCGCTCGGCCAGACCATCGTGTACCTGCTGCACGAGGACATCGGGCACCTCGGCATCTTCGTCTCCGGCGCCGTGGCGCTGAAGGAGCACACCGAGATCGCCGAAACCTTGCAGCTCATCGACTCAGTGGCGCCCGGCCTCTACGAGATGGTCATCACCCACGACACGGGCGGCAAGTGGCAGGTGGAGTTGCAGGAGCGCTCCATGGCCCACATCCGCTCGCATTCCGAGGAGGCCAAGAACGAGGCCTTCCCGTCGGTGGCGCGCATCTCGGCGCTGAACCAGCACCTGTACGACGTGTTCGCGGCGCCGCTGGTCCGGCGGATGGCGAACGAGAAGACGGCGGAGCTGGGCCGCCAGCTCCACCCGCTGCGGCTGCGCCGCACCCTCCTCAGCGACGAGGCCAACCCGCTGATGGCGCCGGTCGCGCCGTTGGCCGAGGAGGTCCGGCGCCGGCGCGCGCCCGCTTCGCCCGGCAACCCCTTCGTCGCTTGGGAGCGGGCCTGGGCGGACATGTTCGAGCGCAGCATCGACGCGTACCGTGACATGCGCGACGCTTGGTTCGAGCGCAGCTTCCACGCCACCTACGAATGGCTCGCCACCCTGGGCATCGCCCGCGTCGAGGCGCCGGCCGAGGTGCCGGCCAACCTGCTCGCCGACGCGCCGGAGGTGCGGCAGGCCCTCGCGCGCATGTCGGAGGGCGGCTACGCGGAAGCGGTGGTGCGCATGATGATCCTGCTGGCGCAAGCGCGCGGCGGGGTGCGCCGCGACCGCTTGGTGCGCTCCAGCGCCATGATGCGCGACACGGAGCCCTTCGCTTCCATGACGCCGGAGGCGCGGCAGGCGCTGATCCGGACGCAGACGGTGATCTGCGCCATGTCGCCCACCGAGGCGCTGGAGACCTTGCCCAAGCTGCTGCCGAATGCCGCCGACCGGCGCCGGGCACTTGCAGCGGTAGAGGGCGTGGCCGGGCCGGAAGGCGAGTTGGGCGAGGCGGCGGTCGCCATGCTGCGGCGCATCCGCACCACGTTCGGCAATGGCGGCGCCAGTGGCGGCAATGGCGGCGGGCAGCCGGTGCCGTTCCACGCGGCGGCGATTCCGCTCGACTGAGGGCGCTTACCGGCCTTTGAACACCGGCTTGCGCTTCTCGACGTAGGCGTTGATCCCCTCCAAGCGGTCCTCGGTGGGGATCAACTGGTAGTAAGCCTCGATCTCGAACAGCATCCCGCTGGCGCGGTCCATCTGGAGGCCGGTGTTGATGGCCTTCTTGGCTTGGCGGACGGAGAGCGGCGCGTTGTCGCGGATGGCGCGGGCGGTCTCCAGCACGGCGGGCAGCACCTCGCCGGGCGGGCAGAGGCGGTTGACCACGCCCCAGTTCAGCGCGTCTTCGGCGGTGAAGGGGCGGCCGGTGAAGATGGCTTCCTTGGCGCGGCGCTCGCCGATGGCGCGGGGCAGGTTCTGGGTGCCGCCGCCGCCGGGCATGATGCCGCGGGTGACTTCGGTCAGCGCGAAGCGGGCGGCGTCGCTGGCGTAGGCGAAGTCGCAGCACAGCGCCAGTTCCAGCCCGCCGGCGAAGGCGGTGCCGTTGATGGCGGCGATCAGCGGCGGCGGGCAGGCCAGGAGGGAGCGGAAGCAGCGCTCGAACAGGTGGTGCTGGCGCGCGAAGTCGGCGTCGGTCATGCCGTCGCGCTCCTTCAGGTCGGCGCCGGCGCAGAAGGCGCGGTCGCCGGTGCCGGTGAGGACGACGCAGCGGTAGGCGTCCGGCTCGGCCTCCATCGCGAGGAAGACCGCGAGCAGCTCCTCGGCCATGCGGGTGGTGAAGGCGTTGGCGCGCTCCGGCCGGTTCAGCACGACCAGGAGGATGGAGGCATCCGGCTCGGAAACCTCCAGGGTGTCGAACGGGCCTGCGAGGGCGGCGGGCTGCGGCGGCATGGGTCTGGTCTCCTCCGGTGTTCGCGCCTGGAGCCTACCAGGGCGGCGCGGCGCCGGCGCCCTGGGTGCCCCGCGCGCTCCGGTCCGCCGCGATTTTGCGGCTTTCGGACGAATGGCCGGGAGTGCGCGTGGTGGCGGACGGGAGCCGGGCGGTTCGCGGCGCCGCCCTGGTGCTCCCCCGGTTTTGCTGTTTTCGGACGAATGCCGGGTTCGCCCGGGGCGGCCCGACGCGAGCCGAACCGCTCGCGCGGTCGCGCGGCGGTCCCTCGACTTTGCGGGTTTCGGACGAAAACGGCGCGTTGCGCGGGATGGCGGGCGCGCGTCGAGCAGTTTACGGAGACATTATTCCTAGCTCAACCCCGCTTGTCAAGGCGCCGCGGACGCACCCGAGGTCGCGGCCGCGGCACCTACGCGCTCGAGCGGCGGGATGGCGGTCGGGCCGGTGTCCCTGCCCTCCTCGACGGCGTGGCACGCGACAACCGTGCCGGGCGTGCCGCGCGCCGGCTTCAGGACCGGGTCCTCGCGGCGGCAGCGGTCGTTGGCGAGCGGGCAGCGCGGGTGGAAGTGGCAGCCGGTGGGCGGGTTGATCGGGCTCGGCACCTCGCCGCCGACCGGGATGCGCTTGCGCCCGATCATCTCGAGGTCCGGGATCGCGTCCATCAGGGCGCGCGTGTAGGGGTGGCGCGGCGAGACGAAGACCGACTCCGCCGGCGCCAGCTCCACGATCCGGCCGAGGTACATCACCCCGATGCGGTCGGAGATCTGCCGCACCACCGCGAGGTTGTGGCTGATGAAGAGGTAGGTGAGGCCGAGGTCGCGTTGCAGGCCCTTCATCAGGTTCAGGATCTGCGCCTGCACGGAGACGTCGAGGGCGCTGGTGGGCTCGTCGCAGACCAGGAAGTCCGGATTCGAGGACAGCGCGCGGGCGATGGAGATGCGCTGGCGTTGGCCGCCGGAGAACTCGTGCGGGTACTTCTCCCCGTCGAGCGGCGACAGGCCGACCTGGGTCAGGAGCTGCGCCACGCGCTCCCGCTGCGCCGCCCCGCCCCGCACCAGGCCGAAGGCGCGGATCGGCTCGGCCACGATGTCCAGCACGCGCCAGCGCGGGTTCAGGCTGGCGTAGGGGTCCTGGAAGATCATCTGCATCCGCCGGCGCTTCTCGGCGGAGGCGCGCGCCTGCTCGAGGTCCACGCCCTCGAACAGCACCTTGCCCTTGGTGGGCGGGTAGAGGCCCACCACCAGCCGCGCCACGGTGGACTTGCCGCAGCCGCTCTCGCCGACCAGCGAGAGGGTGGTGCCCTTCGGGATGTCGAAATTCACGCCGTCCACGGCGCGGAGGATGCGCCTGGGCTCGCGCGCGAGCAGGCGTTGCAGCGGCGGGCGGGAAACGTCGAAGTAACGGGCGAGGTCCGTCGCCTCGACGACCGGGACGTTGGCGGGCAGGTCAGACATGGAGGGGCTCGCCGGGCGCGTAGAGCCAGCAGGCGGCGCTGGTGGAGCCGGCGTCCAGCAGGTCCGGCCGCTCCTTGACGCAGCGGTCGAAGACCTTGGGGCAGCGCGGGTTGAACGGGCAGCCGGGCGGGATGGCGTTGAGGCGCGGCATGGAGCCGTCGATCTGCGCCAGGCGCTCCACCCGGTGGTCGAGCGGCGGGATCGAGTTCATCAGGCCGACGCTGTAGGGGTGGTGCGGGCTCTTCACGACGTTCCGCACCGGGCCGATCTCGATGACGCGGCCGGCGTACATCACCGCGACGCGGTCGGCCGTCTCCGCGATCACGCCCATGTCGTGGGTGACGAGCATCATGGAGGTGTTCTTCTCGCGCGCCAATCCCTTGAGGAGCGCGATCACCTGCGCCTGGATGGAGACGTCGAGCGCGGTGGTGGGCTCGTCGGCCACCACGAGGCGCGGTTCGGCGCAGAGGGCGAGCGCGATGACGACGCGTTGGCGCATGCCGCCGGAGAACTCGTGCGGGTAGCTGTCGATCCGCTGCGCCGCGGCGGGGATGCCGACCATCTCCAGCCAGCCCACCGCGCGCTTCCGGGCCTCGGCGTTGGAGAGGTCGAGGTGGGTCTGCATCGTTTCCACGAGCTGGTGCCCGACGGTGTAGAGCGGGTTCAGCGTCGTCAGCGGGTCCTGGAAGATGGCGCCGATCCGGCGGCCGCGGATGCGACGCATCCGCTCGGGGGGCAGGTTGTCGATGCGCTCGCCTTCCAGGAGGATCTCGCCGCGGGCGATGCGGCCGGGCGGCTCCAGCAGGCCGATGATGGCGGCGCCGGTCATCGACTTGCCGGCGCCCGACTCGCCCACCACGCCCAGGATCTCGCCGGGCGCGATGGAGAAGGACACGTCGTTCAGGGCGACCAGCGTGCCGCGGCGGGTCGGGAATTCGACGCGGAGGTTCCGCAACTCCAGGAGCGGGGTGGCGGTCGTCATCGGAGCCTCGGGTTCAAGGCGTCGCGCAGCCAGTCGCCCAGGAGGTTGACCGAGAGCACCATCGCCACGAGGGCGACGCCGGGGAAGATGGTGATCCACCACTCGCCGCTCATCAGGAAGTCGTTGCCGATGCGGATGAGGGTGCCGAGCGAGGGCTGGGTCGGCGGCACGCCGACGCCGAGGAAAGAGAGCGTCGCCTCCGCCAGGATGGCGAAGCCGAGGTTCAGGGTGGCGATCACCAGCACCGGGCCGAGGACGTTGGGCAGGACGTGGGTGAGCATGATGCGCAGCCGCGACAGGCCGATGACGCGGGCGGCCAGCACGTACTCCTTGTTCCTCTCGACCAGGGTGCTACCGCGCACGGTGCGGGCGAATTGCGGCCAGTTGCTGATGCCGATGGCGAAGATCACCACGAAGAGCGCGATCTGGTCGTGGGTTTCCCGCGGCAGCGCCGCGCGCACCA
Organism: Craurococcus roseus; assembly: GCF_039523795.1. NCBI lineage: Bacteria > Pseudomonadati > Pseudomonadota > Alphaproteobacteria > Acetobacterales > Acetobacteraceae > Craurococcus > Craurococcus roseus. The sequence continues at coordinate 71,731 of NZ_BAAAFZ010000038.1, read as the reverse complement.
CGCCGTCCACCAGCAGCGCCACCAGGATGGAGGGGAAGGTGAGCTGGATGTCGGCGATGCGCATCAGCACCGCGTCCGCCGTGCCGCCGAGGTAGCCGGCCAGCAATCCGACCGAAACGCCGACCAGCGTGGAGAACAGCACCGCGCACACGCCCACCAGCAGCGACACGCGGGCGCCGTGCATGATGGCGGAGAACACGTCGCGCCCCTGGTCGTCGGAGCCGAGCGGGAAGGCGGCGTCGCCCTCCTCCGCCCAGGCCGGCGGCTTGAAGGCGTCGGACAGGTTCAAGGTGGCGAGGTCGAAGGGGTCCTGCGGCGCGACCCAGGGCGCGAGCACGGCGCCGCCGATGCAGAGCAAGGCCACGATCGCGGAGAGCACCGCGACCGGCGAGCGGCTGAAGGAGTACCAGAGGTCGCTGTCGAAGAAGCGGGCGACGGCGGAGGGACGGGCGGCGGAAGCGGCCACGGGTCAGGCCCTCCCCGCCGAGGCGCCGCGGTCCACCCGCAGCCGCGGGTCCACGGCGTAATAGAGCAGGTCCACCACCAGGTTGATGGTCACGAACACCAGCGCGATCAGCAGCAGGTAGGCGGACATGACGGGTATGTCGGCGACGCCCACGCTTTGGATGAAGAGGAGGCCCATGCCGGGCCACTGGAACACCGTCTCGGTGACGATGGCGAAGGCGATGATGGCGCCGAGCTGGAGGCCGGCGATGGTGATGACCGGCACCAGAGTGTTCTTCAGCGCGTGCCCGAAGTTCACCGCGCGGTCGGACAAGCCGCGGGCGCGGGCGAACTTGATGTAGTCGGTCCTGAGCACCTCCAGCATCTCGGCGCGCACCAGGCGCATGATGAGGGTGAGCTGGAACAGGCCCAGCGTGATGGAGGGCAGGATCAACGCCTTGATGCCGCCCCAGGTCAGGAAGCCGGTGCTCCACCAGCCGAGCTGCACGACTTCGCCCCGGCCGAAGGACGGCAGCCAGCCGAGCCAGACGGAGAAGATCAGGATCAGCAGGATGCCGATCAGGAAGGTGGGCAGGCTGACGCCGATCAGGCTGAAGGTGAGGAAGAAGCGGGACAGCCAGGAGCGGCGGTAGAGGCCGGTGAAAACGCCCATAGGCACGCCCACCAGCAGCGACATGGCGGCGGCGCACAGGGCGAGTTCCAGGGTGGCCGGCGCCCGCTCGGCGATCAGCTCCGCCACCGGGCGCGACAGCCGGTAGGACAGGCCGAACTCGCCTTGCGCGGCATTGCCGACGAAGCGGGCGAACTGGACGAAGAAGGGCTGGTCGAGGCCGAGGTCGCGCACCAGGGCCTCCCGCTGCGCTTCCGTGAAGTCCTGGCCCAGCATGATGGCGACCGGGTCGCCGACATAGGCGAACATGGCGAAGGAGATCAGCGCCACCACCAGCATCACGGGCAGCGCTTGCAGCAGGCGCGAGACGATGAAGGCGAACACCCGGGCGGGTCCCTAGTTCACCACCGCCCAGCGGAAATAGGGCTGGTTGTTGGCGGCGTGCGGGATGGAGAGGTTCGCGCGCACCGCCCATGGGATCATCTGGTGGTGCAGGGGCACGTGGGGCACGTCCTCGCGGTAGAGGTGCAGCCCTTCGCGGACGGCGGCCTGCCGCGCCGGGCCGGATTCGGTCTTCATGCGGGCGATCAGCTCGTCCATGCGCAGGTTGGAGTAGCGGCCGAAGTTCCAGATGCCGTCGCCGGGCGCCGAACCGCGGGAAGCGAGCAGCGACTGGAAGGAGTAGAGGGCGTCGAGCGTGGGGACGCCCCAGCCGAGCATGTAGACGGAGGTGTCGTCGCGCTGGATCTGGGCGAAGAAGGGCGCCAAGGGCTGCGCCTTGAGCGAGGTGCGGACGCCCACCCGGGTCCACATGGCCGAGATGGCCTGGCAGATCTGCTCGTCGTTGATGTAGCGGTTGTTGGAGCAGTCCAGCGCGACCGAGAAGCCGTTCGGGTAGCCGGCTTCGGCGAGCAGCGCGCGGGCCTTCGCCTGGTCGTAGGGCAGCCGCACGTCCTCCTCGCGGGCGTAGCCGTTCACCTGCTCCGGGAAGAGCGTGCCGGTGACGACGCTCTGGCCGCGCATGGTGGTGCGGTGGATCGCCTGGATGTCGATGGCGTGGTAGAGCGCCTGCCGCACCCGGAGGTCCTTGAAGGGGTTCTTGCCCTTCACGTCGCTGTAGAGCAGCTCGTCCCGGAACACGTCGAAGACGATGTAGAGCGTCCGCACCTCCGGCCCTTCGATGACCTTTGTGCCCGACGCGGCGCGGAGCCGGTTCAGGTCCTGGAGCGGCGGGTCGAGCACGAAATCGACCTCGCCCGAGAGCAGCGCGGCGATGCGGGTGGCGTCGCTGGCGATGGGGCGGAAGACGATCTCGGTGACGTTGCCGACCGGCTGCTCGCCCTGCTGCTGCCCCTGCCAGCCCCACCAAGCGTCGCTCCGCGCCATGACCGTCCGCACGTCGGGCTCGCGTGCGGCGAGGCGGTAGGGGCCGGTGCCGTTGGTGTTGCGGACGGTGTGCATCTCCTCGCGGGCGCGGGTGTTCTGCGGCCGCGTGGCGTTGTGCGCCTCCGACCAGGGCTTGGACATCATGTAGACGCTGATGATCTTGTTCGGGAGGATCGGGTCGGGGACCTTGGTGACGATGTCCACCGTCCGCTCGTCCACCGCCACGGCCCGGTCGATGGTGTCCACGAAGATGCCGAAGTTGCTGGTGGGCTGCTGCGCGCGGGCGAAGGAGAACACCACGTCCTCGGCGGTGAAGGGCTCGCCGTTGTGGAAGCGCACCCCTTGGCGGAGGTTGAAGCGCCAGCGCGTCGGCTCCTCCTGGGACCAGCTCGTGGCCAGCCCCGCTGCCGGCGAGAGGTCCGGGTTGCGCGTGACCAGGCCCTCGTAGATCTGCTGGAGCACCATGGTGACGGTGCCGACGTTCTGGCTGTGCGGGTCCAAGGTGTTCGGGTCGCCGCTCGCGGCCCAGCGCACGGTGCGCGCGGGCGCGTCCGCCGCTGTCGCGAAGAGCGTCAGCGCCGCCAGGGCGCCGGCCCGAATCCATGCCAGCATCGCAGCGACCTCCTTGCCGTCCAGCCTTCCCGGCCCGGTTTTCCGGGTCCGGGGGCCCTTTAGGGCGCGGCCGGTCCGGGCGGAAGTGCCCCTTCGACGGCCGCGGCTGCCGGGGCTTCTTGCGCCGCTTCCTGCTCGGCGGCGCCCTTGGCCCAGTCCCTGAGCAGGGTGTACCCCACCGCGAGCAGGACCGGGCCGAGGAAGAGGCCGAGGAAGCCGAAGGCGAAGACGCCGCCGAGCGCGCCGAGCAGGGTCAGCAGCAAGGGCAGGTCGGCGCCGCGGGAGATGAGCCAGGGCCGGATCACGTTGTCGGCGCTGCTGATGCCGAAGGCGCCGTAGAGGCCCAGGAAGATGGCTTGGTAGGTCTGCCCTTCGGAAAACAGCCAGAGCGTCGCCGGTATCCAGACGATCGGCGCACCCACCGGCAGGATGGAGATCACCCCGGCGATCACGCCCAGCAGCACGGGCCGCGGCACGCCGGCGATCCAGAGGCCGAAGGTCGTCATCACCCCCTGCACGAGCGCTGTGCCGAGCAGGCCGAACACCACGCCGCGGGTGACGTCGCCGGTGAGGCCGAGGAACCGGCGGGCGCGCGGCCCGGCGAGGCGGGTCAGCGTGGATTCGCTCCAGGCCGCGATGGCGACGCCGTCGCGGTACAGGAAAAAGGCGAAGAAGATGGCGAGGAAGACTTCGGCGATGCCGGACAGGACCGCCAGCAGGAGGGACAGCGCGGCCTGCGCCACGGTGCCGGCGTAGGGCTGCGCCATCTCCACGACGCCGGACACGCCGAAGTCGAGCCCCGCCGTCCACGAGGACAGGTAAGGGCCGACGAGCGGCAAGCGGGCGAGCCAGTCGCTCAATCCCGGCATCCCTTGGTTCAGGAACGCCTCGACCGACGCGCGGAGCCCCTCGACGTCCTCGAGCCGGCGCGGCGCGGCGAAGAACAAGGGCAGGCCGATGAGGAGGAACTCGAGCGCGACCATTGCGCCGGCCGCCCAGCCGGGCGACAGGCGCAGCCTCTCGCGCAGAAGGCGGAACGCGGGCCACGTCGAATACACGAGGATTGAGGCCCACAGCAGGGCCGACAGGAACGGGCGCAGCACCAAGAAACAGCCCACCGCCCAGGCGATCGCCAGCCCCACGGCGGCCAGCAAGGCGAGCGCCTTGGCGGGGGTGATCGCGTCCTGCCGATGCTGTTGCTGCTCCATCCCGCGTTCCGCCTTCTCCGCGACCGCGTCCATCCCGAGTCGCCCCCGCGCCGTGCCAAGCCGGGCGTATAGCGCGCCTAGCCAGTCCGCGCCGCCACCGTTAGCGTGCGCGGGGCCGCCATCGCCGCAGCGCGCAGCTTCGAGGGAGACAGCGCCATGCCGCGCTTCGCCGCCAACCTGTCCATGATGTTCACCGAGGTCCCCTTCCTCGACCGCTTCGCGCGCGCCCGCGCCGCGGGCTTTGCCGCCGTGGAGTTCCTGTTCCCCTACGAGCACCCCGCCGGGGAGATCGCGCGACGGCTGCGGGACAACGGGTTGTCGCAGGCGCTGTTCAACGCGCCGCCCGGCGATTGGGGCGCCGGCGAACGCGGGTTTGCCGCGCTCCCCGGCCGCGGCGCCGAGTTCCGGGACGGGATCAAGCGCGCCCTGGAATACGCGGACGCGCTGTCCTGCCCGCTCCTGCACGTCATGGCCGGGTTGGCGCCGGCGGACGTCGCGCGGGACACGTTGCTGGCGACATACGCAGTCAACCTCGCCTGGGCGGCGGAGGAGTGCGCCAAGGCCGGCGTCAAGCCGGTCATCGAGCCCATCAACCATCGGGACATACCCGGCTTCTTCCTCAACACGACGGACGAGGCGGCGGCGGTGATCGAAGCGGTGGGCGGGCCGGACCGACTCGGGTTGCAGTTCGACCTGTACCACTGCCAGATCACCGAGGGCGACTTGGTGCCGACGATGGAGCGCCACCTGCCGTTGGTCGCGCACATGCAGGTGGCCGACACGCCCGGGCGGCACGAGCCCGGGACCGGCGAGGTCAATTGGCCCTTCGTGTTCCGCCGGGTCGACGAATCGGGCTTCAAGGGCTGGATCGGCTGCGAGTACCGCCCCGCCGGCGCGACGGAGGACGGGCTCGGCTGGTTCGCCCCGTACCGCGCCTGACGACGACCATCCACGGGAGGACACCCAGGCCATGAAGATCGGCTTCGTCGGGCTCGGCATCATGGGCAGGCCGATGGCCATGCACCTCAAGGGGGCGGGCCACGAGATCCACGTCCCGGAGCGGGCCAGCCTGACGCCCGAGATCCGCTCGGCGGCGACCGTCCTCCCCGATGGGCGCGCGGTCGCGCAGGCGGCCGAGGTCGTGATCCTGATGGTGCCGGACACGCCGGACGTCGAGGCGGCGCTGTTCGGGCCGGCCGGCGTCGCGGACGGGTTGTCGGCGGGCAAGCTGGTGATCGACATGAGCTCGATCAGCCCGACGGCCACGCGCGGCTTCGCGGCCCGCGTCAACGAGGAAGGCTGCGACTACCTCGACGCGCCGGTGTCGGGCGGCGAGGTCGGGGCCAAGCAGGCGACGCTGACCATCATGGCGGGTGGCCCGAAAGCGGCCTTCGAACGCGCCCTGCCGCTGTTCCAGGCGATGGGCAAGAACATCACCCTGGTCGGCGAGGAGAACGGCGCCGGGCAGACCTGCAAGGTCGCCAACCAGATCGTGGTTGCGCTCACCATCGAGGCGGTCGCGGAGGCGCTGGTGTTCGCGGCCAAGGCCGGGGCGGACCCGGCGAAGGTTCGGCAGGCGCTGATGGGCGGCCTCGCCACGTCGCGCGTCCTGGAGTTGCACGGCGAGCGCATGATCGGGCGCAAGTTCGACCCCGGCTTCCGCATCAAGCTGCACCAGAAGGACCTGAACCTGGCGCTGCAAGCGGGCCGCGACCTCGGCGTCCCCCTGCCCAACACGGCGTCCACGCAGCAACTTTTCTCCGCGTGCGTCGCGGCAGGCGGCGCGGATTGGGACCACTCGGGCCTGGTGCGCGCGCTCGAGGTCATGGCCGCCGGCAAGGTCGCGCCGGACGCCGAGTAGCGACCCGCGGCCGTGGCCCCGCCGCGCCATTCGGTGAAAGATGGACGTTTTTTCACGAAAGGTTCCAATGGGGCGAGATTTCATCTAAAAGAATCCCCTTTGGGCGATTCGCGCGAGCGACCGGGGGTTTGATGAAGTTCGCCGACATAGGGCAGCAGTTGCGGGCCTACCGACTCGAATCCGGCCTGCGGGCGGAGGAGATCGCGGCGCGCCTGGGCGTTTCGCGCGCCGCGTTGTATCGGTACGAGAAAGGCGAGGTCATCAAGCTCGACACCGTGCGGCGGTTGGCCGAGCTCCTGAAGATCTCCCCGCTTTCGCTGCTCGGCATCGGCGTCGAGTACTTCGCGCGGCCCGTGGCGTTCCTGGAACGGCTGCGGCAGATCGAGGAGCAGGCGGAGCAGGTGATCCTGTTCGGCGGCGCCCTCTGCTACCAGACCGCGACCGAAGCGTTCGACAGCGCGGTGACCGAGGCCTGGACGGAGGCCGCGGACGCCCACGCCGACCGCTTCGCGGCGCGCGCCGCCGCGGAGCAGTCCCTCGGACTCCTGGCCGCCCGGCGCCGGGCGCACCAGCAGCGCCGCGCCAACATCCTGGCGATCCTGTCCGAAGCGTCGATCCAGCGCTTCCTGGCGGAGGGCGTGGCGGCCGGCCTGGCCGTCCCGGAACGCGTCCGCGCCCGCTGCCGCGCGGCGGCGCAGGCCGAAGCCGAGGCCATGGCGGGGCTGATGGAGTCGGTGCCGATCGGCGTGCAGATCGGCTTGGCTTCCGGCCCGGACGCGAGCGGCGCCTTCATGGTGCTGCGCGGCCGCGACCGGGCCAACGTGGTGGGCACGCCGTTCGCGCCGGACGCGGCGCCCTTCGCGGCGGCCGGCGTCGCCAGCATCATCGGCGCCGACGACGCCATCGCCGTCCACCAACGCGTGGCGGAAGCGGCGTGGCGCGACGCGCTCAAAGGCGCCGACGCCGCGGCGCGGGTGCGCGCGATGGTGGCGGAAGCGCGGCGCCCCGAGTAGCCGCGGCCAGGCGACGCCTCATGCGGCGGCGACGTCGCGTTCCGCCACCATCACGCCGTCCTCCTCCTCGGACCGGCGCAGGGCGAAGCCGAGCTTTTTCACGAAGGCCAGCATCGTAGCGTTGTCCGACAGCACCTGACCGGCGATCCTGCGGACGCCGTGCTCCGCCGCCCATTCGAACAGCCGCTCCATCAGGAAGCGGCCGAGGCCGGTGCCCTTCACCTCGTCGCCGACGATGATGGCGAACTCGGCTTCGTCCCCGTCCGGATCGCGGATCAGCCGCGCGACGCCCAGGGTTTCGCCGGTGGCTTCGCGGGTGGCGATGAAGGCCATCTCGCGGTCGTAGTCGATCTGCACCAGCCGGGCGACCAGCGCCGGCGACAGCTCCCGGATCGGCGAGAAGAACCGCCAGCGCACGTCGGCCGGCGGGATGCGGCGGAAGGCTTCGGCGTGCGCCGCGGCGTCCTCCGGCCGGATCGGCCGCACGGTCAGCACCTCCCCCGCCGGGGTGCGGAACGGCCGCGCCAGCTCCGCCGGGTAGGGCGGGATGGCGAGCACCCCCGTTTCGCCCGGCGGCCGCAGCGTGAAGGAGGCGTCCAGGGCGAGCACGCCCTCCGCGTCGGCGATCAACGGGTTGATCGAGCACGCCGCGATCCCGGGCCAGTCCACCGCGATCTGCGACAGGCGCACCAGCGCTTGCGCCACCGCGGCCCGGTCGGCCGGCGGCCAGTCGCGGTAGCCGGCCAAGAGCTTGGCGGCGCGCGACCGCCCGATGAGCTGCGACGCCAGGGCCAGGTTCAGCGGCGGGAGGTCGTAGGCTTCGTCCCCGGCGATGTCGGCCGTCGTGCCTCCCTGGCCGAAGCCGATCCAGGGCCCGAACATCGGGTCGTCGCCGAGGCGCAGGCGCAGCTCCAGCGCGCGGCCCGCCGCCTGCCGCTGCACCAGGAAGCCGCGCGCCGGCGCATCGGGCCTGGCCGTCCGCAGGCGGTCCAGCATGGCCTCCGCGGCCTCGCTCACGGCGCGCGCGGAGTTGAGGCCGAGCACGACGCCGCCGACCTCGCTCTTGTGCCGGAGCCCCGGGCTGAGGACCTTGAGCACGACGGGGAAGCGCAGCATGGCCGCGGCGTCCGCCGCTTCGGCCGGGCCGGCCGCGCGCCGGCACGGCACCGTCGGCAAGCCGTAGGCGGCCAGCACCGCGAGGGATTCCTCCTCGTCGAGCGCGAGCCGCCCGTCGATCATCGCCCCGTCCAGGATGCGGCGCACCGAGGCGCGGTCCGGCTTCAGGTCGAGCACCTCGCGCGGCGGCAACTCGGCGGCGGCCGCGCGGTTCCGGCGGTCCTGGGCGAGGTGGAGGGCGCCCCGCACCGCGGCTTCCGGGGTGTCGAACACCGCCAAGCCCGCGGCCGTCATCGCCCGCCGCTGCGCCGCCGCGGTTTCCTGCCCGGTCCAGGCTACGAGCACGGGGGCGGAGCGGCCGCGTTGCGCGGTGGCGGCCGCGACCATCGCTTCGGCGGCGGCCGCGTCGTCGCCGTGGGGGGTCGGCGCGTGCAGCGCGACCACCGCGTCCACCTCCGGCGCCGCGGCGAAGAGGGCGGCGGCTTCGGCCAGGCGCGTGCCGGCGGCGGCGCCGAGCGACAGCGGGTTGAACGCCGGCGCCGCGTCCGGCATGTGGAGCCGGAGGCAGGCGCCCGCCTCCGGGTCCAGCCGCGCCAAGCGGCCGCCGCCTTTCACCACGGCGTCCGCGGCGATGCGCCCCAGCCCCAGGCCGTTCCCGACCAGGGCGATGCGGTCGCCGTCGCGGAGGTCTGGCGAACGCGTCCGGCGCACGCGCGCCAGCGTTTCCGCCGCCGCGAGCAGGTCCTCCAACCCCGCGACGCGGAGCACGCCGGCGCGGCGGAGCGCCGCGTCCATCACCGCTTCGCCGATGCCGGAGCCGCCGTCGGCGCCGCGCCCGCCCGCGCGCAACGCCACCACCGGCCGGGTGCGGGCGACGGCGCGCGCGGCGGAGACGAAGGCGCGGCGGTTGCGGATCAGCCGCATGTCGAGCAGCACCGCGCCGGTGCCCGGTTCCCGCGCGAGCCAATCCAGCGTGGTGGCGAAGCCGACATTGGCGTTGCCGCCGATGCCCACGACGTGGCTGAAGCCGAGGCCTTCCGACGCCGCCCAGTCCAGCACCGCGCGCGTCGTGGCGGCGGATTGGCTCACCAGCGCGAGCCGGCCCGGTGCCGGCGCCAGGTGCGTCAGCGACGCGTTCAGGCCGATCGCCGGCACGCACAGGCCGAAGCTGTGGGGTCCCATCGCCCGCACGCCCGCGCCGGCCGCGATGCGGCCGAGGTCGGGGGCCTGTCCGGGCACGATCACGGCCCGGCACCCGCGCCGCGCCAGTTCCGCGGCGGTCGTGGCGAGCGCGGGTTCGGGCATGCAGAGCACGGCCAGGTCCGGCGCTTCGGGCAGGTCGCCGACGGCGCCCACCGGCTCCAGGCCCGGGGCCGCGACGCCGCAGGCATAGAGTTTCCCGGAGAAGCCGCCGGCGGCCAGGTTGCGGGCTATCACCTCCGCGTCCCGCGTGTCGCCGCCTTCGGCGAAGAGGGCGACGCTGCGGGGGCGGAAAAGGGCCGCGTTTCGGGTGGGCGAGAGCTGGGGCGGTTGGTTGCGCGCGTCCATTCCGCGGCACAGCATGGCGCGGACGCGCGGCCAGCCGCAAGCCGCAAGCCGCAAGCCGCGGCGCGGCCCGGCGCGGCGGTTCGCCAACGGCGGGATGGGAGGGTCGATTGGGCTCGGGATCGAGCGGCCGTTTTCCGACGGGGGCCGCGCCCCTCGCGACCGTCCGTCCGGAGTGGGTGGACAGCTACGGCCATATGAACATGGCGTTCTACCTCGCCGTGTTCGACATGGCGACGGACGCGCTGTGGCCGAGGCTCGGGCTGGACGCGCCGTTCAAGGCGAAGGGCCTCGGCACCTTCGCCGCCGAAACCTGGGTCAACTACGTGCGCGAGGTGCGGGAAGGCATGCCGCTGGCCTGCGAGAGCGAGGTGCTCGCCTTCGACGGCAAGCGCCTGCTCGGGCTGCACCGGATGCTGCACGCCGACGAGGGCTGGTTGGCCGCGGAAAACGAGGTGCTCTACCTGTGCGTGGACCTTTCCGCGCGGCGCGTCACCGGATGGCCGCCCGAAGTGCTGGAACGCTTCGCCACGGAGGCGACGGGGCGGGCGCCACGGCGTTTGGCGCTAGCCCGCCGGGACGGCGCCGCGGCGGCCGCTACTCCACCGGGCCGATCCGGCGCCTGAGTGCTTCCACGTCCTCCTTGCGCGGGTGGGCCGTGCCCGGGCGCATCACGGCGGCGGCGCCGGCGGCCATGCCCCAGGCGAAGGCTTCGCGCGGCGGCTCCCCTCTGGACAGGGCGCAGACCATCGCGGCGAGGAAGCTGTCGCCCGCGCCCACCGCGCCGACGGCGGGCACGTCCAGCGCCGGAAGGCGCAGCACGCCCCTGCCCGACTCGGCCAGGATCGCGCCGTCGCGGCCGAGGGTGATGGCCACCAGCTCCGCCGCGCCTTCGCGCGCCAAGCGGAGCGCCGCCGCGTCCTGCGCTTCGGACGTAGGGGCGACCTCGCCCACCAGGGCCTCGAATTCGCCCCAACTCGGCTTGATGAGCGCCAAGCCTTGCCCCAGCGCCGCGCGCAACGGGGCGCCGGAGGTGTCCAGCACGAAGCGCCTGCCACGGCGCTTCGCGTCGGCGGCCGCGCGGGCGTAGAAGTCGTCCGGGACGCCGCGCGGCAAGCTCCCGCTGGCGACGATCCAACCCCCGTCCGAAGCGTCGAGCGCGGCGAGCGCCGCCTGCCATTCCGTCTCGGACAGCGCGGGGCCTTGCGGGACGAAGCGGTATTCCTGCCCCGCGCCGAGGTCGTGCACCGTGTAGCTGATGCGGGTGCGCTCGGCGGTCGGGACGGAGGCGCGCGGCACGCCGCCGCCGTCCAGCAGCTCCTCCAGCAACCGGCCGCTGACGCCGCCCGCGGTGACGACGGCCAGCGTGTCGGCGCCCAGCTCGCGCAGCACGCGCGAGACGTTCACACCGCCGCCGCCGGGGTCGAAAGTCTCGTTCTTCGTCCGCACCTTGTGGACAGGGCGCACCCGGTCGGCGTCCGAGGCGATGTCGACGGTCGGGTTCAGGGTGAGCGTGACGATCCGGTTGCGCATGGCGGGGCGGTCAGTCGGCCGACAGGCCGGCTTGGCGGATGACGGACGCCCAGCGGTCCCGGTCGGCGGCGATCACCGAGGCGAAGTCCGCGGAGCTGCCGCCCACGGTTACCATGCCCTGCGCCGAAAGCTGGTCCTTGGTCGCAGGCAAGCGCAACCATTCGTCGAGTGCCGCGCGCAGCGATTCCTGCAACGCGGGCGGGAGGCCGGCGGGGGCGAGCAGGCCGTACCACAGGTCCACCTCGGCGCCCGGGAAGCCCGCTTCCGCCATGGTGGGCACGTCCGGCACCGCGGCGGAGCGCTGGGGGCTGCCCACCGACAGCATCCGGATCTGGCCGCCCGACGCGAGCGGAATGGCGGTGTGGACCGGCAGCACCATCGCCGCCACGCGGCCGCCGATCAGGTCCTGGATGGCGGGGGCGCTGCCGCGGTACGGGATGTGGTTGAGCGGGATGCGCGCCACCAAGCGGAACAGCTCCATGCCCAGGTGCTGCGGCGTGCCGATGCCGGGGCTGGCATAATCGAGCGTGCGCGTGCGGGCGAGGTCCGCGAAGGCTTTGGCGTCCACGGCGGGCGTGCCCGGGTGGACCGCCAGCACCAAGTCGCCGCGGGTCAGGCGGATGACGGGGGTGAAGCTCCCGACGGGGTCGTAGGGCACCTGTTTGAACAGGCCGGGGTTCATGACGAAGGTGTTGGCCTGGAGCATCAGCGTTCGGCCGTCCGGCGCCGCGCGGGCGACCGCCTGGGTGCCGATGTTGCCGGAGGCGCCTGCGCGGTTCTCCACGACGAAGGGCTGGCCGAAGCGGTTCTGGAGGAACGGCGCGACCAAGCGGGCGAGGATGTCGACGCCCGTGCCGGGCGTGAACGGGACCACGATGGTGACGGGGCCGTCGAACCCCTGCCCCCGCGCGATCCGCGGGCCCGCCGCGCACGCCGCGGCCAGCGCGACCAAGCTCCTCCGCTGCACCATGCCCTTTCCCCTTCCCGGCGCGCCATCCGCCGCGCCGCCCCACCTATTGCTTCGGCGGCGCGGGCGCAACGGACATGGGGCGGCCTGCGGATCAGTCCACCTTGATGTCCATGCGCGCGAGGAGCGGGCGCCAGCGGTCCATTTCCCGGGCCAGGAAGGCGGCGTACTCAGTCGGCGACGACCCGACGGCGAACTGCCCTTCTCCGAGCAGCCGGTCGCGCAGCGCCGGTTCCTGCAAGGCGCGGGCGGCGGCGGCCGACAAGCGTTCGATGGGCCCCGCCGGGGTGCGCGCGGGCACGGCGAGGCCGAACCACGTTTGGCCGATCGCTTCGGGCGCCACTTCGGCGAAGATCGGGATCTCCGGCGTCATCGGCATCCGCTTGTCGCCGGTCCAGGCCAGGATGCGGCCCTGGCCGTTGCGGTGCGGGCCGATGGCCGAGCTCCCGCCCACCACCAGCAGGTCGAGCGTCCCCGCGACGAAGTCGTTGAGCTGGGCGGAGTCGCCCCGGTAGGTCACGTCCTGCATGCGGATGCCGAGCGCCTCCGAGACCAGCACGGCGACGATGTTGTTGAAGGAGGACGGGCCGTTGGTGCCGTAGTTCAGCTTGCCCGGCCTAGCCTTGGCGAAGGCCACGAACTCCGGGATGGTCGCGGGCAGGCGGTTCTGGAGCAGGAACGCGAAGGGCAGCGTGGAGAGCAAGGAGACCGGCGCGAAGGACTCCGGCCGGTAGGGCAGGTTCCGCATCAGCAGCGGGTTGATGGTGAGCGTGGTGCCGGAGTTGACCAGCACCGTGTGACCGTCCGGCGCGCTCCGGGCGACCGCTTCCGCGCCGACCACAGTGGCGCCGCCCGGGCGGTTCTCCACCAGCACGGGCTGGCCCAGCAGGGGCGCCATGCGCTCGGCGAGGAGCCGGGCCATGACGTCGGTGGAGCCGCCGGGCGGGAACGGGACCACCAGCGTCACCGGCCGGTCCGGGAAGCCCGGTTGCGCGAGAACGGCCGGTGCCGCCAGACCCGCGCCCAAACCGGCCCCGAGCAAGGCGCGGCGGCCCTGCGGCGCCATGACCATGATTTTCCTCCCTCGCCTTCGCCCGGACGTTCGCACGGCGGTTCGGCGCCGGGAAGCGCGGTTCCAGGGCCTGGCTTGACCGTGCAACGCTCGCGTGGCGACATCCGGCGGCCGATCGTTCGAGGAGCGCCCCGCATGTCCCCCCTGCTCGCCAGCCTGGAGGGCCGGCTCTCCCTGCCGGCCATCGCGGCGCCGCTCTTCATCATCTCGGTGCCCGACCTCGTGGTGGCGCAATGCACCGCCGGAATCGTGGGCTCCATGCCCTCGCTGAATGCGCGTCCGGCCGAGCAGTTCGAGGAATGGGTGGTGGAGATCCGGGAGCGCTTGGCCGCGCACGACGCCCGGCACCCCGACCGCCCCGCCGCGCCCTTCGCCATCAACCTGATCGTCCACCGCTCCAACGACCGGCTGGAGCAGGACCTCGCGGTCTGCGTGAAGCAGCGGGTGCCGATGGTCATCACCAGCCTGGGGGCCCGGCCGGAGGTGAACGAGGCGGTCCACTCCTACGGCGGCTTCGTCCTGCACGACGTCATCAACCAGACCTTCGCGCGGAAGGCGGTCGAGAAGGGCGCGGACGGGCTGGTGCTCGTGGCGGCCGGCGCGGGCGGGCACGCCGGCGCGCTCTCGCCCTTCGCCTTGGTGCGGGAAACGCGCGAGTGGTTCGACGGGCCGCTCGCCTTGTCGGGCGCGATCTCGCACGGCGCCTCGATCCTCGCCGCCGAGGCGATGGGCGCGGATTTCGGCTACGTCGGCAGCGCCTTCATCGCCACGGCGGAGGCGCGGGCGGTGGACGAGCACAAGCAGATGGTCGTGGACCACGCGGCCGGCGACATCGTCTACACCAACCTCATCACGGGCGTTCACGGCAACTACCTGAAGCCGTCGCTGCGCCGGGCCGGCCTCGATCCGGACAACCTGCCGACCTCCGACCCCGCGCAGATGAACTTCGGGACCGACCGCAGCAAGCGGCGCTGGAAGGACATCTGGGGGGCGGGCCAAGGCATCGGCGGGGTGCGCGGGGTGGTGCCGGCCGGGGAGTTGGTCGCGCAACTCCGGCGCGAGTACCACACGGCGCGGTCGCGGCTCGGCACGCCGTCGCCGATGCTCAATCCGGCCTGGGACGCGGCGGCGCTGAGCGACGCCGCGGAATGACGCTTCAGTACTCCAGCTCGTAGGAGAAGCCGAGGCGGTCGCCCGCGGGGCCGGTCGCGGTTTCGCCCTCGAGCTTGAGGCGCGGCGTGATCTCCACCTGGACGCCGACCCCGGTCTGCCCTTGCGTGCCCTGCCGCACGCCGAGGAACACGCCGGGCGCGACGTAGCGGCCGGCCTCGACCGTGGGCGACGCCGTGGAGCCGTTGCCGCCGCCGACGCCCAGCCGGTCCAGGCCCAGGGCGCTGCGCACGCGGTCCAGCGGGCCGCCGCCGCTGCCGCCGACGCCGGTGAGCTGGGCGACCGCGGCGCCGATCTGCGCGAGTTCGAGGGGCGACAGGCCGCTGGTCGCCTTGCCGAACAGGAGCTGCGCGAGGACCTCGTCCTGCGGCAGCTCCGGCACGGAGGAGAACGTCACCTCCGGCGAGGTGGGCGTGCCGCGGATGAAGACGCTGATCGTGTTCTGCCCCGACACCGACCGCGCTTCCAGGTCGAGCTGCGGGATCAGCGTGCCGGCGGCGAAGTTGATGGTGCCGCGCCGGAAATCGAGGCGCCGCGCCAGCAGGCTCAACGTGCCGCGCCGCAGCGTCAGCCCGCCGCGCGGCACCGGCTCGGCGACGGTGCCGCCGACCGTCACGTCGCCGCCCAGCTCGACGTCGACGCCCCGGCCGCGGATGAAGACGGACCGCGGCGCGAGCACGCGCACGTCGAGATTCAGCGGCGGGCCGGAGGACGCCGGCGCGGCCGCGGGCTCCGGCCTCCGGCGCGGGCGGCCGTTCGGCGGCCGGCCCACCTCGCGCACGTTGGTGAGCGTCGGCACGCTCGCCGGCAACTGGCTGGGTATGCGGATCTCCGCGTTCTGGATGCGGACCTCGCCGGACAGCAGGCCGCCGCCGGTGATCGGCCTGGTCAAGCGGAGGTCCGCGCCGAGGGTCGCGGTGACGAGCTCGGACACCACGGGCCTGGCGTCGCGCGCCGTGATGCGGATGTCGGCCGGGAAGCCGGCGGCCCCCACGTCGACGCTGCCTGCGACCGAAATGGTGCCGTTGCCGGCGGTGCGCCCTTCGAGCCGCTCGATCACCAGCCGGGAGCCGTCGCCGACGACGGTGCCGTTCAGGTTGCTGATCCGGACGCCGTAGAGCGTGTTGCGGTAATCGCCGTCCGACAGCGTGGCGCGGCCGGCCAATTCGGGCGCGCCCACTGTGCCTCCGGCGCGGAGCGCCACCGCGAGGCGGCCGGTGAGGCGGTCCGCGCCGGCGGCCAAGAAGGGCGCGGCGAGCGGGGCGAGGTTGAGGTTGCCGTCCAGCGACGCTTCCAACGGCGCGGAAGGGCCGAAGCCGCGGGGGAGCCGCGCCGTCGCCACCAGCCGGCCGGCGGCACCGGCTTCGAGTTCGGCGCGCAACTGGGCGCTCTCGCCGACCAGACGCCCCTCGCCCCGCAAGGACGCGACGGGGAGGCCCTTGGCCCAGTCGGCCCCGGCCTTGAGGCCGGTCGCTTGCACCGTGCCGCGTATCTCCGGCTCGGACACCGGCCCGGTGGCGCGCACCTCAGCCGAGAGCGTCCCTTCGGGGCGGACATCGGGCGCGAAGCGGCCGACGAACGACAACGGCAGCGCGTTGACCGTCGCCGTCAGGTCCGCGCGTTCGGGCCCCCAGCGGCCGGCGGCCTGCAACCGGCCGCCGCGCCCGAGCGCCAGCGCCAGGCCGGAAAGCCGGATGCCGCCGTCGGCGCCCAGGGCGACCTGCGCCGGCGAAACCAGCCTGAGCGTTTCGCCGAGGCCCTGCGCTTCGAGGCTTTCGAGGTCGAGCCGGCGCCCGCCGTCGATCGAAGCGAACGTGCCCCGCCCCGAAACGCTCCCGTCCGGCGCCCGCCCCTGGATGGTCCACGCCAGGTCGGACGGCGTCCCCTTCGCCGTGGCGCGGAGCGTGCCTTCGGTGCCGGCGTAGACGAGGCGGGGCGCGTCCAGGCGCACGTCGAAGGCTTGCTCCCCGCTCGGCGCGCGGTCGAGGGTGGCCTCCAGCGCCAAGCGCCCCGCCACGCCGGCTTGGCCCGCCAAGCGCGTGAGCGGGGCGAGGTCGGACGCCTCCAGGCGGGCCGTGCCTTCGAACACCGGCCCCGCCGGCCCGGTCGTGTCCAACAGGCCGGCGGCTTCCAACCGGGCCCGGCCGAGTTGCGCGGTGCCTTCCTCCAGCCGCAGCGCTTGGCCCTGCGGCCGTCCGCGCACGGCCAGCGAAATGGGCAGGTTTTCGATCTCGCCCGAAGCGCGCGCGTCCACCGTCGGCGCGGAGGCGGGCTGCTTGACCGTGGCGTCGAGGACCAACCGCTCCAGCACCCGGCCCGCGGCCTCGATGCGGCCGGAGCGCGCTTGCAGGGTCAGATCGGGGTTGTTCAGCGGTCCTTCCGCGTGGAGGTCGGCTTCCAGGGCGCCTTCGGAACCGGCGCCCAACACCGCGAGGTCCGGCACCGACACGCTGGCGTCGAGGGCGATCGTTTCCCCCGACAGGTTGCCCTTGGCCGAGAAGTTCGACGCCGCGCCGTCGAGCTTGGCGTCGAAGCGCGGCCCGGGCAGCGCGGCGCGGAGCGCCAAGCGCGGCGAAGGCCCGAGCAGCGCGTCCGTTTGCGGAACGCCGGTGCCGAGCGCTTCAGGCACCACGTCGAGTTCGATGGACGGTTCGGAGAAGGTGCCGCCGATGCGGGCCTTGGCCGCGATGCCGGCCCAGCGCACCGTTTCGGGCACCAACGGGCGCAGGCGCTCGGCCTCGGCCACGTTGAGCGCGACCTGCGCGTCCACGGTTTCCGCCGACAGGTCGGCCCGCCCGGTGGCCGAGACGGTCGCGGCCGGCACGCGCAGGTCGAGCCGGTGCAGGGCGACGCGCCGGTCGGCGCCGAGGTCGGCGCGCAGCGAGAACTCGGCGCCGCCGGCCAAAGGGGCGATGTCCGGCGGCAGCAGGGCGGCGACGCGCGCGGTGCCGTCCAGGTCGGCACCGGCGGCGCCGTCCGGCGCAGCCCGCACCGTGCCGCCAAGCTTCAGGGCGAGATCGGGTCCGAGGCCCGCCGCAAGGTCTAGGGCGGCACCCGAGGCGGGGCCCTCGAGCGAGAGGTCCAGCTCAAAGGGTTTGCCCGGCTGCTTGAGCAGGGTCGGCACCACCCCGTCCGGCCCCTCGCGGACCGTCGCCTTGGCGTGGAGGCTGTCTTCGGCGGGCGAGAGGCGCAGGTCGATCGAAGCCCGGCCTTCTGCGTCGAGCCGCTTGGCGTCGAGCGCCGCCCGCAGCGCCCCGTCGCCGAGGCGCGCATTCGTCGTGACCGCGAAGGCGGAGGGTGTGCCGACCACGGGCTCGCCGATTTCCAGCCGCCGCACCTCCAGCCGGTCGAGCGACACCGCCACCGGCAACTCGGGCAAGCGCGGCAGGACGCCTTCGGAGGGCTGCCGCGGTTCCGGCGGCGTCTCAGGTCCGGGAAGCGGCGGGCGGACGATCTCGATCCTGTCGGCCTCGACGGCTTCGATCCGGAATTCCCGGCGCAGCAGGGCCGAGTAGTCCAGGGCGAGGCGTGCGCCATCGACCGTGAGCCAAACGCCGTCCGCGTCGGCCATGGTGATGCGCGCCGCCCCGGCCACGGACGGCAGCGGCCCGTGCAGGCCTTCGATGGCGAGGCCCGGTACCTGCGCCGAGGCGAGCGCGGCCAAGCGGGCCTGCCCGGCCTCGGTGTTCGCCCACACGAGCGCGCCGACCAGGGCGGCCACCGGGAGGGCGACCGCCAGGAAGACCAGGATGAGCGCCCAGCGAAGCACCCGCCGCATGGTCAGAACGCCTGCCCGATGCCGACGTAGAGACCGAAGTTCGACGAGTCCCGTTGCTTGACCAAAGGCACGCCGATGTCGGCGCGGATCGGGCCGATCGGGGTGTGGTAGCGGAGGCCGAAGCCGGCGCCGACGCGCAGGTTGGAGGTGTCGGGCGCGGAGCCGGTGCCGACGGTGCCGGCATCCACGAAGGCCACGGCGCCGATGTCGCCCCAGACCCGTTGGCGCAACTCGGCGCTGGCCTCCAGCAGGCTGGCGCCGCCCGACGGCCGGTTCCGCTCGTCGCGCGGACCGATGGACTGGTAGTCGTAACCGCGCACCGAGCCGCCGCCGCCAGCGTAGAAACGGATGTGCCGCGGCACGTCGCCCAACTGCGCGCCCATGAGCGAGCCGAGCGTGCCCCGGACGGCGAAGATGGTGCGGCGGTCCCCGAGCACGTCCAGGTAGGCGCTGCTCGTCGCCCGCAGCGGCGCGAAAGGCGCGTCGGTCGAGAAGCTCCAGGACGGCGTGAGGGCGCCGTTGAGCCGCCAACCGCGCGACGGGTCGAGCAGGCTGTCGGTGCCGTCGTACCGGCCGCCGAAGGTCACGCCGGCGATTTGGTACGCGGTCAAGGACCCGTCCGACGGCCCGCTGCTGCCGACGTCCACCGTCGGCCCCGCCTGCACGAACAGCCGCTCCGACAGGCGCTGCTCGAACAGCACGGAGCCGCCGATGGCGTCACGGTCGTAGGCGTTGAGGCGCTCGCGCAGAATGAACAGGTTGGCCACCAGGGTCAGGTCGCGGCCGAAGAGGCCGGGGTCCCGGTAGGTGACGCCGCCACGGTAGGTCATCTGGCTGATGGCGCCGTCCGTGCCGATGCGCGCCACCTCCGCTTCCACCCGGAGCCGTTGGGCGCCGCCGAAGAGGTTGCGGTGCTCCCAGTACGTCCGCACCGACGGGCCGAAATTGGTTTCGTAGGCGGCGCTGAAGCCGATGGCGTGGCGGGGGCGCTCCGAAACGGTGAAAGTGGTGGGCAGGCGCCCGGACTCGTCGAGCCGGTCGGCCGCCCGGGCTCGGACCGCGGCGAAAGGGCCGAGCGCCAGCATGCCGCGCCGCGCCCGCTCAAGCCGGTCCGGGCTGTAAGGTTCATCCGCCAAGCGGCCGGCGGCGTAGCGTTCGAGAAAGCGCGTACTGACGCGCTCGGCGCCCTCCACCTCGGGCGGGGCGAAGCGCGCCGCCGGCCCCGGGGCCAAGCGCCACGCCACGTCCATCTGGCGCCGGTCGTGGTTCACCACCGTTTCCCGCCCCGCCACCGTCGCCAGCGGATGCCCGGCGGCCAGCAGCCGGTCGAGCAGGCGGCGCTCGGCCGTCAGGACGGGCTCGGCGCGGGCGGGGTCGCCCACGCGCAGGGCGAGGCCCTCCGCCGCCGCGGCGGCCGCCGCCGCGCCCTCCGGCGTGACCGACCGGACGGACACGCTGCCGATCCTGTAGAGTTCGCCCTTGTCGATGGAGACGACGACCGGGACGCTTCCGTCGCCGAGGGCCAACCGTTCCAGCCGCTCCAGGAGGTCGGGCGCGTCGAGCGGCAGGCCGGCGATGGTGACGCGCGCGGTCCCGCCCCAGTAGCCCTCGGACTCCAAGGCACGGAGGAAACGGTCCTGGTCGGCCCGCGCCCGGTTGATGACGCCCAAGGGGCCGGTCGGTGCCTGTTCCCGCAATTGGACGAGTTGGGACACGGCACCGATGGCGGTGTCCGCGCCCGAATCGCCGGACTCCCCTATTTCGACGCTGTACTTCAGCGGCGGCGGTTCGCCCGGGCTCTCTTGGGAGGACGCCGCGCCGATCAGGAGGCACAGGCACAGGCTCAAAGCTTTGGTGGTTCGCAACACGTACCAAAAAGCTTCGTCGCGCCGGAAGTTCCCGGGCAGGGGGATTGGCCAGACCGGGAAGCCCACAGTACCCTCCGACTCATGGCGATTTCACCCGATGAGATGACGCGTTGGCGGCGGCACCTGCACGCGCACCCGGGCCTGACGTTGCACGAAGAAGAAACCGCCGCTTTTGTTTTGCAACGTCTGCGCGAGATGGGGATCGAAGCGGAAAGCGGCATCGGCGGTCATGGCGTGGTTGCGACCATACACGGCCGCGGTGGCGACCGCCTGTCGAACCGTTCCGTCGGTCTCCGCGCCGACATGGACGCGCTCCCGATCCAGGAGATCAACCCGGACCTGCCCCACCGGTCCGCCGTGCCCGGCGTCATGCACGCCTGCGGCCACGACGGGCACACCGCGGCGTTGCTCGGGGCCGCCGCGTTGCTGAAGGCCGACCCGGCCTGGTTCGGAACGGTGCGGCTGGTGTTCCAGCCGGCGGAGGAGGGCGGGGGCGGCGCCAAGGCCATGATCGAGGACGGGCTGTTCACCCGCTTCCCGATGGAGCGCATCTTCGGGTGGCACAACTGGCCGGGCCTCGAAGCGGGCACGGTGGCCGTGCACGACGGACCGGTCATGGCCGCGGGGGCACGGTTCGAGATCGCCTTCGAGGGCCACGCCGGGCACGCCGCCCTGCCCCACCTGACCCGCGACCCGATGCTGGGCGCTGGCCACTGCATCGTGGCGCTGCAATCCCTGGTGTCCCGCAACGTCGACCCGCTCGACTCGGCCGTTGTGAGCGTCACGGTGGCCGAGGCCGGCGAGGCACAGAACCAAGTGCCGCAGCGGTCGGTGCTCAAGGGCACCATGCGCTTCCTCCGCGACGCCACCGGCGATGCTTTGGAGGGGGGCCTCCGGCGCGTCGCGGACGGCGTCGCGGCGACCTATGGCCTTTCCGCGGCGGTGGATGTGCGTCGCGGCGTCGCGGTGACGGCGAACCGGCCGGCGGAGCGGGACCTGGCCGCCGAGGCGGCCGGGGCGGTGAGCGCCGTCCGGCGCGACCTCCCGCCCGCGATGACCGGCGAGGACTTTTCCTGGTTCCTCCAGGAAGTGCCCGGCGCCTTCGCCTGGATCGGCAACGGGAGCGCCGAAGGCGGGCGGGAGCTGCACAACCCCCGCTACGACTTCAACGACGCCATCCTGCCGGTCGCCAGCGCTTGGTTGGCGGAGGTGGCGAAGCGGGCGCTGGCCGCGCCGGGCTGAGCCGGCGCGCTTCAGTGGATCTCGTCGGCCTGCGCCAGCGCTTCGCGCAGCGCGGCGATGCCGAAGTCGCTCCGCTTGCACATGTCGAGCACGACCTTCTCGCGGCGGGCGAGGAGGTCGATGGCGGCCGGCACCGCGCGCACGGCGTCGGCCGGGATCACGACGGCGCCGTGGCGGTCGGCGTGGACGACGTCGCCGTGGGCGCAGGGCATCCCGTGCACGGACACCTCGCCGCCGTGGTCCACCACGTGGACATGGGCGTGGGACGGATTGACGACGCCCAGGATCTGGAACCCGGGCGCGAGCATGTCGATGTCGCGGAACGAGCCGTTGGTGACGCAGCCCAGCGCCCCCAAGCCCTTGTGGACGTTGCTGTTCACCTCGCCCCAGAAGGCCCCGGTGCCGGGCGTCTCGTCCAGGTCCTCCAGGACCACGACGGTCGGCAGGTCCGCTTCGGCGACGTACTCGTACCAGGCGAGGCGGGCGGCCTTGTCCTGCTCGCGCGTCCGGCCCGAGGGGGCGGCGGCGCGGATGCGCCCCGTCCGCGCCACGCCGCAGATCGGGGGCAGCGCCGGGTCGGCGGCGGTGAACGGCTTGAAGGTGAAGCCGCGGCCGCGGCGGGCCGGCGCCACGATCTCCAGCGCGTTGCAGATCGTCGGCGTGTCCCATCGGCAAAGGGCTTCCAGATCCGCCGCTTCGAAGGGCCGTTCGGCCATCCCCCCATCCTCCCCAATCCGGTCCAGCATCCGGCGCCCTGCTGATCGCGTCAAACCAAGCGCACGCCCCTCGGACGAGCAGGCCGCCCGCATGGACCGTCCGCCAAGCTGTTCCTTGCAACGTTCATATCGCGAACATTGATCCAACTTTCAGGTTCGTGTAGCGTAAGGAAGAACCGTACTGGGCCGGACGTGGTGTTTGGCGGGGGATCGAGCTTGAGACAGCGGCATCGTAAGGCTTTCCTCGCGCTTGCCTGCGCGCTTTGCGTGGCGCCCGGTTCGCCGGCCGGGGCGCAGGAGGCGCCCTCACTGCCCAACCTGGTCGAGTTGCTGCGGCCGCCGGGAGACCGCGGTAACCATGGCTTTTCGACCACCGGCCCCTCCACGTCCCGGGCGAGGCCGGTCGCCGACGAAGCCGCCGCCCGCACAACCGCGCCGGAAGGCACCGCCGCCGCGGCGCTCGCGCTGCCCTTCCCGTCCGGGTCCGCGGCGCTGACCCCGGACGCCGAAAAGATCCTGGAGGCCCTGGGCCGCGCCTTGAATTCGTCCGAACTCGCCCGGTACCGCTTCCGGATCGAAGGCCACACCGACACCGCCGGGGAAGCCCCGGCCAACCTGGTTTTGTCCGAACGCCGCGCTGCCACCGTCCGCGACTATCTCGTCAGCCGGCACGGCGTCGCCGCCGCCCGCCTGGAAGCTTTGGGCCTGGGCGAAACGCAGTTGCTGGTGCAGACGCCGGACGCGACCTCGGAGCCGCGGAACCGGCGCGTGCAGGTCCTGAACCTCGGCGGCTGACCCCCCGCCGCGGGCACGACGGCCCTCGGCGGTTGCCCAAACGCCGCCAGCGGCGTTGACTCGCCGCGATCTGGGGGAGCGCGGCCATGGCGGACACGGGCGACCAAGCGATACCTTCCAGCCCGAGGGGCCGTCCCGCCCCGGGCCTGGAAGGGTTGCCCCGCATGGACATGGGGGCGCTCGAAGCGTCCGTGCCGAGCCTCGTGGACAGCGCGGTCCGCGGCCCGTTGGTCCTGACCCGGAACGGGGCCGACGCCTTCGTCCTCCTGCCGCTGGACGCTTACAGCCGCTTGTGGGCGCAGGCGCCGCGGCCGCCCGTCATCGACGCCGTGGACGACCCCGACCCGTGACGCCGCCCCGGCGCGGAGAAGCGGGGACGCGCGTCAATTCCGCTGCGGCATGGCTGTCGGCACCACCGTCTTGACCAGGGTGGCGTCGAGCGCCTCGTAGGCCGCGTAGTCGATGGTGGCGTAGAGCTCGGCGCGCGTCTGCATCCGGTCCACCGCGTTCTGCGTGCCGCCGTCCCGGCGGATGGCGGCGTACAGCTCCTCCATGGCTCGGGCGGCGACGCGCAGGTGGGACACCGGCCAGATCACCATGGCGTAGCCCATCGCCTCGAACTCGGCGGCGGTGAAGAAGGGCGTGCGGCCGAACTCGGTCATGTTGGCCAGCAGCTTCACGCCCGGCATCCGTCGGGCGAACTCGCGGAACATCTCGGCGCTGTGCAGCGCCTCGGGGAAGATCGCGTCGGCGCCGGCCTCCATGTACAGCTTGGCGCGCGCGACCGCGCCGTCCATGCCCTCGCTGGCAGCCGCGTCCGTCCTTGCTATCACCAGGAGGTCGCGCCGGGCCTTGCGGGCGGCGGCGACCTTGGCGGCCATGTCGCGCGCGTCGGCGAGCTTCTTGTCGTTTAGGTGCCCGCACTTCTTGGGCAGGAGCTGGTCCTCCAGGTGGACGGCGCCGGCGCCGGCCTCCTCGAAGGAGCGCACCATGTGCATGACGTTGAGCGCCTCGCCGTAGCCCGTGTCGCCGTCCACCAGCATGGGCAGGGCGGAGGCGCGCGACACTTGGCGGATGTGGAAGCAGACCTCGTCCACCGTGATCATGCCGAGGTCGGGCAGGCCCATGGTCGCCGTCATGGCCGCGCCGGACAGGTAAAGGGCTTCGAAGCCCGCCCGCTTGGCGAGCAGCGCGGCGATGCCGAGGTGGGCGCCCGGCATCTGCAGGATCTGCGGCCGGTCGAGCAGGCGCCGGAAGCGCACGCCGGCGGGCTCGGTGGGCAGGTCGTCGGCAATGACGTAGGGCATCGGCGGGCTTCCGGTGATGGTGGGCTGCGGGGGCAGGTTAGCCGGCGGGAGCGCCGCCGTCAGGGCGGGGTCCGCCGTGCCAGTGCCCGCCGGCCCTCCCCTCGCCCGCCCCCGGGTTTCCCTGGCCCCGCCCGGCCCTTAAACTCCGCGCCGAGACGGGAGCAGACCATGGAAATGACCGGCGAGCGGCGCATCCCCGCGCCGCGCCAGCAAGTTTGGGACGCCCTCAACGACCCGGAGGTGCTGCGCGCCTCCATACCGGGTTGCGAGAGCGTCGAGCGCGAGGGCGAGGACCAATTCAAGGCCAAGGTGGCGGTGAAGCTCGGCCCCATGTCGGCCAAGTTCAGCGGCAAGGTGCGGCTGGAGAACCTCAACCCGCCCGAGAGCTACACCATCGCCGGCGAGGGCAGCGGCGGCGCTATGGGCTTCGCCAAGGGCGGCGCGGACGTCGCGCTGAAGGAGGTCGGCCCGGCGGAAACGCTGCTGAACTACAACGTCAAGGCCCAGGTCGGCGGCAAGATCGCGCAGTTGGGCGGGCGCCTGATCGACAGCACCGCCAAGCAGATGGCCGACCAATTCTTCAACCGCTTCACCGCGCATTTCGACCAGCCCGAAACGGAAGCGGCCGCGCCTCAACCGGAGGCCGCCACGGCCGTTGGTGCCTCCGCAGCGGCACCGGGAGTGAGGGGCATGGCGCAAACCAACACCGACACCGAGTTCCTCGCCCATTCGCAGGCGGCGGGGCCGCTCACCCAGCACGGGGCGGACGGCCCCAGCGCCTCCGGCAAGCCGGTGCATCGGCCGAATCCGCGCCCGGTGGACACGGAAGCGCTGCGGCCGCTCCGGCTGCTCACCACCATGCAGCCCTTCGGTCTGCCGTTGCAGTTCTGGATCGGCGGCGCCGCCCTGCTGGTCATCGCTGCGTTGATGTTCCTGTGACCGCCGCGGGCACGGCACCGGACTCGGTCGAGGCCATGCGCCAGATGCTGGCGCGGGGCGGCTACGTCGCGGACCAAGCCCTGGCGACCACTGCCTTCCTGGCGCTCCGCATGGGCAGGCCGCTGTTCCTGGAAGGCGAGCCCGGG
Source organism: Craurococcus roseus (assembly GCF_039523795.1). NCBI lineage: Bacteria > Pseudomonadati > Pseudomonadota > Alphaproteobacteria > Acetobacterales > Acetobacteraceae > Craurococcus > Craurococcus roseus. The sequence continues at coordinate 46,382 of NZ_BAAAFZ010000038.1, read as the reverse complement.
ACCGGCAAGACCGAGATCGCCAAGGTTCTGGCGGCGCAGTTGCCGCGCCGGTTGGTGCGCCTGCAATGCTACGACGGGCTGGACCTTTCGGCAGCGGCCTACGAGTGGAACCATGCGCGCCAACTCATGGCGATCCGCTTGGCAGAAGCGGCTGGCGAGACGGACCAGGCCGCGATCGAGCGCGGCATCTACGACCGGCGCTTCCTCCAGGAGCGGCCGTTGCTGCGCGCCCTCAGCCCCGAAGGCGGGCCGGCGGTGCTGCTGATCGACGAGTTGGACCGCGCCGACGAGCCGTTCGAGGCATTTCTGCTGGAGTTGCTGGCGGACTTCCAGATCACGGTGCCGGAGCTCGGCACCATCCGCGCGGAAGTGCCGCCGCTGGCCGTCATCACCTCCAACCGGACCCGCGAGGTGCATGACGCCATCCGGCGGCGGTGCCTCTACCACTGGGTGGACTACCCGGACGCGACGCGGGAGCGCGCCATCCTGAAGATCCGCGCACCCGGCCTGCCGGAACGGCTCTCGGCCGAGGTGGTGCGCTTCGTGCAGCGGGTGCGGGGCGGCGACTACTTCAAGCTGCCGGGCGTAGCGGAGACCATCGACTGGGCGCAGTCGCTGGCGGCGCTGGACGCCAAGGAGCTGGAGCCCGGCCCCGTGGACGAGACGCTCGGCGTGCTGCTCAAGTACCAGGACGACATCGCCAAGCTCCGCGGCGCCGAAGCGGCGCGGCTGATCGCCGAAGCCAAGCAGGCGGCCGCCGCGTGAGCGACCTCGCCACCGCCGCGGCCCTTGCCGGCCTGGGCGGGGCGGGCGGCGGCGCGTTGGCGGCCAACATCGAAGGCTTCGGGCGCCTCCTGCGCCGGGCGGGCTTGCCGGTCGGCCACAACGAGATCCTCGCCGCGATGGAAGCCCTCACGCTCGTCCCATTGGACGACCGCCGCCAAACCCACGCGGCCCTGCGCGCGGTGATGGTGCGCCGGCGCGAGCACTCCGAGCTCTTCGACCAAGCCTTTTTGATGTACTGGCGCAACCCGGAAGCCGACCGGAACGCCGCGGCCATGGCGCTGCTCGAAGGCATGAAGGAGCGGGGCAAGCCGCCGCCCGGGAGCCGGCGCTTGGCCGAGGCGCGTTCGGCGCCGCGCCCGCCGCCGGACCGGCCGCCGCCGCAGGACGAGCAACAGCCGCCGACGGAGGTGGCGTTGGCGGTGAGCGAGCGCGAGCGGCTGCAAAGCATGGACTTCGAGACGATGTCGGCGGAGCAGATCGCGCGGGCCAAGCAGGAGATCCGCCGCTTGGTCCTGCCGCTCGACGAGCGGCCGACCCGGCGCTTCCGCGGCGACCCGCAGGGGCCGACCGTCGACCTGCGCGCCACCATCCGGGCCAGCCTGCGGCAGGGCGGCGAGGTCCTCAGCCTGGAGCGGCGCCGCCGCGTGGTGCGGCCGCCGCCGCTGGTGGCGCTTTGCGACATCTCCGGCAGCATGGCGCGCTACGCCCAGCTCCTGCTGCACTTCCTGCACGCCGTGACCAACGACCGCGCCCGGGTCCACTCCTTCCTGTTCGGCACGCGGCTGACCAACGTGACCCGGCAGTTGCGCCACCGCGACCCGGAGGTGGCGTTCGAGATGGTGTCGCACATCGTCCCGGACTGGTCCGGGGGCACGCGCATCGGCGAATCGCTCGCGCTGTTCAACCGCCACTGGGCCCGGCGGGTGCTCGGCCAGGGGGCGGTGGTGCTGCTCATCACCGACGGGCTGGACCGCGAGGGCGCGCGCGGGCTGGCGGAGGAGACCGCGCGGTTGCACCGGTCCTGCCGGCGGCTGGTCTGGCTGAACCCCCTGTTGCGGTACGAGGGCTTCCAGCCCAGATCAGAGGGGATACGGGCGATGCTGCCCCATGTGGACGAGTTCCGCACGGTGCACAGCCTCGACAGCCTGCGCGCGCTGGTGGAAAGCCTGAGCCACGCGCGATCCGGAAGGGCGCTTGCGGCATGAGCAGCGACGAAGACGTTCTGGCCACCGCCGCCGATTGGGCCGCGGAAGGCGAGACCGTGGCGCTCGCCACGGTGGTCGAGACCTGGGGCAGCTCGCCCCGGCCGGCCGGGTCGCGCTTGGCCGTCACGGCCTCGGGGCGGATGGCCGGCAGCGTGTCCGGCGGCTGCATCGAGGGCGCCGTGGCGGATGCGGCGCAGAAGACGATGGCCGACGGCGCGCCGCAACTGCTCGACTTCGGCATCTCCGACGAGCGCGCCTGGGAGGTGGGGCTGGCCTGCGGCGGCAAGCTCCAGGTCTTCCTGGAGAAGCTGGCGTGACGCCGGAGCTGCTGGCGCGGCTGCGCGAGGCGCAATCGGCCAAGCGCCCGGTCGCCCTGCTGACGCGTCTGCCGGACGGCGCGCAGGTCCTGTGGCCGGAGGACGCCGGCGTCCCGCGCCCGCTCGCCGAGGCCGCCGAGGCGGCGCTGCGCGACGACAAGGCCGGTCTCGCCGCGCTCGACGGCGAGCGGTGGTTCGTCCACCCGCACAACCCGCCGCTGCGCTTGGTCGTGGTCGGCGCGGTTCACGTCGCCCAGGCGCTGGTGCCGATGGCAGCGGCGCTCGGCTTCGCCGTCACCGTGGTCGATCCGCGCGGCGCCTTCGCCACGCCGGAGCGCTTCCCGGGCGTGTCCTTGTCGGCCGATTGGCCGGACGAGGCGATGGCGGCGATGGCGCTCGACGGGCGCACCGCGGTCGTCACCCTCACGCACGACCCCAAGCTGGACGACCCGGCGCTCGATGTCGCGTTGCGTTCGCCTTGCTTCTACATCGGCGCGCTCGGCAGCCGCCGGACCCACGCCAAGCGGGTGGCTCGGCTGCGGGAGATGGGGCACGACGACGACGCCATTTCGCGCATCCACGCCCCCGTGGGGCTCGACATCGCGGCCGTGACGGCGCCCGAGATCGCCCTTTCGGCGCTCGCCGAGGTGGTGGCGGCGCGGCGCGGCGCCCCCCTTGCGCGGCGCGAGGCTTCCGCTGCCGCGCCGCAGATGGCCGCCGCAGGATGATCTTCGGCCCGACCCCGCTGGCGGAGGCCCGCGGCGCGGTCCTCGCGCACACCATCCGGCTCGACCGCCGCGTGCTGAAGAAGGGCACGGTTCTGGAAGCGGCGGACATCGCCGCGTTGCAGGACGAGGGGCACGCCTCGGTCGTCGCGGCGCGGCTGGAGCCGGGCGACGTGGCGGAGAACGAGGCGGCGGACCGGCTGGCGCAGGCGTTGATGGCGCCCCTCCTCACCCGGTCCCGCGCCTCCACGGGGCGGGTGAACCTCTTCGCGGACGCGGCCGGGCTCCTCGTGGTGAACGCAGAAGCCATCGACCGCCTGAACCGCCTCGACGAGTCCCTGACGGTGGCGACGCTGGCCCCTTACCTGCCGGTGCGGGCGCGGGAGATGGTCGCCACCATCAAGGTGATCCCCTTCGCGGTGCCGGGGAGCGTCCTCGAGGTCGCGGAGACCTTGGCCCGGCAGAACGGCGGCCCGCTGCTCTCCGTGCATCCCTTCCAGCCCATCAAGGTCGGCCTCGTGCTCACGGAGCTGCCCGGCCTCAAGGAGAAGGTGATGGAGGGCGCGGTGGAGGCGACGCGCGACCGCGTGGAGGCGCTCTGCGGCACGCTGCTGCCGCACGAGCGCTGCCGCCACGAGGCGCCTGCCGTGTCCGACGCGCTGACGCGGCTCCGCCGGGCCGGCGCACAAATCCTGCTCGTGGCGGGCGCCTCGGCCGTGGTGGACCGGCGCGACGTCGGGCCGGCCGGGATCGTCCGCGCCGGCGGCGCGATCGACCACTTCGGGATGCCGGTGGACCCGGGCAACCTGATCTGCCTCGGCCACATCGACGGGATACCGTCGCTGGTGCTGCCGGGGTGCGCCCGCTCGCCCAAGCTCAACGGCATCGACTGGGTGTTGCAGCGGCTGTTCGCAGGCCTGTCGGTCGGGCCGGCCGACATCATGGGGATGGGCGTGGGCGGCCTGCTCAAGGAGACCGACGCCCGCCCCCTGCCCCGCGCCGACGCGGCGAACGCGCCCGTGCCGACGCAGGCCCCGCGCCGGCCGCGGCGCGTGGCGGCGCTGGTGCTGGCGGCTGGCCGGTCGCGCCGCATGGCGCCGCTGAACAAGCTGCTGGTGCCCGATGATGAAGGCGTGCCGATGGTGGCGCGCGTGGTGGACAACGCGCTCGCATCGCACGCGCGGCCGGTGGTTGTCGTCACCGGGCACGAACGCGAGCGCATAGAGGCGGCGCTGGCCGGGAGGCCGGTGCTGTTCGCCCACGCCGAGGATTACGCGGAAGGGCTTTCGGCCAGCCTGAAGGCCGGCTTGGCGGCCTTGCCCCCCGGCCTCGACGGCGTGGTGGTGTGCCTCGGCGACATGCCGTTGGTGGCCGGCGCGATGATCGACCGGCTGATCGCCGCCTTCGACCCGGAAGAAGGCCGCGCCATCGCCATGCCGACCTTCCGCGGCAAGCAGGGCAACCCGATGCTCTGGTCGATGGAGTTCCTGCCGGAGATGATGGCGATCACCGGCGATGTCGGCGCCCGCCACTTGGTCGGCAAGCACGCCGACCGCGTAATCGAGGTGGAGGTGGCCGACGACGCCGTCCTCAAAGACTTCGACACCGCCGCGGCGCTGCGGAAGGCGCCGGGTTTCTCGACCACCGCCGGCTGACCCGGCGCCGCCTAGGCCGCGGCGGCGCGGACCCACTCCGCCCAGGCGAGCGCCGCCCGGTCCTGGCCGAAGCCCGCCACGATCTGCGCGCCCAGGGGCAGGCCCTTCGGCCCCTCGCCCGCCGGCACCGTCACGCATGGGACGTGCAGCAGCGTCCAAAGCGAGTTGAAGGCTGGATCGCCGGTCCAGCCCAGCCCTTCCGGGGCCTCGCCGGGCGCCGAAGGTGTCAACAGCGCGTCGAAGGGCCTCATGGCGTCGGCGAACGCGGCGCGCGCGGCCGCGAAGGCTTGCCGCGCCTCGTCCAGCGCCGCCGGGGGCTGCGAGCGCGCCCAGTCCATGCGTTCCCGGAGGACGGGCGAAATCTGCGCGGAGGCGTGGTCCAGCTCCCAAGCCAGCGCCTGCGCGCTTTCCATGTTCATGACGAAGGGGTGGGCATCCATCGCTTCGTCCATGGCGGACGGGAGGCGCAATTCGGTCACGGTCGCACCCGCCCTGCCGGCGGCGGCGGCGACGCGGTCGAGCAGGGCCAGCGTTTCTGGCGCTGCCTGGTCCGCGGTCGGGCCCAGGCAGACGCCGAGGCGCGGGGCGGCGCCGGGGCGCGCGTCGGGGTCGCCGTGGTCGCGGCCGGTGAGCCCGGCCATGAAGAGCGCGCAATCGCCGACGCTGCCGGCGATCACGCCGATGGTGTCGAGCGACTCGCTCATCACCTTCATCCCGCCGCGGTGCAGGGTGCCGAAGCTCGGCTTGAAGCCGACGGCGCCGCAGAAGGCCGCCGGCCGGATGACGCTGCCCGCGGTCTGCGTGCCGAAGCCGGCGTGGAAGAATCCCGCCGCCGAGCCGGCCGCGGAGCCGGAGGACGAGCCGCCGGGCGTGTGCGCCGGGTTGCGCGGGTTGACGGTCGGGCCCGGGTGGCGGGTGGCGAACTCGGTCGTAACCGTCTTGCCCACGGCGATGGCGCCCGCGCGCCGCGCCAGCGCGACCGCCGACGCGTCCGCCCTCGGCCGGTGCCCGGCCCAGATCGGCGAGCCGTACTGCGACGGCATGTCGGCGGTGTCCAGCACGTCCTTGATGCCGAACAGCAGGCCGTGCAGCGGCCCGAGCGGGCGCCCTGCCCGGCCGCGCGCCGCGTCGGCCCGCGCCGCCGCCCGGCGGACGGCCGCGGGGTCGTGCCAAGCGAAGGCGCGCAGTTCGGGCTCGCGGGCCGCGACGCGGGCGAGGAAGGCTTCCGCGAGGTCGGCGGCGGACAGGGCGCCGTCCTGGAGGCGGCGGGCGGCCGCGGTGGCCGGGAGTAGGCTGGGGTCGCTCATGCAACAGCAGCCTGGCACGTCGCGCGGCCGGCGCGAAGGCGGTGGCGCTCGACCCTCATCGGTGCCACATGCGTGCGATGCCACGCACCATCCGCGTCGCCCAGACGGAGACCGGCGCCCTCGCCTACTTCGTCCCCATTCCGCCCGAACGGTTGCCGGCCGTGCCGCCGGGCGATCTGTTGCGCGCTTGGAACGTGGCCCGGCACGGTGCGGTGGAGCGGCAATGGGGCGCGCCGCGCTTCCTCCGCTTCGCGCAGCGGGAGGACGGCGCGCCGACCGAGATCGCCATCGCCGACCCGGACGCCGGGGCGTGGACGGAGGCGATCGACCGAGCCTTCGGGCTCCACACGCTCACCGGCCTGTCGCTCTGCCTGCGGCTGCTCGCCTTGGTCGAGGTGCTGGCCCGCGCCGCGCAACTGGAGCCCTTTTTCGACGTGACGCCCGCCGGCGTCGACCTCCACCCGTCGCTGCTGGCGGCGGCCGCCGCCCTGCCGCTCGACCACGAAGCGCGCCTCGACGAAACGGCCCTCGTCGAGCGCTTGCGGCCCAAGGCGCTGCCATCGCGCGGCGCCGCGAACCCGGCGAGGCTGCCATGACGCGCCCCTTGCTCGCACTGGTCGCCGGCGCGGCCTTGGCCGGCGTGTCCGGCTGCGGCGGGGGCGCCGAACGCGCCCCGTCGCCCGGCGCCTACACCGCGCCCGCCCCGCCCTCGACAGCGCGGCGGCTTCCGCCGCCATCGGCGGGCCGCAGCCAGACGTTCACGTCGCCGGCGCCGTCGGCAGGGGCGCGGGACCGGGCGGGGGCGGCCGAAGCCTGCCGCCGCGACGCCGACCGGATCGTGCTCTACCGCGACCGCGGGCAGCTCATGCGCGAAGACGAGCGGGACGCGCGCGTCGGCACGGACGCCAGCATCTACGCCCGGCGCGCGGAGACCGACCGCCTCGGCCGCGCGTTCGAGCGCGACCGGATCGCCGCGGAATGCCTGGAGCAAGACCCCAGGACGACGGCCGCGCCGCCCCGGCGCTGACCGCGTAGGCGGACGCGCCTTTGCCGGCGCTAGGCGGTACGGGCGCGCTCGGCCGCGCGCTGTCCCACCGCAACGCGAGGGTGTTCTTCGGCGCCTCCGCCATCGCGTGGACGGGGCTTTGGATACACCGAATCGCGGTGGCTTGGCTCGCCTGGGAGCTGACGCGGAGCGCCTTTTGGGTCGGGATGGTCGCGTTCTGCGACCTGGCCCCCGCCGTCCTGTTCAGCCCGATCGCCGGAGCGGTCGCGGACCGCGTGGACCGCGTGCGGCTGACCATGCTCTCCCAGGGCGCCATCGCGGTCCAGGCCGGCGTCGTCGCGCTGCTGCTGGCGTTCGGGCAGTTGGGCATCGGCCTCCTGTTGGTGCTGGAGGTCGTGGGCGGCATCGCCGCCAGCTTCTCGCAACCGGCGCGGCAGAGCCTGATGCCGGCGTTGGTGCCGCGTTCGGACCTGCCGGCGGCGGTGGCGTGCAACTCGTTGTGCTTCAACGTCGCGCGCTTCGTCGGCCCAGCGATCGCGGGGCCGCTCATCGCCGGATACGGCGTGGTTCCCGCCATCGCGCTCAACTGCCTGGCCTACGTGACGGCGACCGCCACGATGCCGCTGCTGCGCGTGGACGCGGCGCAGCGGCGGGGGCACGCGCCCGGCGCTTCCCTCCTCGCGGAAACCCTCGCCGGCCTGCGTTACGCGGCGCGCCACCCCGGGCTGGGGCCGATCCTGGCCTTCGCCGCCGTCGCGTCCGTGCTCTTGCGCGGCGTGCAGGAGATACTGCCGCCCTACGTCGAGCGCCTGTTCGCGCAGGGTCCGGACGGGCTGGCCCTGTTGACGGCGAGCATCGGCGTCGGCGCGCTCGCTTCCGGCCTGTGGGTGGCGTCGCGCGGGCGCATCACCGGCGCGACCGGCCTCGCCGTGGGCGCGGTGGGCGCGCAGGCGCTTTCGACGGCGGGCTTCGTGGCGACGGACATCTTCCCCGTCGCCATGGCGTGCGGGGCGCTGATGGGCGCGGCCGGCTCCGTGCATGGGATTTCGGTGCAGACACTGGTGCAAAGCGCGTCCGACCCGGCGATGCGGGGCCGGATGCTGAGCCTCTGGGGGATGATCGTGCGCGCCTGCCCGGCTTGCGGCGCCCTCGCGCTCGGGACGGCCGGGGAACTCTTCGGCCTCAGGTGGCCGACCCTGGCGGCGATGGCGCTCGCGCTGGCGTTGGTCGCCTGGGGCGTGAGCCGGCTTCCACGGATGGCCGCCGAGTTGGAAGGCGGGGGAGGCGCGCAAGGCGGCAGCGACTTGGCCCGGCGGTGAGCCTTCGGCACCCGGCGCGCTTGCCGCTCCCCACCCCGCGGCCTAGAACCGCCCCCGTTCGCAACGAGGAGCGGGGCGCATGGCGAAGATCACGCGGATGGGCAGCAATCAGATCCTGTCGAATTCGGTGGAGTACCACAACTTCGTCTTCCTCGCCGGCATCACCGCGGACGACCTCTCGCAGGACGTGTCCGGGCAGACGCGGCAGGTGCTCGCCAAGATCGACGCCGCGCTCGAAGCCAACGGCACCGACAAGTCGCGCCTCCTCAACGCGCAGATCTGGCTCAAGGACATCCGCGACCGCGACGCGATGAACAAGCTCTGGGTGGAGTGGCTCGGCGACGAAGGCCGGCCGGCCCGCGCCTGCGTCGAGGCCAACATGGCCGACCCGCGACACCTCGTGGAGATCATGGTCAACGCCTGCAAGTAGGCTAGGCGCTTCCCGGCGGCTGCGAGGCGCCCGCCTCCGTCCGGTCAGCCGGGCTGGCCCCGGCGGTGCGCCAGCAGGGCCATCAAGCGGCGGTCGCGCCACGCGCTGCGGCCTTCGATGCCCGCCGCCGGCAGCGCCGCGCGCCGCTCGGCCGCGACCTTCTCCACGGTGGCCGCGTCGAAATCGTAGGGCGCCTGTTCGGAGGTGATGGCGCCCAAGAGCGGGCCGAACCGCGCGGCGTAGTCGGCAACGCCGCCGGGCGCGTTCAGGTCTATGGTCTCGAAGGGGCCCATGAAGCTCCACCGCAGGCCGAGCCCGTCGCGCACGCAGGTGTCCACGTCCTCCACGCTCATCACTCCGTCGCGCACCAGCCGGAAGGCTTCAGCCACCAGCGCCGCCTGCATCCGGTTCAGGACGAAGCCGCGCGTTTCCTTCATCGCCGTCACGGGCACCTGCCCGACACGAGCCATGAGGGCGCGCGTCCGCGCCACGGCGTCGGGGCTGGTCCAGGGCGCGCCCACAAGCTCAACGAGCGGCACCAAGTAAGGCGGGTTGACCGGGTGCGCGACCAAGCACCGGCCGCGCCCGGGGAGGGCTTCGGTGAAGGCGCTCGCCGGGATGCCGCTGGTGGAAGAGGCGAGCACGGCGTCCGGCGGGCTCAACGCGTCGAGCTCCGCGAAGAGTTCGCGCTTCACCTCGACCCGCTCCGGCCCCTGCTCCTGGACGTGGATGGCGCCGGCCAAGCAGGCGTCGAGCGCCGCTTGCGGCCGGATGCGCGCGGCGATCGCGGTCGGCTCCTCCTCCACCAGCCCGGCGGCGCGCAGGTCGCCCAGGCGCGCCCGGATCTGCTCCATGGCCGCCTCGGCGACGCCCGGGAGCTTGTCCCAGAGGGCGACGGAACAACCGCCGCGGGCGAAGACCATGGCCCAGGCCCGCCCGATCAGCCCCGCGCCCACCACGGCTATCCGCTCCATCGCACCGCTCCATCACCTTTCGCCGGCCGGACTTGATCGGCGGGGTCGCGCGGGCGATCTAAGGGCGCGCCATGGAACCGCGCAACGACCGCCGGCACGACCCCGAGCCCAAGCCGCCGGCGCTCTACACCCCCCTCGTCTGGGCCGGCGGCGGCTTGCTGCTGACGCTCACCGTCTGGTTCACCGGCATGGTGGCGCTGTTCCGCGGGTTCGGCAGCCTGTTCTACTGATGGTCGAGAACGCCCTCAAAGGCTGGATCGGGTTCCGCACGCGGACCAGGGGCTTCGGCCTGCCCTTCTTCGCTTCGCCGCTGATCCCGGCCGCGCTGCTCGGCGCGCTGGGCGGCGACGAGCGCATCGTCGCGGGCAGCGCGCTCGGCTTCGGCCTGTCGGTACTCGCCGCGCGGGTGCTCCGCCGCGGCCGGAAGGGCGACGCCGACCGCGCCGCCTGGATCATGGCCGTGGGCACCGGCCTCGCCGCGTCGCTCGCCGCGGGCCTGGGCGTGATCTTCCCGTTCGTGCTGGCGGCGGGCGCCTTCTTCGGGACCCGCATGTCGTTCGAGGCCTTGCCGGAAACGGCGCCGCCTCCGCCCCCCGAACCGCCGACGACGCCGGGCCCGATCGAGCTGGCGCGCGAGCGGTTGGCCCGCATCGAGGGCGCCGCGACCCGGTTGAACGAGCCGCGCGTGATGGGCGTCGCGCGGGCGATGGAAGGCGTGCTGGACGATCTGGCGGAGCGGCCCGAGCGGCTGCCGCAGGCGCGGCGCTTCCTGTCGGTCCATCTCGACGGCTTGGAGCGCATCACCGAGCGGCTCGAAGGCGGCGCGGCGCCCCCCGAGCGCTTGCCCGCGCTGCTGGAGGACCTTTCCCGCACCGCCGGCGAGTTGCGGGAACGGCTGCGCCGCGAGGAGACCGAGGCGTTGGACATCCAGGTGAAGGTCATGTCGGACCGGCTGCGCGAGGAGGGTTACTGATGAGCCAGGGCTTGAACGAGGCCCCCGTGACGGACGCCGCGGTCAAGGCGCGGGACGCCACGGAGGCTTCGCTGAAGGCGGCCATGGAGGCGCCGCCGGCGTCCGAACGCGCGCCGGCGGTGGAGCGCCTGGCGACGCAGATCGACATCGCCGACCCGGGCAGCATCCTCCGCTTCGGGGCCGAGGCGCAGAGCCGCGCGACCGCCGCGGCGGACGCCATGCTGGAAGGCGCCCGCAACCGCGAGGCGGGCGAAGCCGGGGCGACGCTCTCCAGCCTGCTCGGCACGCTGCGCGGCTTCGACATGAGCGGCCTGGCCGCGAAGCGGACCTTCTTCGCCCGCATCTTCAACCGCGCCGGCGCCGAGGCGACGCGCGTGCTGCAACGCTACGAGACCATCAAGGGCCAGGTGGAAGAGGTCGGCGACCGCCTGGACACGCACCGCACCCGGCTGCTCGAGGACGTCGAGAAGCTGGAGCGCCTGTACGGCGCAACGCTGGAGTGGTTCCACGCCCTCGGCGACCACATCGCGGCCGGCGACACGGTGCTGAAGCGCGTGGACGCGGAAGCCATCCCTGCCCTGACGCGCGAGGTCGAGAACGGCGACGCCGTGGCGGCGCAGCGGCTGCGGGACCTGCGTTCGGCGCGCGACGAGTTGGAGCGGCGCGTGCACGACCTCCGGCTGACGCGGCAGGTCGCGATGCAGGCGCTGCCCTCGATCCGGCTCATCCAGGAGAACGACAAGGCGCTCGCGTCCAAGATCCAGAGCGTCATCGCCAACACCGTGCCCCTGTGGCGGCAGCAGCTCGCCCAGGCGCTCGCCATCCAGAACATGCGCGAGGCGGGGCGGACGCTGAAGCAGGCGACCGACCTCACCAACGAGTTGCTGACGGCCAATGCCGAGCGGCTGCGCGAAGGGAACCTGGAGGCGCGGACCCAGCTCGAACGCGGCGTGTTCGACATCGAGGCGGTGAAGAAGGCGAACGCTTCGCTGGTGGCGACGATCGAGGACAGCCTCCGCATCGCCCAGGATGCACAGGCGCAGCGCGCCTCGGCGACCAAGGAACTCGAGAAGGCCGAGAATGAGATCCGCCGGGTGCTGATCGCCGCCAAGGGACCGAGGTCAGAGGCCCGGCGCCCGATGTGACGGACGGCGCCGCCGTTCGGGCATCGGCGCGGGCAATGTGCGGTCTGGGCGGCTTTTTCGCGCCCTGGTGCCGAACCTAGGTGCGCCGCACCGGCCCGGTGCCCTGCGGCGGCGCCGGTCCGTCGGAGGAGGGCGACTCGCCGAAGCGGCGGGCGCCTTCGTCGGTGCCGCGCTCGCCGCCGAGGTGCCCGAGGATGTCGCGCAGGATGCTGCCCAACCCGCCCTGGGGCACCTCCTCCTGCGATGGCAATCTCCCTTGGGGGGTCAGCCCGTCGATCAGACGGGGCAGCACTTGGCTCAGGAGGGCCAGCAAGCCGGGCCGTTCCATCCCCGCGCCGGAGGCGAGCCGGTCAGCCTCCTCCGGGCTGAACGCTTGTTCCAGCTCCTGCGGGGCGACCGGACGGTTCGCGTCGGTGGAGATCCAGCTCTCGACGCGGTCCGCGAGGCCGCCATCGCGAAGTTTCCCGACTAAGGCTTCCAGTCCGGACGCGCCCTGCTGACCGCCCATCAATTGGTTCAGGATCTTGTCCAGCGGCGACCCCTTCAGGTCGTTCAAGGCAGCGCCGCCCATACGCGACAGGAACTCGCTCACAAGGCGTCCTCCCGGCTGTACCGCGATTGAAACGCCGGCGCGGCGCCGGCGTTGCCCCGGCCCGCTTGACCCCCGGACCGGCGCATTGTCCCATCCCCCCACAAGCAATCCCGATGGGAGGACTCGCCATGCGCGCATGGGCCGTCGTCGAAACAGGCAAGCCGCTCCAGGAAATGGAGTTCCCTACGCCGGAGCCGACCGGCGAACAAGTGCTGCTGGAAGTGACGCACGCCGGCGTCTGCCACTCCGACCTGCACATCTGGGAAGGCGAGTACGACCTGGGCAGCCGGGGCAAGATGCGGTTGACGGACCGCGGCGTGGTGCTGCCTTTGGCCATGGGGCACGAGATCGTCGGCCGCGTGGCCAAGCTCGGCCCGGAAGCCGAGGGCAAAGGCGTGAAGGTCGGCGACGTCCGCTTGGTTTACCCTTGGGTGGGGTGCGGCAAGTGCGACGCGTGCCGGGCGGAAGAGGAGAACATGTGCCTCGCGCCGCGCAGCCTCGGCGTGTACCAGAACGGCGGCTACGCCACGCACGTCCTGGCCACGAGTTGGAAGCACCTGGTCGACATCGCCGGCATCGATCCGGCCCTGGCGGCGACCTACGCGTGCTCCGGCTTGACGGTGTACTCGGCCATCAACAAGGCGATGCCGATGCGGCCCGAGGAGCCCGTCGTGCTGGTGGGCGCCGGGGGCCTAGGCATGAACGCCATCGCCGTCCTAAAGGCGCTCGGGCACAAGCGCATCTGCGTGGTGGACGTCGCCGCCGAAAAGTTGGACGCGGCAAAGGCGCAAGGCGCCACGGATACCGTCCTGGCCTCCGGCGAAGACACGGCCAAGCGGATCATGGAGGCGTGCGGCGGGCCGGTGGCGGCCGTCATCGACCTGGTCAACGGCACGCAAACGGCCCGCTTCGCCTTCGACGCGCTCCGCAAAGGCGGGAAGCTGATCCAGGTGGGGCTGTTCGGTGGGGAGATGTCCATCCCCTTGCCGTTGATGCCCATCCGCGCGCTGACGATCCAGGGCAGCTACGTGGGGAACGTGAAGGAGCTCAGGTCGCTCGTCGGCATCGCCAAGGAAGGCAAGATCCCGCCCATCCCCATCGCCCAAGAACCGCTGCGCAACGCCGATGCCGTGCTCAACAGATTGCGGGACGGCAAAGTCGTGGGGCGCGTGGTGCTGACGGCGTAACGCGCGCCCGCGGCGCCCCTGGCACGCCGGGCGGGCGACGGGCGGACGGCCGGCGGTTCGCCGCCGGCCACCGACTCCGCCCCGGCGACCGCCGCGGAAAGGCGTGCTAGTAGCCTCCGCGCACGGCTCCGAAGACCAGCGACAGCAGGAACAACACCAGGAATACCGCGAAGAGGATCTTGGCGATTCCGGCCGAGGCCGACGCGATGCCGCCGAAGCCGAAAAGGCCCGCCACCAATGCGATGAGCAGGAAGACCAGCGTCCAGTAGAGCATGCGCGCCTCCGTCGAGGGACCGCCCGATCAACGCCGATCCCCGGAAGCGGTTGCAAAACTCCAACGATTGTGGCGGGCGCGATCTTCGCGCTCAGGGGCGGGAAGACCCGTCGATAGGCTCACACAGGCCGGACGCCTCGCGTGACCGCTTGGTAGGTCGCCACTGCAAGGGTGGTCGGGTCGAACGGCTTCGTGATCACGAAAGCGGGTTCGACGGCGTCGCCGGTCAAGAGGCGCTCCGGGAAGGCGGTCACGAAGATGACGGGAGCCGTCACGTCGCGGAGGATGCGCGACACCGCCGTCGCACCGTCGCCCCCGGCGCCCAGGTTGATGTCGGCCAGCACCAGGCTCGGCCGCTCGGTGCGCGCTATCTGCACCGCCTCGGTCTCGGTCGCGGCGATCCCGACCACGCTGTGTCCGCACCGCTCGACCAAGTCTTGGATGTCGAGGGCGATGATCGGCTCGTCCTCGATGATGAGCACGCGAGCCGCCGCGCCGGCACGGATGCCGTCGCGCGCCGACCGGAGCTCGCGCTCGGCGACCTCGACCGTGACGCGGCAAGCGGCAGCGGCGGCGCTCAAAGGCTGCTCTTCCAAAGCCGTGAGCAGGAGCAACATGCGCTGGAGGAGGGACAGGTCGCTTTCCGCCAACGCCGAGGACGCATCCGGCGGCGACTGGCGCACGTGGTCGCCAATGGCGAGGTACAGGGCTGCGCGGGCGCCCACGTCGCCGGAGGCAGCGCCCGAATCGGCGAGCGCGGCCCGCAACGCGCCCGCGACCACCGCGTCGCCCTTCTCCTGGCTGCCTAACAGGGCGCGGGCGTAACGCCTCGCGTAGGGCAGAACGCGCACCAGCGCCGACCGATCCGAACCGCTCATCACATGTTCATCCATGCCGCGGCTCGCCCGTGCTCGCGGTGCTTCGTGTCCGTTGATATTGACCGTTGGGTGGACCGGCAAGGCACGGATGGGGATTTGCGCGCTGCGCTCGCGGACTTGTTGCCGGAGTTGCGCGCCTTCGCGCGCTTCCTGGCGGGAACGAAGGCCGAGGCTGACGATCTCGTGCAAGAGGCGCTGACCAGAACGTTGCAAAATATGCACGATTCCGGTCCCATCCAGGACCTCAGACCTTGGTGCTTCGCGGTCCTCCGCAACGTCTTCCACGAGCAGCTTCGTTCCCGCAAGAGGGAGGAGGCCCGCCTCCGGCGGCAGCCCGGCACGGATGCGGCCCCGGCCACGCAGGAACTGTCCGCGGACGTCCGCGACCTCGGCAACAAGCTGCAAGCGTTGCCGCCGCTTCTGCGCGAAGCGTTGATACTCGTGGGCGCGCAGGGCCTGTCCTACGAAGAGGCCGCCCGAATCTGCGGCGTGCCATCCGGCACCATGAAAGCCCGGGTGTCCCGAGCCCGCCAACAGCTCGCCCATGCTCTCGAGCGTGTGACCGGATAACGCGCGCTGGATGCAACCTATTGCCGCTGGCGATCATGATACCAGGACAGCAGCGTTTGGGGATTTCGACGCATGGACGGCACGATCGCGCAGGCAAGGACGAAGCTCCGGGGCGAGGCTGGCGAGTTCCACAAGCAACTCGTGGCACTGGTTCCGAAGCTTCGCATCCAAGCCCTCGCCCTGACACGCAACCGCGCCGCCGCGGAAGATCTCGTCCAGGACGCCGTGGCGAACGCGCTGGCCGCCCAGGAGAGCTTCACGCCGGGGACCAACTTTGCCGCCTGGATGCACCGCATCCTCCGGAACCGCTTCATCAGCACCCTCCGGAAACAGCGCGAAACCACCGACATCGAAGACCTGCCCAGCTCCGCTTTCGCGGTCGGGGCGGCGCACGAGGACCGGATGGTGCTCAAGGAGCTGAGCAAGGCCCTGGGCCGTTTGCCGTCCGACCAGCGCGAAGCCTTGTTCATGGTTGTCCTGCAAGGGATGTCTTACGAGGAGGTCGCAGAGGCCACGGGGTGCGCCGTGGGCACGGCCAAGAGCCGCGTGTTCCGGGCCCGTAGGCAGTTGCAGGTCTGGCTCGCTGGAGAGGAGCGTTCCGCTTCTTCCCTGCCGAAGCCCGACGAGCGCACCGGCCGCCGTCCCGGCGTCCAGCAACTCGGTGCCTGATGGTGCCATGGTGCGGGGCTCGGCGTTCATGCTGAAGGAGCTTCCTGCCGCTTCGTCACTGCCGGCGAGAACGATGAGCAAAGCGAAATCGGGGGGCGCAGACGACGCGTCGGCGCACCCCCGGGCCACCCGGTCCGACAAGGGCTCTTCAGAAGCCTTCGACATCTGGCTTCAGCAGGGCCTTCACAAACTTTACGACAGTGTCGCCAAGGAACCCGTGCCGGACGAGTTGCTGAAGCTCATCGAACAGGACTTGGCCGAACGCAACAAGTGACGCCGTGAGCGCCGGCCCGTGGCGTCACGACGCCATCGTGCCAGCCGGCGCCGCGAACTCGGCAGGCGCGGTCCTTTGCCTCTTCACGAGCAGCTTGTTGAGGCTGTGGACGTAAGCCCGGGCAGACGCGACGATGGTGTCGGTGTCGGCCCCCTGCCCGTCCACGATCTTCCCGTTCTCCTCGAGGCGAACAGTGACGCGGGCTTGGGCGTCCGTCCCGCCCGTCACGCTTTGGACCGCGTAGAGCTTCAGCGCCGCTTCGTGAGGCCAAGCCTGCCGGATGGCGGCGAAGGTCGCGTCCACCGCGCCATCGCCGCTGGCCATGCCCTCGTGCCGCTCCCCATCGACCTCCAAAGTCAAGCTCGCCATGGGCTTCGCGCCCATGCCCGTCGCCACCGTCAGTGCGGCCAGCTTGATGCGGTCGTGGTCGCGGACGATCTCGTCGTCCACGAGCGCAACGATGTCCTCGTCGTAGACGACCTTCTTCCGATCCGCGAGGTCCTTGAAGCGTCGGAAAGCGTCGTTCAACTGGTTGTCGCCCACCGTGTAGCCCAACGCGCGCAGCTTGTCGCGGAAGGCGGCGCGGCCCGAGTGCTTGCCGAGGACGAGCGAGCTCTTCGTCCAGCCGACGCTTTCCGGCGTCATGATCTCGTAGGTGGAGGCGTCCTTCAGCACGCCGTCCTGGTGGATGCCGGACTCGTGCGCGAAGGCGTTGCGGCCGACGATGGCCTTGTTCGGCTGCACGTCGAAGCCGGTGATGGTGGCGAGCAGGCGGCTGGTCCGCAGGATGTTCCGCGTTTCGATGTTGGTGCGGTAGGGCAGCGCGTCCCGGCGCGTGCGGAAGGCCATCGCCACCTCTTCGAGGCTGGCGTTGCCCGCCCGCTCCCCGATGCCGTTGATGGTGGTCTCGACCTGCCTGGCGCCGCCGCGGATCGCCGCGATGGTGTTGGCGACGGCCATGCCCAGGTCGTTGTGATTGTGCGCGGAAAGCACCACCCCTTCGATGCCCGGCACGCGCGCGCGCAGGTCGGAGAAGATGCGCCCCATGTCCTCGGGCATGGAGTAGCCCACGGTGTCGGGGATGTTGATCGTCGTCGCCCCGGCGCGGATGGCGGCTTCGGCGCAGCGGCACAGGAAGTCCGGGTCGCTCCGGCTGCCGTCCTCGGCGCTCCACTCCACGTCCTCGGCGTGCTGGCGGGCGAGCGCGACGCTGCTGGACGTCAGCTCCAAGACCTCTTCGCGGCTCATCCGCAGCTTCACGCGCATGTGCAGGTCCGAGGTGGCGAGCACGATGTGGATGCGCTTGCGGGCGGCGGGCTTGAGCGCCTCGGCGGAACGCAGGATGTCCGCGGGCGCCGCGCGGGACAGGCTGGCGATCACCGGGCCGTCCTTGCCGAAGCGCTTCGATATCGCCTGGACGCTTTCGAAGTCGCCCGGGCTGGCGATGGCGAAGCCGGCCTCGATCACGTCCACGCCCAGCTCGTGCAGGGCGTCCGCCATGCGGAGCTTCTCCTCGAGGGTCATGGAGAAGCCGGGCGACTGCTCCCCGTCCCGCAGGGTGGTGTCGAACATGATGACGCGGTGGTCGTCGAGCTTGCCGAAGCTCGGATGATGGATGCTCATGGGTTCGTTCCTCGGGCGCCGCTGCGCCGCCGTTCAACCGACTCATTCCGCACCTAGGCGACGCGGGGCCGACACCCCGGCGTTGGGCCTAGGCGCACCTAAGTCGAAGAAGGAGTCCGACGGCGACAGGGCCCGCGGCGCGCGTGCCCGTCCGGCAAACCATCGGGCTTGCCGGCGGAAGGCGCACCAGGGAGCGAGCGGTCCTCATGGCCAGAAGAGCCTATCCAAGGCGGCGGCAGGCCGCAAGCCGGTCAGTTCTTGGCCTTGTCCACCAAGGCGTTCTGCTTGATCCACGGCATCATGGCCCGGAGCTTCTCGCCGACCTCTTCGATCGGGTGCTCCGCCAACCGCCGGCGCGTCGCCTTGAAGCTCGCTTGGTTGACCCGGTTCTCCAGCATCCAGTCCCGCGCGAATTTGCCGGTCTGGATGTCGTCGAGCACCCGCTTCATCTCGGCTTTCGTTTCGGCCGTGATAATGCGCGGCCCGGTGATGTACTCGCCGTACTCGGCCGTGTTGCTGATCGAGTAGTTCATGTTGGCGATGCCGCCCTCGTAGATCAGGTCCACGATCAGCTTCACCTCGTGGAGGCACTCGAAGTAGGCCATCTCGGGCGCATAACCGGCCTCGACCAGCGTTTCGAAGCCCGCCTTGATGAGTTCGACCAAGCCGCCGCACAGCACGGTCTGCTCGCCGAACAGATCGGTCTCGCACTCCTCCTTGAACGTCGTCTCGATGACGCCGGCCCGGCCGCCGCCGATCGCCGAGGCGTAGCTCAGGGCGATTTCCAAGGCGTTCCCCGAAGGATTCTGCGCCACCGCGACGAGGCACGGCACGCCGCCGCCGCGCTGGTACTCGCTCCGGACCGTGTGGCCAGGCCCCTTGGGGGCGATCATGAACACGTCGAGGTCCGGGCGCGGGTCCAGCAGGTTGAAATGGACGTTCAGCCCGTGCGCGAAGGCCAGCGCGGCGCCCTGCTTCATGTTCGGGCCGAGCGCCTCCCGGTACAGGTCGCCCTGGCCCTCATCAGGGGTCAGCACCATGACCACGTCGGCCCACTTCGCCGCGTCGGCCGGGCCCATCACCTTGAAGCCCGCGGCCTCGGCCTTCTGCGCGCTGCCGCCCGGACGGAGCCCGATGCCGACCTCCTTCACCCCGGAGTCGCGGAGGTTCATGGCGTGGGCGTGGCCCTGGCTGCCGAAGCCGACGACGGCCACCTTGCGGCCTTTGATCAGGTTCACGTCGGCGTCGCGATCGTAGTACACGCGCATGGTGGCGCTCCCTCCTCCCGGGTGTTGCTCAATCCAAAGGGCTACAGGCCGCGCGGACCCCTGGCCACCGCGCAGACGCCGGTGCGGCAGATCTCTTTCAGGCCGAGCGGGCGCATCAGCGCCACGAAGGCGTCCAGCTTCTCGCCGGAGCCCGTCATTTCGAACACGAGGCTCTCCGCCGTGGCGTCCACCACGCGCGCCCGGAACGCGTCGGCGAGCCGCAGCGCCTCCATGCGGTGTTCGCCGGCGCCGGCCACCTTGATGAGCATCATCTCGCGCGAGATGTGCGGCCCGTCCAGGCTGAGGTCGGCGATGCGGTGGACGGGCACCAGCCGGTCGAGCTGCGCCTTGATCTGCTCGATCACCATGGCCGTGCCGGTGGTGACGATGGTGACGCGCGATTGCCGGCGCTCCTCGTCCACCGGCGCCACCGTCAGGCTCTCGATGTTGTAGCCGCGCCCGGAGAACAGCCCGACCACGCGCGCCAGGATGCCCGCCTCGTTGTCCACCAGCACGGCGATCGTGGCGCTGCGCTGGCCTATGTCCTCCCCGTCCGGCATGGCGTCAGACCAGGACCTTGCCCTCGTCGGTGACGCCGGCGACGCCGCCCTCCTGCCCCGGCGCCAGGATCATCTCGTTGTGGGCGGCGCCCGAAGGAATCATCGGGAAGCAGTTTTCGCCCTGGTCCACCGCGATGTCGGCGATCACCGGCCCGTCGATGGCGAGCATCTCCCGGATCACCCGGTCGAGGTCGTCGATCGTCTGCGCGCGGAGGCCGGTGGCGTGGAAGCTGTCGGCGAGCTTGACGAAGTCGGGCAGCGCCGCCGAGTAGCTTTCCGAGTAGCGGCCGCCGTGCAGCAGCTCCTGCCACTGGCGCACCATGCCCATGTACTCGTTGTTCAGGATGAACACCTTCACCGGCAGGCGGTACTGCGCGAGCGTCCCCATCTCCTGGATGTTCATCAGGATGCTGGCCTCGCCGGCGATGTCGATCACCAGCGCGTCCGGGTGCGCGATCTGCACGCCCATCGCCGCCGGCAGGCCGTAGCCCATGGTGCCGAGGCCGCCCGAGGTCATCCAGCGGTTGGGCTTCTCGAAGCCGAAATACTGCGCCGCCCACATCTGGTGCTGGCCGACCTCGGTGGTGATGAAGGTGTCGCGGCCGCCCTCGCGCGTGATCTCGTACAGCCGCTTCACCGCGTGCTGGGGCTTGATGATGCGGCCTTCCTGCCGGTAGCTGAGGCAGTCCTTGGCGCGCCAGCCGTCGATGCGCCTCCACCATTCGGCGACCGCCGCCCGGTCCTGCTGCGGTGCGTCCTCCTCCGCCTGCCAGCACTCGATCAGCGCAGCCAGGATGCGCCCGGCGTCGCCCACGACCGCCACGTCCACGGCGACGTTCTTGTTGATCGAGGACGGGTCGATGTCGGCGTGGATCTTCTTGGAGCCCGGCGCGAAGGCGTTGAGGCGCCCCGTCACGCGGTCGTCGAAGCGCGCGCCGATGTTGAGCATCACGTCGCACCCGTGCATGGCCAGGTTGGCCTCGTAGGTGCCGTGCATCCCCAGCATGCCGAGGAACCGCGGGTCGCTCGCTGGGAAGGCGCCGAGGCCCATCAAAGTGTTCGTGCACGGAAAGCCCGTCAGGCGCACGAACTCCGTCAGCAGCCGGCTCGCCTCCGGCCCGGCGTTGATGACGCCGCCGCCGGCGTAGACCACCGGCCGCTTCGCGCCCCGCAGCAGGCGGACGGCGTCGCGGATCGCGGACGGGTCGGGCTCGGTCCGGGGCCGGTAGCTGCGGTGCGGCACCTGCGGCGCCTCCGAGTAGCTCCCCTTGCCGATCAGGATGTCCTTCGGCAGGTCGATGACGATCGGGCCTGGCCGGCCGGAGCGCGCGACGTAGAACGCCTCGTGGACCGTCCCGGCGAGCTTGGAGATGTCCTTGACCAAATAGTTGTGCTTGGTCGCCGGCCGCGTGATGCCCGTGGTGTCCGCTTCCTGGAACGCGTCGTTGCCGATGAGGTGGGTCGGCACCTGGCCGGTGAGGCAGACGATCGGGATGCTGTCCATCAGAGCGTCCACCAAGCCCGTCACGGCGTTCGTGGCGCCCGGCCCCGAGGTCACCAGCACCACGCCCACCTTGCCGGTGGAGCGCGCGTAGCCTTCGGCGGCGTGGACCGCCGCCTGCTCGTGCCGGACCAGGATGTGGCGGATGGCATTCTGCTGGAACAAGGCGTCGTAGAGCGGAAGGACGGCGCCGCCCGGGTATCCGAAAATGACCTCGACACCCTGGTCCTTCAACGCCCGGAGCACGATCTCGGCACCCGACATCACGCGGGCTTCTGGGGACTGCAAGGTCGCTGACATTGGGGGCCTTCCCGGGCAAGAAAGCGCGCCGCCGGTACGCCGACACGGCCCGATCGCGGTTCGCGTGGCACACCTACGCCCGATGCTGCGTCGCGTCAACGCCCCCGCTCAACAAATGCCAAGAATTCGCCCAAGAATCGTTCTGAAAATTGCTCATCAACGCCGAAACGCGCATCGACGTGTCGCACACGGTCGGGCTCCGCTAGGGGATGGTGCCGAAACCAAGTGTCTTGCCGCTTGACGTACCGGCGGGTGTTGGCGATCGTCTTTTCGCGGGCCTGCGGCAAGCCGAGGCGGCCGGCGAGGTGGGCCGCGAGCTCCGGTGCGCCGTGTGCCCGCATGGCCGGCAACGCCGGGTCGAGGCCCTGGTCGAGCATGGCCCGGACCTCGTCGAGCGCGCCGTTCCGCAGCATGGCGTCGAACCGGGCCGCGACGACTTGGCGGAGTTCGTCGCGCGGCGGCCGCAGCAGGACGGCCCACCGCCGCCAAGGCGCCGCGCCGCCGTCGCCGCTGCCCGACCGCCACGCGGCGAGACCGCGCCCGGTGCCGAGCACGACTTCCAGCGCACGGGCCAAGCGTTGCCCGTCGGTCGAACGGAGCGTCGCCGCCGTGGCCGGGTCCAAGCGCGCCAGCCGCTCGTGCAGCGCCGGGGCGCCCGAGGCGGCGAGTTGCGCCCGCGCCTCCTCGCGCGCCCATGCCGGCACCGCGGGCACGTCCGCCAAGCCGCGCGTCAGGGACAGGAAGTACAGGCCGGTGCCGCCGCAGAGTATGGGCAGCTTGCCCGCCCGGAACGCATCGTCCATCGCCAAGAGCGCTTGCTCCCGCCACCACGCCGCATCGGCCGGCTCGGCCGCCGGCCGCACGCCGTAAAGCCGGTGCGGCGCCAGCGCCTCCTCGTCCGGCGTGGGGCGCGCGGTCAGGACGCGCAGTTCGCGGTAGACCTGCATGGAGTCGGCATTGATGACCACGCCGTTGAGGCGCCGGGCGAGCGCGAGGGCCAGCGCAGATTTGCCGCTGGCGGTCGGGCCGGCGACGATCAGCGCGGGCGGCGGCGTTGGCGGCTGCGCTCCGCGTTGCTTCACGCCCGGCCTCCCGGCATGGTCCCGGCCGCATGCAGCACGTGCTCACGCTGGTCGCGCCTAAGGGCGCCCTTTCCAAGCAGTCGGTGTCCGCCGTCCGCGCCGCGCTCCAGAATCTCGGCGCGGGGGCCGGGAGCCCGGACTGGCTGGCGCCCGACGAGGCCGCCGACATCCCGTTCGACGGGCTGGCGCCCGAGCAGGCCGACTCCGCCGCCCGCCGCGCGCTGGAAGGCGCGGCGGTGGACGCCATCGCGCAGTCGGCCGAAGGGCGCCGCAAGAAGCTGCTGCTCGCCGACATGGACAGCACGGTCGTGACCACGGAAACTCTCGACGAACTGGCCGGCTTCGCCGGGGTGAAGGAGCGCGTCGCGTCCATCACCGAGCGGGCCATGACCGGGGAGCTGAACTTCCGGCAGGCGCTCACCGAACGCGTCGCTTTGCTCGCCGGCCTGCCGGTGTCCGCGCTCGAACGAACTTGGGAAGCCACCGCCGTCATGCCGGGCGCCGCCGAGCTCGTGGCCACCATGTCGGCGCACGGCGCGCGCTGCGTCCTGGTGTCCGGGGGCTTCACCTTCTTCACCGAACGGGTCGCCGCGCGGCTGGGCTTCCACGCCCACCAGTCGAACACGCTCCTGATCGAGGACGGCAGGCTCACCGGGCGCGTGGCGGAGCCGATCCTGGACCGCGACGCCAAGCTCGCGGCTTTGAAGCGCAACGCGGCCGGGCGCGGCCTGCCGCTCTCCGCCACGCTCGCGGTCGGCGACGGCGCCAACGACCTCGACATGGTGCGAGCGGCCGGCCTCGGCGTGGCGTTCAGGGCCAAGCCGGTCGTCGCCTCCGCCGCGCGCGCCCGCGTCGAGCACGCGGATCTGCGGGCCCTGCTCTTCGCGCAAGGCTTCCGGGCAGAGGACATCGCGCATGCGTGACTTTATCTGTTTTTGTAAACCACCGTGACAATTTGACACGCGCCCGTTTGGCCTCTGTAACTGCCGGCTTCGACGCCGTGTGACCGGAAGAAGGGGTAGACACTGTGGATCTGAACGTTGTCGTACGAGGGCAATCCAACGCGTTCCTTTTGGTGAGCGACGACCAAGGTAGCGTCGGGTCGCGGGCCTTGCTCGACGAGGTGCAGAGGCTGCTCGGCTTCGACGGCGTCAACGACCGCGTGCTCTTGGACGACTGGTGGCAGCCCGGCCAGAACACCATCTTCGGCGCAACCGCGTTCATCGGCGACTGGGTGGCGCGCGACGCGAACGGGGCGTGGCAACCGCAGCAGTACGAGCAAGCGTTGCTGCGGAACGTGTCGCAGAACCGGCCGGCGGCTGAAACGGCCATCGTTTGGCTCCACAACGAATACGACGGCGTCTACTACCCCAACCTGACGGTCGCCGAATGGGAAAGCGCCGTGCGCGCCGATGCGGCCCTGGTCCGAGGCGCCCTCGGCATGGACGCGGCGAGCAGCCCTTACGTTTTCGTGAGCGCCATTCCGTTTCCAACCGCGAACGAAACCGCCCTGCAAACCATCCGCGCTGCCATGGAGAAGCTCGAAGCCGACCCGGGCTTCAACGCCGACGTCGGCGCCAGGGCGCTCGACGTGGATATGACGTTCAAATTCCCGTTCGAGACCACTCTGACGGACTACACCTACGGCCTTTCCCACATTTCGGCGCAGGACGCGGCGGTCATCGGCCAGCGATTGGCGCGCTCCCTCGCGGAGGAGTGGGCCGAGTTCGCGAAGCCCGGCTCGCCCGTCGCCCTGGCGGGCGGCGACATCGCCTCGGACGGCCCCAAGGTCGTGGCCGCCACGGCGGCGGACGCCGACACGCTCCTGGTCCGCGTGGCCCACGACCAAGCGTCCGGCTTCGCGCCGCTGGACGCCGAAGCCACCGCGGGGCTCGGCTGGGCGGTGGGCGGCGCTTCCGGCCCCGTGTACGCGAGCGGCGTGCAGGTGCTCTCCGCGGACACGCTGCAAATCGACTTCCAGGGCGCCGTGCCGACCGATGGCCTGCTCTACTACGGCTACGGCTACGGACGGTTGGCGACGACCAACCAGCCAGGGCAGGGCAACGCCATCTACGACAACGCCGGGCTGCCGCTGTGGACGCCCGCGACCGGCGTTCCAATCGGGGCGCCCGCCGCGGCGGCCCTGGCTTCCGCCGAAGTGAGCCCGATCGCCTGACGATCAGCGCGGCGATGCCCGCCTACCGCGCGCGCGCCAGCAGCCTGCGCGCGCGCTCCACCACCGGGAGGTCGATCATGGCGCCTTCGAAGGCGACGGCGCCCCTGCCCTCGGCCACCGCTCGCTCGAAGACGGCGATGAGGCGTCGCGCGCGGTCGATCTCCTCCGGCGCGGGCCCGTACTCCTCGTTGATCACGGGCACCTGCGACGGGTGGATGCAAGAGGCGCAGGCGAAGCCCAGCCGGCGCGACCGGCGCAACCCGGCGCGGTAGCCCTCGAGATCTTCGAAGCCGGCGAAGGCGCCGACCGCTCCCATCGGGAGGATGCCCGCCCCGCGCGCCGCCGCGACCACCATCATGCCGAAATGGTAGAGCAGGTCCGCGCCCGGCGTGGCCTCCAGCTCCATGGAGAGGTCCTCGGAACCGACGCCCAGCGCCGCCATGCGCGGGTCCGCGGCGGCGATCTCCGCCAAGAGCGGCAGGGCCTGCGGAGTCTCGACAAGGCCGACGAAGCGCGTGCGGCCCGGCTCGACGCCGACCGCGGCCTCTCGCGCCCCCACCGCCTCCGACAGCAGCCGCACGTGCTCCGGCCCCATCAGCTTGGGCAGCATGAGCGCGGCGACGCCGGGCATCACCGCTGCCTCGATGTCGCGCACCGCCAAGTCGAGCGGCCGGTTGATGCGGACGCAAACCTCGGCCCCGCCCTGCCCCACCGTCGCCGCGGCGCCCGGCAGCGCCTCGCGCGCCGCCTGCTTCTCCGCGGGCGCGATCGAGTCCTCCAGGTCGAGGATGATCACGTCGGCGCCCCGGGTGTGCGCCTTGGCGACGAAGCGTTCGGCCGTGGTGGGGACGAACATGAGGGAGCGCCAATTGGGCTGCTTGGGCGGCATGGAAGCTCTCCTAAGGGGCGCGGGCGGCGCCGCTGTCCAGCATCCGCGCGATCTCGGCCTCGCCGAAGCCGGCCTCGGCGAGCACCTCCCGCGTGTGCTGCCCCATGCGCGGCGCGGGCAGCGCCTCGTCCCGCATGCCGCCGCCGAAGCGGCCCGCGACGCGAGTGCGCCGCAGCAGACCTTCGGTCGGGTGGTCTTCGCTTTCCCAAAAGCCGGCGTCGGCGAGGTGCGGATCGGTCAGCAGATCCTCGATGGTGTTGTACCGAGCCGCGGGCACGTCGAGCGCGGCGAAGGTCTCCAGCCACTCCGCCGTGGTGCGTTGGCGCAGCCCGGCGACGCGCACCTCGAAGTAGGCGACCGCGTTCGCCGTGCGGGACACCGGCGAGTCGAAGCGCGGGTCGTCGCGCAGTTCCGGCCGGCCTATGGCCTTGAAGAAGGCGAAGGCCTGGGCGTTCGTGTTCGGCGCCACGGTGATGTAGCCGTCGGCGGTGGGCAGCGGGCGGTATTCGGGGCTCAGCAGCCGGTTGTCGCCGGCCGGCCCCTCGGGCGGGTCGAAGGTCGCGGCGCCGAGGTGCTCGGCCGCGACGAAGGCGGCCATGGTTTCGAACATCGGCACCTCGATCGCTTCGCCGCGCCCGGTGCGCTCGCGCCGGTACAAGGCGAAGCCGATCGCCTGCGCCGCTACCAAGCCGGTGATGTGGTCGGTCATCACCATCGGCACGAAGCGCGGCTCACCGGTCGCGCGGTGGAAGGTGGCCGCCACGCCGGACAGGCTCTGGATGATGGGGTCGTAGGCCGGCCGGTTGGCGTAGCGCCCGTCCGTGCCGAAGGCGACGATGGAGCAGTGGACCAGGCGCGGGTTGCCCTCGGCGAGCGAGGCGTGGTCGAGGCCCGCCCGCGCCAGCGCCGCCGGCCGGATGTTGCTGACGAAGACGTCCGCGCCCGCGATGAGGCGCAGCAGGGCCGCGCGCCCCTCCGGCCGCTTGATGTCCAGCACGGCCGAGCGCTTGTTGCGGTTGAAGTTGATGAACTTGCCGGACATGCCCGGCGAACGCGCGCCGTTGGCGATGTGGCGCAGCAGGTCGCCCTCCGGCGCCTCGATCTTGACGACGTCGGCGCCGTGGTCCGCCAAGGCGCGCGTGCAGGCCGGGCCGACCACCACGCTGGTGAGGTCCACCACCCGCACGCCCGCCAGCGGGCCGCCGCCGCCCGAGCTCATGCGAACTCCATCTCGACTTCGCCGCACAGGTTGCCGTCGCCGTCGGCGGCCCACGCTTTCGCCGTCCCGTCCGCTACTGCACTCCCCGCGAGAACCACGGTGTCGCCGACGTACAGCGCCCGCGTGAGGCGCGCGGAGAAGCCGGCAAGGCGAGCGGACGAGCGGCGCGTCGCCGCGTCCAGCAGGAGCTGCATGGTCAGGCCGCCGTTCTGCACCGCGGCCGGATAGCCTTCCTCGCCGCGGGCGTAGTCGGCGTCGTAGTGGATGCGGTGGGCGTTCCAGGTCACGGCCGAGTAGCGGAAGACCAGGGCGGGACCGAGGAGCTTCTCCTCCCGCCACGCCGCCTCCGCCGGCGCCGGGACCGACGGCGCCACCGCGCTCCGCTCGCCGGGCGCCACGGCCTCGCGGTAGATGGCGTCGAACTCCTCCACCGCGACCAAGTCCTCTCCGCGGCGGATGGTGTGGCGCATGGTCAGCACGGTGATCGGGCCGGTCCGCGCCTGCTTCGGCACGATGGCCGCGACTTCCGTGGTCCGCGTGGCGATGTCGCCCACCCGCAGCGAGTCCGCGATGCGGACGCGCCGCCCCGCGCCCATGCGGCGCGGCAGCGGTATGGGCGGCAGGAACACGCCGGGCTTCGGATGGCCGTCCGGGCCGAGGTCGGAGTGGCGCGCGGTCTCGGCGACGAACAGGGTGAACCAGTGCGGCGGCAACGGGTCGCCGTGGCGGAAGGCGCCGGGATCGAGGTCCAGCATGGACGCGATCCGGCGGACCGCCGAAAGGCCGACCTCTTCCTCGACCGTGCGCGATCGGCCGACCCAGGCCGCAAGTTCGGGGGTCAACTCCGGCGGCATGGCGGCTCCCGCAAGCCTTGGCGGCGGGACCCGTCCGCGCCGCCGTTCCGCCAGCCTACAGCAACCGGGCGGACCGGGAAGCCCGCCGATCGCCTCGTCGTCAGGCGGCGGCGGCGCCGGCCTTCTTCGCCTGGGCCTTGGCGATCCGGCGCTTCAGCGCCTTCGCCTCGACCGGCAGCTTGCGGTCCGGCGTGCCGAGCAGGAACGCGTCGAGCCCGCCGTTGTGCTCGATGGTGCGGATGCCGTTCGTCGAAAGCCGCAGGCGCACGGGCGCGGCCAGAACGTCCGAGAAGAAGGAGGTTTCCTGCAGGTTGGGCAGGAAGCGGCGGCGGGTCTTGTTGTTGGCGTGGCTGACGTTGTTCCCCGTCAGCACGCCCTTCCCGGTGATGCCGCAACGGCGGGCCATGGTCGCAAATCCCTGAACGCGAGCACGGGCGGCAGGCACCCGCGGAGTGGCTGTGAAGGGCGCGGCTATGCCCGGCCCGCGCCGCGCAGTCAAGCGTTCCGGGAGGTTCAGCCCCGCTAACCGGCCTGCTGTCCGCCCGGGAGGTGGTCCCGCATCTCCCGCAGCTCCCCGGTCTCGACCGAAACGAGGGCGTTCCGCAGCACCGCCGCGATCGCCCGGTCGTCCATGGTCCGGGCCAGCAAGCCGAGGGCGCCGCCCAGGAGGGCGGAGGCGGCCGATATCGGGGCGACCTTCTGCTGCATCATGTATTCGATGGCCTTGTCCACGATCGAACCGGCGTGGCTGAGATCCTCGGGCGCCACGCCTTGGGGGTCGAGTTGCATCGGGCCTCCCTCCTTGTCGGGGAAGCAGATGGGGCTTTGCGGGCGGGCGTGAAACCCCCGCGCCGGCGGCGCGCAACCTCAAGGCGCAACACGGGCCATGTCGCGCGCGCTCCGCGGCTTGTCGAGGTCGGCCGCCGCCTGCGCCGCGGCGGCCGCTTCCGCCGCCGCCACCGCCTGCGCCTGCCGCTGCCACATGCCGGCGTACAATCCTCCCTGGCCGATGAGGGCGCCGTGGTTCCCCCGCTCCACCACCGTCCCGTCCTGCAGGACGATGATCTCGTCGGCGTCCACCACCGTCGAGAGCCGGTGCGCGATGACCAGGGTCGTGCGGTTGGCGGAAACGCGGTTCAGCGCCGCCTGGATCTCCTGTTCCGTCCGGGTGTCGAGCGCGCTGGTGGCCTCGTCCAGCACCAGGATGCGGGGGTCCTTGAGGATGGTGCGGGCGATGGCGACGCGTTGCTTCTCGCCGCCCGAGAGCTTCAGGCCGCGCTCGCCGACCATGGTGCGGTAGCCGTCGGGCAGGCGCTCCACGAAGTCGTGGACCTGCGCGAGCTTGGCCGCGGCCACCACCTCCTCGTCCGTGGCGCCCGGCCGGCCGTAGGCGATGTTGTAGCGGATGGTGTCGTTGAACAGCACGGTGTCCTGCGGCACCACGCCGATGGCCGAGCGCAGGGACGATTGGGTCACGTCGCGGACATCCTGGCCGTCCACCAGGACGGCGCCGTCGGTCACGTCGTAGAAGCGGAACAGCAGCCTGGAGATGGTGGACTTGCCCGCCCCCGTCGGCCCGACGATGGCCAGCGTCCGCCCGGGCGGGACGCGGAAGGACACGCCCTTGAGGATCTCGCGGTCGGGCCGGTAGCCGAAGCGCACGTCCTCGAACACCAGTTCGCCCGGCCCGGGGCGCAGGGCCGGCGCGCCCGGCGCGTCCTCCACCTCGCGCGGCTGGCGCATGAGGCGGAACATCTCCTCCATGTCCGTGAGGCCCTGCTTGATCTCGCGGTAGGCGAAGCCGAGGATGTTGAGGGGCATGTAGAGCTGGATGAGGTAGGTGTTCACCAGCACGAAGTCGCCCACCGTCATCCGCCCGGAGGCCACGCCCCGCGCCGCCAGCACCATCACCAGGGTCAGCCCGACCGCGATGATGAAGGCTTGGCCGGCGTTCAGGAGGTTCAGCGTCGTTTCCGAGCGGCTGTAAGCCTTCTCGTAGCGCGCGAGCGAGCCGTCGTACCGGCGCTCCTCGTGCGCCTCGTTGTTGAAGTACTTCACCGTCTCGTAGTTCAGCAGGCTGTCGATCGCCTTGGTGTTGGCGTCCTGGTCGGTGGCGTTCATCTCCCGCCGGAACCGCAGCCGCCAATCGGTGAAGAGCAGGGTGAAGACGATGTAGACGCCGATGGTGCCGAGCGTCGCCAGGGCGAAGGTGACGTCGAACATCCCCCACAGGATCGCCGCCACCAGCAGGATCTCGATGATCGTCGGCACGATCGTGAACAGCATGAAGTCGAGGGTGAAGGTGATGCCCCGCGTGCCCCGCTCCAGCACGCGCGACAGCCCGCCGGTCTGCCGGTCCAGGTGGAAGCGGAGCGACAGCGCGTGGAGGTGCTGGAACACGCGCAACGCGATTCGCCGCGCCGCCCGCGCCTGCACCTTCACGAACACCGCGTCGCGCAGTTCCGAGAAGGCGCTGGAGGAGATGCGCAGCAGCCCGTAGCCGAGCACCAGGGCGATCGGCACGGCGGCGATGGCGGCCGCGCCCTCCTTCGGCGTCAGCGCGTCCACGGCGCGGGCGTAGGCGATGGGGACCAGCACGTTGGCGCCCTTCGCGGCCACCATGAGCAGCAGGGCTATCACCACCCTGGCGCGCAGGGCCGGCTCGCCGGGGGGCCAGAGCCAAGGCGCGAGGGTCAAGAGGGTTTGGAGGTGGCCGCGCTCGGCCGCCTTGGAGTCGCTCAAAGGAATTCTCCGGGGTCGCCGCAAAGATGGCCCCGAACCGGCGTTGGGCAAACCGGGCGCCGCCGCGCGGCGGGTGCGCGCCGGAAATAGGGTCCTCATGCCTCCTTTGCGGCGCCACATCGAAACCTGCAACGACATGGCCTCCCTGGCCGGCCTCGTGCCGTGGCGCATCGGCTCCGCGCGGGTGGGTTGGCTGACGGAGGACATGGCGCGGAGGCTCCGATCCGTCCGCGGCGCCTTCGACGCGCAGGGCGGGGACGGGCTGGAACTCGTTGCGGGCGAAGGCGTCGAGGCGCGCTCCCGCGCGCTGGGAGACGTCGTTGCGCACCTCGCGGCGGCCGGTGTCGTTTCGCGGCGCGACGAGGCGTTCGACGTGCGGGCCGCGCCGGACTCCGAGGCAGTGGCCCGGCTGGACCGCGGCGCCTTGTCGCCGCTCGGCGTCATCTCGCAGGGCGTCCACGTGAACGGGCGCGTCCGCCGCCCGGACGGCCTGCACCTCTGGGTGGGCTGGCGGGCCAAGGACAAGAGCGTGGCGCCGGGCAAGCTCGACAACCTGGTGGCCGGCGGCGTCCCGGCGGGGCTGACGCCCATGCAGACCTTGCTCAAGGAGGCCGCCGAGGAGGCGAGCATGCCGCCCGAACTCGCCGCGCGGGCGCGGCAGGTCTCGCGGGTGTCCTACCGCATGTCGGACGGCCCCGGCATCCGCCGCGACGTCTTGCACTGCTTCGACCTGGAGTTGCCGGAGGACTTCACGCCGGTTCCGGGCGACGACGAGGTGGAGCGCTACGAATTGTGGCCGGCCGGGCGCGTCCTCGAAGCGGTGCGCGACACGTCGGACGTGAAGTTCAACGTCAACCTCGTGCTGATCGACCTCTTCCTCCGCGAAGGGCTGGTCGATCCGGGCAGCGAGGAAGGCAGGCGCCTGCGCGCGGGCCTCGACCCCGGACCTTGAATCCGGCGACGGCCGCGCCGGCGGTCCACGCCGCGCGCGTCCCCGCCCGGGGCGGTCGCGGGCCGGTGCCTGGGCGGCGGGGCCGGCCGTCGTCGTCACGGCGGGGCCAGGTGGCGGTTGATCCGGCGGCCGCCGCTGGCGGTCCAGAGCAGCTTGCCGGCCGCGCGGAAGAAGTCCGGGCAGGGCAGCATGGCGCGCATCGCCGCCTCGCCCTTCTCGCGGAGGCAATCGCGGAGGCGGCGGAGTTTGCTTTTGATGCTTTCGGACAAATCGGGGTCGGGCAGGTACCAGGGCGGGCCGCGCAGCGCCGACAGGAAGCCGAGGCGGCGGGCGAGCGCGACGCCTCGGACGCCGAGCAGGCGCCACGCGCGCCGGTAGGAGCGGCAGATCCAGCTCTCCAGGCGGCGGAGCACGGCGCCGCCGGGGCGGTCGGGGTCGGCGAGGGCTTCGAGCAGCTTGGTCCAGAGGCCAGCCTGCGCCCAGCGGCGGAACTGGCGGGCGACGGTGTCCGCCTTCCCGAACCGGGTCGGGAGCGTCCGCCAGGGGGCGAGCGACCAGCCGGGGCCGGGAAGGTGCGCGGCCATCCAGAAGATCGCGTCGAGCCGGCCGCGCGGGTCGCGCACCGGGCGGCCGGGGCCGGCGGCGGCGCGCAGGACGAAGGGGGCGAGCGCGGCCCATTCGTCGTCGGACAGCGGTTCCCAGGGGCGGTGGGGGGAGTAGCGGACCTTGCCGCCGGCGAGGCGGCGGCGGAGGCGTTCGCGGGCTTCGGCGGCCTGGGCGCGGGTGCGGGCGAGGAGGGCATCGCGGGCGGCTTGTTCGGCGGGGTCGGCGTCGCGGTGGCGGCGCTCCTCGGTGCGGCGCTGGCGGATGCGCTCGTGTTCG
>NZ_BAAAFZ010000038.1:13475-13969 GCF_039523795.1 Craurococcus roseus | reverse complement strand
ATGCTGCCGACCAGCGCCCAGGTCGCCGAGGCGGCGGTTGCGATGGCGGAGGCGCTCGCGCCCGGCCGCGCTCTCCGGGGCGCGGGCCGTGAGGGCGGCGCGGGCTTCGGTGCCGTTCGTGTCGGTGGGGGCGTCGGTCATGGCGGTGCTGGGGTCCGAACGGGAACGCCTATAGGTACCAGGAAATATTTCCTAGTACAACCTCCGTGCGGGGCCGGGCCGCCGGTGACCGGGGCGCCGCGGCGCGGCGATGGCCGCGGGCGCGGATGACGCCGGACGATGACTCCGCCTCCGCAGCGCCCGCCTGCGCCACCGCTCGCGCCGGGCGGGCCGGAGGGCTTCGGGCCCGCCGCGCCGTCGCCCGGCCTTGGGAGAAGGCGGACTTGCCCGGCGCCCCCTGCGAGCCGACACTGGGGACGGCCGGCGATCTGGCCGCGGGCGGGGGCGCGACCGTTCCCCGGGCGTCGCGCACGGCGGCGCTCGCCGGCGGCGCC
>NZ_BAAAFZ010000038.1:9858-13403 GCF_039523795.1 Craurococcus roseus | reverse complement strand
CAGCGCCGCGCCGAAGCGCCGCGGCCGGTCCGGGGCCGGAGCCGAGCGGCTCGACAGGCGGCGCGCCGCGCGCCGCGGTGGCCTGGGGCGCGGGAGGGGGCATGGGGTCCTGGACGGCCGTAGCCGGCGGCGAGCGCTTCCGCTTCGACGGGCTGGCGCGCCTGCTGGCGGCCGCCTCGCCCCGGCGCTCGGGCGACGAGCTGGCCGGCGTCGCCGCAGGGAGCGACGCCGAGCGCGTGGCGGCGCGGTTCGCGCTGGCCGACCTGCCGCTGCGCGCCTTCCTGTCGGAGCCCGTGGTCCCCTACGAGTCGGACGAGGTGACGCGGCTGATCCTCGACACCCACGACGCGGCGGCGTTCGCGCCCGTCTCGCACATGACGGTGGGCCGGTTCCGCGACTGGCTGCTGTCGCACGAGGCCGACGGCGCCGCGCTCGCCGCGCTGTCGCCGGGGCTGACGCCGGAGATGGTGGCCGCGGCGTCCAAGCTGATGCGGAACCAGGACCTGATCGCCGTGGCGCGCAAGCGGGGCGTCGTCACCGCCTTCCGCTCCACCCTCGGCCTGCCGGGGCGGCTGGCGACGCGGCTCCAGCCCAACCACCCGACCGACGACCCGCGCGGCATCGCCGCTTCCACCCTGGACGGGCTGCTCTGCGGCTCGGGCGACGCGGTGATCGGCGTCAACCCCGCGACCGACAGCGTGCCGAACTGCATCGCGCTGCTCGAGATGCTGGACGCGCTCCGGGACCGGTACGCCATACCCACCCAGACCTGCGTGCTGACCCACGTCACCAACGCCATCGAGGCCATGAACCGCGGCGCGCCGGTGGATTTGGTGTTCCAGTCGGTCGCCGGCACGGAGGGCGCCAACGCCGGCTTCGGCGTCAACCTGTCCGTCCTGCGCGAGGCGCGCGACGCGGCGCTCGCGCTGGGCCGCGCCGGGCCGGGCGGGGAGGCGATGTACTTCGAGACCGGTCAGGGCGCCGCGCTCTCGGCAGGGGCGCACGGCGGCGTGGACCAACAGACGGTGGAGGCGCGGGCCTACGCCGTGGCGCGCGCCTTCCGGCCGCTGCTCGTCAACACCGTGGTCGGCTTCATCGGCCCCGAGTACCTGTTCGACGGCAAGCAGATCGTCCGCGCCGGCCTGGAGGACCACTTCTGCGGCAAGCTGCTCGGGCTGCCGATGGGCTGCGACGTCTGCTACACCAACCACGCCGAGGCCGACGGCGACGACATGGACGGGCTGATGGTGCTGCTCGCCGTGGCGGGGGTGAACTTCCTCATCGCCGTGCCCGGGTCCGACGACGTCATGCTGAACTACCAGAGCCTCGGCTTCCAGGACGTGCTCGCGTTGCGCGCGATGCTGGGTTTGCGGCCGGCGCCCGAGTTCGAGGATTGGCTGGTGCGCATGGAGGTCGCCGACCGGCAGGGGCGCATCCGCCCGCCGAGCCCGGAGGCGCCGCGCCTGGCCCGGCTCGCTCGCTACGCGGAGGGCGCCGCCGATGTCGGCTGACCCGGCGCCCGCCCCGGCCGGCGCCCCCGCGGAGGGCGCGCGCGACCCGTGGGCGAAGCTGCGCGCGGCGACGCCGGCGCGGATCGGGCTCGGGGCCGCGGGCGACGCCCTGGCGCTGCGCGACGTGCTGGACCTCCAGCTCGCGCACGCCCTGGCGCGGGACGCGGTGCACGCCTCGCTCGACGAGGCGGCGCTGGACGCCGCGCTCGCCGCGCACCCGTCGGTGCGGGTGCGGAGCGCGGCGCCGGATCGCGGCGCTTACCTGCGCCGCCCGGACCTGGGCCGCCGCCTTGACCCCGCTTGCCGCGACCTGCTCGCGCCCGGCGGCTTCGACGTGGCGTTCGTGCTCGCCGACGGGTTGTCGGCGACCGCGGTGCAGCGGCACGCACCGGCCGTGTTCCGCGCCTGCCTGGCGCGCCTCGGCGGGTGGTCGGTGGCGCCGGCGGTGGTCGCCGCGCAGGGCCGCGTGGCGCTCGGCGACGAGATCGGCGAGCGGCTCGGCGCGCGCTTGGTGGCGGTGCTGATCGGCGAGCGGCCGGGGCTGAGCGTGCCGGACAGCCTCGGCGTGTACCTGACCTACGGGCCGCGCGTCGGGCGGCGCGACTCCGAGCGCAACTGCATCTCCAACATCCACGCGGCCGGCGGGCTCCGCCCCGAAGCCGCGGCGGCCAAGCTCGTTTGGCTGATGCGCGAAGCGCTGTCGCGCCGGCTGACCGGCACCGGCCTCAAGGACGACGCCGGCCCGGCCGCGCTGGCCGAGGCGCCCGCCGCCGCGGCGCTGCCGCCTCCTCCGGGGCCTTGACCTCGCGGCTCCGGGGCCTTGACCTCGCGGCGCGCCCCGCGACCGGCTCCGCGCCGCTGACCGCGCGCCTTGGCTCCCGCGGAAAGCCCGGCACGGTCGCCTTCGGGCGAACTCGGGGCGGTCCGGGCGCCTTATGCCCCCCAGGCAGATAGAGGAGCACCGGACATGTCGGCGAACCTGGGCGTCCCCGCCGAGACTGCGGGCCTCGACCAACCCTACGACGCGGTGAGCCGGGCGTTCCACTGGCTGGTCGCCGCCCTGGTGGCGGCGCAGGTCGCCATCGCCCTGGTGCTGCCCGCCGTGCTGCCCAAGTCGGCCGAGGAGACCATCGCCGCTTGGCACCTCGCCGTGGGGTCGACGATCCTGCTCGTGATGCTGCCGCGCCTGGCTTGGCGGCTGACGCACCCGATGCCGCCGGCGCCGACCGACCTGCCGCCGGCGTTGCGGGGGCTGGCGCGGGGGACGCATTGGGCGTTCTACGCGGTGCTGATCGTGCTGCCCCTGCTCGGCTGGACGGCCGCGAACGCCTACGGCGCCACGCCGCGGCTGCTCGGGCTGATCCCGCTCCCCAAGATCGCCGCGACGGACAAGGCCTTCGCCGAGACCATCGGCGCCGCGCACAAGACGGTGGCGCTGCTGCTGGTGGTCCTGATCGCGCTGCACGTCTCCGGCGCGCTTTACCACGCGCTGGTCAAGCGCGACGGGGTGATCCGCCGGATGCTGCCGGGCAGGGGCGCGGCGCCGTAGCCGCGTCCCCGACCACCGGCGCGTCGCGGCGGCGGGCGCGGCGGTGCCGCGCCACCGGCCGCGCGGTCAGCACCGCCAGGGGCACGGCCAGCAGCAGCCCGGCCAGCGCCGGCAGCGCCGCCAGCAGCGCGAAGGCGCCCGCCGCGCCGAAGCACCCGGCCATGGCCAGCCCCGCCGCCGTGTGCCACCCGAACCGCCGCGCCGCAGCGGCCCAGGTGACGTCCCGCGCCGCCCGTGGCTGCGGCGCCCAGCCGCCGAACCGCCCGCGCGCCAGCCGCAGCAGGGTCAGCGTCCGCTCCAGCGCGTCGAGGGTCTCCAGCGCCAGGCCGAGCGCCAATTCCGCCGCCATGCCGCGCAGCAGCGCCGCGCGGCGGGCCTGCCCGGGGCGCAGCAGCGCTTCGGCGTAGCCGGCCAGCTTCGGCAGGGCCAGCACGGCGAAGCCGAGCAGCAGCAGGAACAGCAGCGCGCCGCGCGGCGTGCCTTCC
>NZ_BAAAFZ010000038.1:505-9839 GCF_039523795.1 Craurococcus roseus | reverse complement strand
AGGGCGGCGAGCGGGAGCACGGCGAAGCGCAGCGGCGCAAAGGCGTAGTAGAGGAAGGCTTCCAGCATCTGCAACCGGCCGAGCCTGCCGAAGTCCGGCCGCCGCAGCAGGTGGCGGTATTGCAGGTTGCCCGCGGCCCAGCGCCGGTCACGGCCGAACAGCGCCAGCAGGTCGGGCGGGTGGCGCTCGAAGGAGCCCGCGTCCTCCGGCAGCACCCGCACCGCCCAGCCCGCGGCGTGCAGCATCGCCGATTCCGCGTAATCGTGGCTGAGGATGGACTCGCCGCCCGGCAGCAGCGGCAGCCGCGCGTCCCGGCGGAAGGCTGCGATGCGGAGGAGGGCGTTGTGGCCCCACCAGAGCTGCTCCGGCCCCTGCCACCAGGCTTGGCCCGCGGTCCAGGCCCGCGCGCCGTGCCGGAGGCCGAAGTCGTAGAGCCGGGCGAAGCGGGTTTCCGCCCCGCGCCCGGCGATCCCCGATTGCAGGACCGCCATTCCCGGGTCGGCCTGCATCACCCGCACCAGCCGCGCGACCGCCTCGGCCGACATGGCGCTGTCCGCGTCCAGCACCAGCGCGTGGTCGAAGCCGGCCGCGTGGTTGTCGAGGAAGTCCATCAGGTTGCCGGCCTTGAAGCCGGCGTTCTCCGCCCGCCGCCGGTACAGCACCACGCCTTCGGGGAAGCGCGCGGCCAGCGCGGCAACGGCGGCCGCCTCCGCATCGGCCGCCTCGCCCGCCGGGGTGTCGGACAGGATGCCGAGGGCGAAGCGGTCGCTGTGCGCCGTCCGCAGTTCTTGCAGCAGCCGGGCGAAGGGCGGCAGGACCGCGCCCATGTCCTCGAGCCGCACGCAAACGGCGAGCAGCGTGCGGTCGCGCAGCGGCCCGCCGCCCGCCCGGCGCAACGCCGGCAGCACGAACGCCGCTGGATCGGGAACGAGCAGGCGGATGGCGAGGCCGGCGAGCGCCGTCGCCGCGGAAAGGCCGAGCCAGGGCGCGTTCGCCGCCAGGCAGAGCAGGATCAGCGCTTCCCACACCGTCCAGCCGCCCGCCGCCAGCACCTCCCAGCCCAGCGCGAGCAGCCCGAGCGCGACGGCGGCGGCGAGCGAGGCCACGACGGCCCGGCGCGGCCCCAGCCCCTCCGTCGGGGGCGCCATCGGCGGTCGGCTCAAGGCCGGACGCGCCAGGACGCGGCGCGGCGGCGCCGGGCGGCGGCGGCGGAGTTGGGCGCCGCAGCCCCGGTTCGCGGTTCCGGGCGGCGGCGCGGCCCCTTCGCCCCCGGCGCGCGGGCGTTGCTATCGGGCGCACAAACCAGAACGAGCACGGCGTTTCCCCAAGCGGTTGTGGAGGCCCCCTTACCGCTCCTGGGCCGGGGCACCCAGACCGCTTCGGCGCCCGGCCCCTTTCGGTGGCGGGGCTCGCCGCTCGACGGTCGCTGGCCCGAAGGGCGCGGCTGGACCAAAGCCGGACGGATGGCGGCCGAACCCGCGACCCGCCCCGGCCGTTTCCTTGTCGGCATCAACGGCCGCATCCTTGCACGGTCCATGACCGCGCTGCCGGATGCGGAGGAACGCGGGTCCCGACCCGGCCGTCCGTGCCGGTGGGCGCGGCCCGGGCACGGGAAGGGAGGAAGCATGCGCGTGCTCGGCATCGGCGCGAGGGTGGACCTGGGCAGCCTTTACCTCGGCCTGATGCGGGAAGGGCACGAGGTCCGCGTCCACGCCTCCGGCCCTGCCTCCGCCGGCGCCTTCGGCGGCCTCGTCGAAACCGTCGCCGACTGGCGCGCGGAGCTGGGCTGGGTCGGTAAGGGCGGGGTGGTCCTGTTCGAGAGGGTGGGCCAGGGCGCGTTGCAGGACGAGTTGCGCGCCGCGGGGTACCGGGTCGTCGGCGGCAGTTCGCTCGGGGACCGGCTGGAGTACGACCGCGCCTTCGGGCAGCGCGTCCTGCGCGACGCCGGGCTGCGGACCGCCAGGAGCGTCGCCTTCCCCGGCCCGGCGGACGCGGCCGCGTGGCTGGCCCGCAACCCCGGCCGCTTCGTGCTCAAGCACGACAACAACGCGCGCGCCACCGTCGTCGGCGAGCACCCGGCGGGCGACGACCTGCGCTGGGTGCTGGGGCGCACGCCGCCGGGCCGCGTGCTGCTCATGGAGCGGCTGGAGGGCGTGGAGGTGGGCGTCGGCGCCTACTTCGACGGACGGCGCTTCCTGCGCCCGGCCTGCATCGACTTCGAGCACAAGCGCTTCTTCCCCGGCGAGATGGGCGAGATGACGACCGAGATGGGGACGCTCGCCGGGTTCGAGGGCGCGGAGCGGCTGTTCGGGGCCACCCTGGACCGGGTGGCGCCCTCCCTGGCCCGCGCGGGGCACGTGGGCTACGTCAACCTGAACATGATCGTCGACGAGCGCGGCCCCTGGCCGCTGGAGTTCACCTGCCGCTTCGGCGACCCCGGCTTCGCCGTGCTGGCGCCCTTGCAGCGGGACGGCTGGGGCGACCTGCTCGGGCGGATGCTGGACGGCGGCGGGCACGAAGGGTTCGCCGTTCTGCCCGGCTGGTCCGTGGGCATCGTGCTCACCGTCCCGCCCTTCCCGAAGGAGGACGCGGCCAGCCCGCCCGAGGACGACCTGCCCTTGTTCTTCCGCGAGCCGCCCGGGGCCGAGGAGATGGCCCGGCACCACCACCCTTGCGACGTGCGGCTGGAAGGCGGACGGCTGCTGGCGCGGCGGCGCACGGGGCGCGCCATGGTCGTGACCGGCACGGGCGCCACGGTGCAGGAGGCGCAGGCCGGGGCGCGGGCGCGGGCGCGCAACGTCATCGCCCCGGACCTCCGCTGGCGCGCCGACATCGGCGACCGCTTCCTGCTGCGGGACGGGGCGCGGCTGGAGGAGTTGGGGTGGCTGCCGGCGCCTCCCCGCCCGGCCGCCGCGGCGGCCGGTCCGGGGCTCCGTGCCGTTTGAGCCGGCCACCCCTCCCCACGGCGTCCTCCCCCCGGCGGAGGACGCCGTGGGGTCGTGCCTGGCCGGGCGGATCTCGGCCGAGGTGGCGCTGGCCCGCTTGCTGCTGGGCGGCAAAACGGCGGCAGGCATCCGCGCCGAGTTGGACGCGCGCCGGCCCGAGCCGCCGGGCCCGCGCTGGGGCGCGATGCGCCGGCTGCTCGACGGGCACGACGCGGCGCTGGACCGGCTCGCCGCCGAGATCGCGGAAACGGGCGGCGACCACTCCGCGCTGGGCGGGCCCGGAGCGGGGGGCGTCGCCCGCATCGCCGCCTTCTTCGACCGCGCGGTGTCCCATTCGCCCGAGGCCGCGGTCGCCCTCTACTCGCTCGGCGACCCGGGGATACTCGCCGCCGCCACGGCGGAGGCGGTGCGCTGGCTGGAGGGCGCGGACCTGCTCCGGCCCGGCGCGGACGTGCTGGACCTCGGCTGCGGCTTCGGCCGCGTGGCGGCGGCGCTGTCGCCGCGCTGCCGGTCGGTGCTCGGCCTGGACGTGTCCGCCGGCATGGTGGCGGAGGCCCGGCGGCGCCACGCGGGCCTGCCCAACGCGCGGTTCGAAACCACGCCGGGCCTGGACCTTTCGGCGTTGCCCGCGGGGGTGTTCGACCTGGTGCTGGCCGTGGACTCCTTCCCCTACCTCGTGCAGGCCGGGGTGGCGGACGCGCACGTGGCGGGGGCGGCCCGCGCGCTGCGGGCGGGCGGCGCGCTCGCCGCGCTCAACCTGTCCTACCGCGGCGACCCGGACCGGGACCGCGCCGACGCCGCGCGTTGGGCGGAGGCGCACGGCATGGCGCTGGAGGTGGCCGGCGCGACCCCGTTCGCGCTGTGGGACGGCGCCGTCTTCGCGTTCCGGCGCGCGCCGTGACGGCGCGTTCGGCCCCGGGGCCGGCCTGCGAGCGGCAGCGGCGGGGCGGGCCGTGACGGTGCGCCGCGGCCGGAACCCGAAGCCGGCCAGCGGCCGCTCGAAAGGGTGCTTGGCCGCGGTCGGACGCCGCCTTTCCTGCTCCGGGATGCCGGGCACGACGCGCCGCGCCGGTCCACCGCGCGCCGTCGGCGCGGATGGGCGCCCCGTCCGTGCGCCCGGCGTCCCCGGCTCCGGGCGACGACGCCGCGGAGGCGTCGTCCCGCCGGCTCGGCCGCGCCCGATCGTTCCGGCCGGAGGCCGCCAAGTCGGCAATGCCGTCGGAAGCGCTGGTGCTGCTGGACAGGATTGAACTGTCGACCTCTCCCTTACCAAGGGAGTGCTCTACCACTGAGCTACAGCAGCGCCGGGCCGCGGGGCGAGGCGCCTTCCTAATGCTTGGCCCGGGGCGCCGCAAGCCTTTACCTGGAGCGCGTCCGCGACGCGCCGCCCTCCGCGCCGCGCCTGCAATGTTGTCGGGTGATTACGATGCGTTCGTTCGATTGACCGCGTCGTCGCGCACCGCGTAGTGAGCACGAAGGCGGCGGGTTGATTGCGGGTCGGTTCGGGCCGCAGCCGCTCCGTCCTACGAGGGGGCAGGCGAAAACCCGTGCACGTCATCCTGGACGTTTCGCGCCTCCTGTTCAGCGTCCGCCGCGCCGCGCCTTCGGGCATAGACCGTGTCGAGATGGCCTACGCGAAGCGGTGGGCCGCCCAACCGCCCAAGGCTTGCACCTTCGCGGCGCAGATCCCCGCCGGGGGCTTCGCGGCGGTGCCGCGCCCCGCCTTGGCGGCGCTGCTGGACGCGATCGAGGCGGCTTGGGACGGCGCCGCCGGCGCGCGGCGCCACGCTTGGCGCGCCGCGCTGCCGATCCTGGCCGGCCTGGGCGTCGGCGCCGGCAAGCGGGCGCTGCGCGACGCCCTCGCCGCGCCGCGCGGAGCGGCCGGCGGCCCGAGCGTGTTCCTCCTCGTCTCGCACCGCGCGCTGGACCGGGCCGCGGCCATCGCGCCGCTCCGCCGCGCCGGCGCCGCCTTCGTCCCCTTCGTCCACGACCTGATACCGCTGAGCCACCCGGAGTACGCCCGGCCGCCGCAGGTGAAGCGCCACGCCGCGCGCGTGGCGACCGTCGCCGCGATGGCGGACGGCGTGGTGGTGAACTCCGCCGCGACGGCCGACAGCTTGCGCGGGGAGCTCGCGTCGCGCGGCCTGCCCGCGCCAACCGTCACCGTGGCGCCGCTCGGCATAGGCACCCGCCGCGCGGCCGTTCCGCTTCCGCCGACGCCGGACGGCGCGCCTTACTTCGTCTGCCTCGGCACCATCGAGCCGCGGAAGAACCACCTGCTGCTGCTGCACCTTTGGCGCGACTTCGCGGCGCGCCTGGGCGGCCGGGCGCCGCGCCTGCTGCTGCTCGGCCGGCGCGGCTGGGAGAACGAGAACATCCTGGACCTGTTGGACCGCTGCTCCGCCCTGCGCGGGCTGGTGCGGGAATGCGGCACGCCGGGCGACGCGGAGGTCGCGTCCCTGCTTTCGGGCAGCCGGGCGCTGCTGTTCCCCTCCTTCGCGGAGGGCTACGGCCTGCCGTTGGCGGAGGCGCTGGCGCTCGGCGTGCCCGCGCTCTGCTCCGACCTGCCGGCGCTGCGGGAGGTGGGCGGCGCGGTGCCAGACTACCTCGACCCGCTGGACGGCGCCGCGTGGCGGCGCGCCGTGCTGGACTACGCCGAACCCGGCTCCGCCGCGCGCGCCGCGCAGCTTTCGCGCCTCCAGGGCTGGCGCGCGCCGGGCTGGGACGCGCATTTCGACGCCGTGGACGCGCTGCTGGAGCGGGTGGTGCGCGGCCCAAGCGCGAGGGGCGCCGCCGCGCCGACGCGGGCGGCCGCGCTGGAAGGCGTTCCGGCATGAGGCGCCGCGCCGGGCGCGGCCGCCTCCCCTCCCCCATGCCCGTCGCCATCGTCGGCGCCGCCTGCCGCCTGCCCGGGGCGCCGGACCTCGACGCCTATTGGCGCCTGCTGGCCGAGGGGCGGGACGCGGTGACGACCCTGCCGGGCGACCGCTTCACGCAGGCCGCCTTCCTGCACCCGCGCCGCGGCGAGCCCGGCCGCGCGGCCGGCTTCCCCGCCGGCGTCCTGGGCGACGTTTCCGGCTTCGACCCCGGCGCCTTCGGCATCTCGCCGCGCGAGGCCGCGGAGATGGACCCGCAGCAGCGCCTGTTGCTGGAGGTCGCGGCCGAGGCGCTGGACGACGCGGGCCTGCCGCCGTCGCGCCTCGCCGGCACCGGCGCGGGCGTGTTCGTCGGCGCGTCGCTCACCGACTACGCCGACCTGCGGCAAGGCGACCCGGCCTCGGGCGACCGGTACTTCATGACCGGCAGCGCGCTGTCCATCCTCGCCAACCGCGTCGGCAACGCCTTCGACCTGCGCGGGCCGGCGCAGGTGGTGGACACCGCCTGCTCCTCGTCGCTGGTGGCGCTGCACCTGGCGGCGGAGGCGCTGCGCGCGGGGCGGATGCCGGCGGCGCTGGTGGGCGGCGTGAACCTGCTGCTCTCGCCGTACCCGTTCCTCGGCTTCTCCCGCGCCGGGATGCTCTCGCCCACCGGCCGCTGCCGCGCCTTCGACGCTTCGGCCGACGGGTACGTGCGCGCGGAAGGCGCGGGCGTGGTGGTGCTGAAGCCGCTCGCGGACGCGCTGCGCGACGGCGACCCGGTGCGGGCCGTGCTGCTCGCCACGGGCACCAACGCCGCCGGGCGCACGGTGGGGCTGTCGCTGCCCAACGGCGCGGCGCAGGCGGCGCTGCTGCGGCAGGCGATGGACGAGGCCGGCGTGGCGCCGGAGCGCGTCGGCTACTTCGAGGCGCACGGCACCGGCACCGCCGCGGGCGACCCGATCGAGGCGGCGGCGCTCGGCGAGGCCATCGGCCGGCACCGGAAGGCGCCGCTGCCGGTCGGCTCCGCCAAGACCAACATCGGCCACCTGGAGCCGGCTTCC
The DNA here is from genome assembly GCF_039523795.1 of Craurococcus roseus. Classification (NCBI taxonomy): domain Bacteria; kingdom Pseudomonadati; phylum Pseudomonadota; class Alphaproteobacteria; order Acetobacterales; family Acetobacteraceae; genus Craurococcus; species Craurococcus roseus. The sequence continues at coordinate 2,975 of NZ_BAAAFZ010000038.1, read as the reverse complement.
GGCATGGCCGGGCTGTTGAAGGCGCTGCTGGTGCTGGAGCACGGGCGCATCCCGCCCTCCTTGCACTTCGACGCGCCCAACCCGGCGATCGACTTCGCCGCGCTAGGCTTGCGGGTGCCGACCGCTCCGCAGCCCTTGCCGCGCCGCGCCCGCGCCGTGGTGGGCGTCAACAGCTTCGGCTTCGGCGGCACCAACGCCACGGCGCTGCTCGCCGCCGCGCCGGCGCCGCGGGCCGCCCCGGCCGGGGAAGCCGCGAACGCGGCGCTGCCGCCGCTGCTGCTCTCGGCGTACTCCGTCCCGGCGCTCGACGCGCTGGCGGAGCGCTGGCAGTCCGCGCTCGCCGCCGTGCGGGCCCCCGCGCTGCCGGCCTTGCTGCGTGGCGCCGCCGGGCAGCGCGACCTCCTGCCGCACCGGCTCGCGGCGCGCGGGGAAAGCGGCCCCGAACTGCTGGGCGCGCTCGCGGCCTGGCGCGCGGGCGCGGCGAACGCCGCGGCTTCGTCGAGCGAGGCCGCGCCGCCGGGCGGGCGGCGCGTGGCCTTCGTGTTCAGCGGCAACGGCGCGCAATGGGCCGGCATGGGCCGCGACGCGATGGCGGGGAGCGCCGCTTTCCGCGCCGGCGTGCTCGAAGCCGACGCGGCGCTCGCCCCGCGGCTCGGTTGGTCGGTCGCGGAGGCGCTGGCGGCGGGCGTGCCGGACGCGGCGCTGGCCGCGACCGACCGCGCGCAGCCGCTGCTCTTCGCGGTCCAGCACGGGATCGTCCGCGCGCTGGCGGCGGAGGGCATCCGCCCCGACCTGTGCCTCGGCCATTCGGTGGGCGAGGTGGCGGCCGCCGCCGCGTCCGGCCTGCTCGGCCTGGCCGACGCGGCGCGGCTGGTCCACGCGCGCAGCCGGCACCAGCAGCGCACGCGCGGCGCCGGGCGCATGGCGGCGTTGGGCGCTTCCGCCGACGAGGCGCTGCCGGTGCTCGCCGCGTGCGGGGCGGAGGCGGGGCGCGGGCTGGAGGTCGCGGCCGTCAACGCGCCCGCTTCGATCACCGTCGCCGGGCCGGCGCCGCTGCTGCGCCGGCTGGGCGAGGCCGCGGCGTCGCGGCGCTGGGCCTTCCTGGAACTCGACCTGGATTACGCGTTCCACTCCGCCGCCATGGACCCGGTGCGCGACGGGCTGCTGGGGGAGTTGGACGGGCTCGCCGCGGGGGCCGCGCCGCGCGTGCCGCTGGTGTCCAGCGTGACAGGCGGGCCGCTGGGGGAGTGCGGGCCGGCCTACTGGTGGCGCAACCTGCGCGAGCCGGTGGCCTTCCTCCCAGCCGTGCGCCGCGCCGCCGCGATGGCCGGCGGGCCGGCGCTGTTCATCGAGATCGGCCCGAACCCCGTGCTGCTCGGCTACCTGCGCGAGTGCCTGCGGGGCGACTCCGCGGACTCGGCCGTGCTGCCGACGCTGAACCGCCGCGACGAGGCGGCGGCGGGCGCCGACCCGTTCCCGGCGATCGCCGACCGCGCCTTCGCCGCGCGCGCCGACCCGCGCGGCGCGCCCGCCTTCGCCGGGCCGGCGGCGCGGCGCGGCCTGCCTGCGACGCCGTTCCACCGGCGGCGCATCTGGCACACGCCCAGCGCCGAAGCGCGCCGGCTGACGGACCCCGTTCCCGAACACCGCCTGCTCGGCTTCCGCGAGGGCAACGAGCCGGGCCGTTGGACGCGCCTGCTCGACACCGCGCTGGAGCCCTGGCTCGCGGACCACCGCTTCCTGGGCCGGCCGGTGCTGCCGGCCGCGGCGATGCTGGAGATGGCGCTCGCCGCCGGGAACGCGCGCCACCCGGAGGCGCCGGCGCTGGAGGCGCGCGACTTCGCCATCCTCCACGCCCTGCCGCTGGACGCCGAGCAGCGCCCGCGCGAGCTGCGCGCGGACCTGGACGAGCACGGCGCCTTCTCCCTGCGCAGCCGCGCGCGGCTTTCGGACGAGCCCTGGACCCTGCACGCGACGGGCCGCGTTTCGCCGCTGCCGCGCTTGCCGGACGGGGCGGCGCCGGCGTTGGCGAACGGCGGCGCCGTCCCGGCGGGCGCGCTGCTCGCCGCCGCCGCGGCGGCAGGGCTCGACTACGGCCCCGCCTTCCAAGCCGTCACCGCGCTGGAAGCGGACCCGGCGGCGGGCGTCGCCGAAGCCGAACTGCGCCGGCCGCCGGCGGCCCCGGCCGACTCCGAATTCCTGCTCCACCCCGCGCGTCTGGACGGCGCGTTGCAGGCATTGATCGGCTTTCGGCCGGACGGTGCGGCGGCTGCGGCGGACGACCCGGCCGGCTTGGTCCCGGTGCGGTTCGCCCGCTTGGTCTGGCGGCGCGGGGGCGGCCCCGCCGCGGGGGCGCGCGTCCGCTTGTCGGCGCGCGGCGAGCGCGGCGCCGCGGCCGACCTTGCGCTGCGCGACGCTTCGGGCGGCGCGGTGGCGGTGGTGGAAGGCGTGTGGCTCCAGCGCGTGCGGC
>NZ_BAAAFZ010000038.1:0-337 GCF_039523795.1 Craurococcus roseus | reverse complement strand
CGCGCCGGCGCGACGCGGCGCTGGACCTGGGCGAGGCGGCGCTGCTGCTGGAAGGCTTCTGCGCCGCGTCCGCCCACGCCGCGCTCGCGGCGGCGCCCGCCGACGCCGTGCCGGGCGACTTCGCGCGCGCGCTGTTGCGGGACCTGGAAGCGGACGGGTTGGCGGCGCCGGGACCCGCGGGGCCGCGCGCCCTGCCGGCGCCGGACCTGCCCGACGCGCCCGGCATCTGGCGGCAGGTGCTGCTGGAGCAGCCCGCGCTGGCCCCGGATTTGGCTTGGCTGGCCCTCGCGGCCGAGCGCTTGCCCGGCGCGCTGGCCGGCGAACGGGCTTCGGCCGC
>NZ_BAAAFZ010000037.1:0-511 GCF_039523795.1 Craurococcus roseus | reverse complement strand
CGGCGGAGAGCGGCGTGCCGCCGCCGCCCGGCAGCGCGGCGAGGCTCCGCTTGGCCCGCACGAGCGAGGAGGTCGGCGGCAGCAACAGCTCGGCGCCCTGGCCGCGGAAGGCGAGCAGCGCCACCTGGTCGCGCCGGACGTAGCAATCGGCGAGGAGCAGTTCCACCGCGCCCTTGGCCTCGCCCAGGCGGTTCACCGCCGCGGAGCCGGAGGCGTCAACCACGAAGACCGTCGTGGTGCCGGTCTCCTGGCGGAATCGGACGAGGCGGAAGTCCTCGCGCCGAATGGCGACGCGCGGCCCGTCCGCGACGGCGTACCGACGCCGCAACCGCTGCCACGGCGCCGCGGCGCGCAGGGTTTCGACGAGGTCCAGACGCCCTCCGGAGCGCGGGTCGCCGGTTCGGGTGCCGATGCGGCGCCCGCGCCGGGCCGCCTGCCGCGGCGCGCCGGCCCGGCCCTGCGACGCGGCGCCAGCGGTCTTGCGCGTGGCGGCCGCGAGCCCCGCGAGCAG
>NZ_BAAAFZ010000036.1:56458-57571 GCF_039523795.1 Craurococcus roseus | reverse complement strand
CGCCGTTCGCCGCCGCCCGCCGCACCGTCCACGCGCGCCGTCTCCGTTCTTCCTGCCGGGGAGGGTTCGGGTGTGCGGAGTTTCCGGCGCCGGGTCAACCGGCCGGAGCGAGGGCGCGGCGCGCGGCTTTCCGAGGCTTGCGAGCTACGTACAACTGCCCGAGTGGTCCGGGGCGCATCGGGCGTTCGACCGCGGAACTGCCGGCGGGACGCCCACCACCGGCACGCAGGGACCGAACCGCCGTGCCCGATGCCGCCCGCGCGTCGGTTCGGCTCCGTCCACCGTCGGGCGGCGACGCATGCCCGCGCCGCGCGCGGGCGCACAACCGTTGACGACGGCCATCGACAGGGGAGAGCCGACAGGGCCGCGCCGCCATCCGAATGGGAAACCTACCTGCTCCAGCTCATCAACGCCTCTCGCGCCGGGGCCGGCGCGGGCGCGCTCCCGTTCGACGCCGAACTCTCGGACACGGCGGAACGCCGCACGTCCTGGATGCTGGCGACCGACAGCTTCGGCCACACCGGCGAAGGCGGCCCCTCCGCCGCCCAGCGCGCCGAAGGGGCGGGTTACGGCTACCGCGCCCTGGGGGAGAACGCCGCCGTGCTGGACGCGGCGGACGTGGAGGCCCTCCACGACAACCTGCTGGCGTCGCCCGGCCACCGCGCGAACCTGCTCAACCCCGCCTACACGGAGGTCGGCCTCGGCATCGAGCGGGGCGACTACCGGGGGTGGCACGCCGTGTTCGTCACGGAGGCCTTCGGCAGCCCGAACGCGCGCGAGGCGGCCGAGCCGGACGACTGGTTCGTCTGAAGCCCCGCCTCACCCCTGCCGGAACCCGGCCAGCCGCGCTTCCGCCTCCTCCGGGTCCATGTCGAGGGCCGCTTCCGCCACGCCGCGCGGGAAGCCGGCGCGCGCCAGGGCGGCGAGGGCCTTGAGGCGCGCCTCGGCCGACAGCGGCTCGCGGGAAAAGGGGCCGGTGCGGCGGCGGCGGCATTGGGCGAGGGCGGCGTCGAGTTCGGCGCCCTCCTCCTCCGGCAGCGCGGCTTCGGCGGCGTCGCGCGGCACGCCGCCCCGCCCTTCGCGGTACTGTGTGCCGAGCAGCGCGGCCGCCTC
>NZ_BAAAFZ010000036.1:46366-56399 GCF_039523795.1 Craurococcus roseus | reverse complement strand
CGATGGCGCGCCGCGACCGGCCGCCGCGCGACAAGCGCCGCACGCGCGCGGCGGCGAAGGCGGCGTCGTCCACCGCGCCGGCCTCGACCATCTTCCGGGCCACGGCCGCGGCGTGGCGCTTGGCTTCGGCGGCGCGCGGGGCGACCAGTTCCGGCGGTTCGCCCGCCGCCTCGCTCCGGCGCGCCCAGCGGTCCACGCGGCGTTCCAGCACGCGGCGGAGGCCGGCCTCGGTGGCGGAGAAGCGCGCGAGGTGGTTCAGCGCGGCTTCGCGCAGCAGGGCTTCGGTGGGGAGCGGACCGGGCGCGGGCGGTCCGGCTGGGCCGGCCGGGCGGGGTTTCCGGCGGGCGGCGCCCCCGCCGCCTTTCGTTCCGCGCGTGGCGTCCTCGGGCATGGGCGGGTTCTCGCACGCGCCGCGCGCGCGGGCGAGACGGCGGGCCCGCCTTGCCGCCGCCGGTCCGCGCGGCGATAGGGGGCGCGCAACCGAGCAGGAGACGACCGGGCATGGCACGCTACCCCGCGAACGGACTGACGCTGGAACAGGCCGAGGCGATCACCGCCGCCGCCCGCGCCAAGGGGCGCGAACTCAAGCTGCAACCGCTGACCGTGGTGGTGCTGGACGCCGGCGGGCAGATCAAGTCGGTGCAGCGCGAGGACGGGAGCAGCCTGTTGCGGCCGGAGATCGCGCTGGGCAAGGCGTTCGGCGCGCTTTCGCTGGGCCTCGGCGGCCGGGAGCTGGCGCGGCGGGCGCAGTCCATGCAGGGCTTCATGAACGCGCTCTCCGACATCGCGGGCGGCCGCGCCGTGCCGGTGCAGGGCGGGGTGCTGGCCTGCGACGCGGGCGGGACGATCCTCGGCGCGGTGGGCATCAGCGGCGACGTTTCGGCCCAGGACGAGGCGTGCGCCGTGGCGGGCATCCAGGCGGCGGGGCTGAAGCCGGACACCGGGGACCCGGAGTGACCGGGCGGCGGTGCGGCGGTCCCCGGGGAGCAAACCGGGCCGCCGCCGGGGCGTTGGCGTTCTCAACCCGGGTCTCCGGGAACCGGAACGCGAGGAGCACGCCCCATGCCGACGACCGCCCCCACCCGCCGCGCCCGATTGCTGGCCGTCACGGCCCTGGCCGCGGCCGCGCTGATCGCCGCTCCGGCGGCCGTGCGAGCGCAGGGCTCGGCCGGCACCTCGCGCGCGCCGCAGACCACGCAGACCACGCCGCAGCAGGGCCCGCTCGGCGGCAGCCCCGGCGCCCGCGCCGGCGACAACGCGGGGCAGGGCACCACGCAGACGATCCCCGGCAACAACGCCGGCTCGCCCAGCGGCGGCAGCGGCGAAGCGGCCGACCGGCAGGTGCCGCCGCACATGCAGGGGCGCGGGCACACCTCCAACCAGGGGCAGGCGACCGGCGGCCCCGGCCAGGGTAACCAGGGCGCCGCGGGCGGCGGCGCCACCAACCCGGGCAGCAGCGTCGGCGGGACGCAGGCGCCGCGCGACAACGCGCCCGCCAATCCACCGAGCCCCAACGCGCCCGACCGCCGCTCCGACGCGGGCGGCCCCGCCGCGCTGGCGGCTGCGGATGGCGCCTCCATGCGCGACGCGCGCCGCGCCAGCCGGGTCATCGGCGCCGCGGTGTACAACGAGGCGAACGAGAGCATCGGCGAGATCGACGACATCGTGCTGCCCGGCAACGGCGGCGCGCCGATCGCGGTGGTGTCGGTGGGCGGCTTCCTCGGCATCGGCGCCAAACTGGTGGCCGTGCCCTACGAGCGGCTGCGGACGGTCGGCGAGCGGAACCGCTGGACGCTTACCGGGTCGGCGTCGCGTGACGACCTGAACCGGTTGCCGACCTTCACCTACGAGGGCACCGCCGCCGGGCGGGGCTGACCCGGTCCGCGGGCGCGTCGGTGCGGCGGCGTAATCCGCCGCCGGCGCGCGCCCCGCGGGTTTGACGCGGCGGCGCGTTTGCGCCCAACCTCCGCGCTTCCCCTGGAGCGCCCGCGAATGCCCGCCGGCGCGGGGGAGCAATTGGAGGAGCACCCTCTCCCGTGATCCCCGCCTTGATGCCGACCTACAACCGCGCCGACCTCCCCTTCGAGCGGGGCGACGGCGCTTGGCTGTGGACGGCGGACGGGCGACGATTCCTCGATTTCGGCGCCGGCATCGCGACCTCGAGCCTCGGCCACGGCCACCCGCATCTGGTGAAGGCCATCGCGGAGCAGGCGGCGCGCGTGATGCACGTGAGCAACCTGTACCGCGTGCCCCAGGCGGAGCGCTTGGCGGCGCGGCTGGCGGAGACCTCCTTCGCGGACAGCGTGTTCTTCTGCAACTCGGGCGCCGAGGCGAACGAGGGCATGGTGAAGGCGGTGCGCAAGTACCACGCGGAGAACGGGCGCCCCGAGCGCTTCCGCATGGTGTGCTTCGAGGGCGCCTTCCACGGCCGCACCCTCGCCATGCTCGCCGCCACCGGCAACGCGAAGTACCTCGCGGGCTTCGGGCCGCCGGTGGAGGGCTTCGACCACGTGCCCTTCGGCAACATGAACGCGGTGCGCAACGCCATCGGGCCGCACACCGCGGGCGTCATGGTGGAGCCGGTCCAGGGCGAAGGCGGCGTGCGCCCGGCCTCGCTCGACTTCCTGCGCGACCTGCGCCGCTGCTGCGACGAGTTCGGCCTGTTGCTGGCGCTGGACGAGGTGCAGACCGGCATGGGGCGCTCCGGCAAGCTCTGGGCCTACGAGTGGGCGGGCATCGAGCCGGACGTGATTTCCTCGGCCAAGGGCATCGGCGGCGGCTTCCCGCTCGGCGCCGTCCTGGCGAAGGAGAAGGTGGCGGAGCACCTGAAGCCGGGCACGCACGGCACCACCTTCGGCGGCAACCCGCTGGCCTGCGCCGCCGGCAACGCGGTGCTGGACGTGGTCCTCGCGCCCGGCTTCCTCGACGGCGTGGACCGCGTGGCGCGGCACCTGTGGCGCGGGATGCTCCGGCTCGCGGACCGCCACCCTGACGTCGTGGAGGGCGTGCAGGGCGCGGGGCTCCTGGTCGGCCTCAAGCTGCGCCCGGAGGTGTCCAACACCGACATGCAGGCCGCGGCGGTGGCCGAAGGGCTGCTGACGGTGGCGGCTGGGATGAACGTGCTGCGCCTGGCGCCGCCGCTCATCATCACCGAAGCGGAGGCGGACGAGGCGCTGCGGCTGCTCGACCGCGCCTGCCTGCGCGCGAAGCCCGGCGGAGAAAAGGAGGCCGCGCAATGAGCAGCGCCCTCGCGGCGGTGCGGACGGAGGCCGGGGGGCGCGAGCCCCCCCGGCACTTCCTGGAGCTGATGGACTTCGAGCCGGCGACGCTCCGGCGGATGCTGGACCTCGCGGCGCAGTGCAAGCGCGGGGCGCTGGCGGCCAAGCCGCTGGCCGGGCGCACGGTGGCGCTGATCTTCGAGAAGCCCTCCACGCGCACGCGCGTCTCCTTCGAGGTGGGCGTGAAGCAACTCGGCGGCGACGTGGTGATGCTCTACGCGCGGGACATGCAGTCCTCGCGCGGGGAGGCGGTCAGCGACACCGCCAAGGTGCTGTCGCGCTACGTGGACGCGATCATGATGCGCACCCACGACGTGCGGCGCATCCGCGAGATGGCGGAGCACGCGACGGTGCCCGTCATCAACGGGCTCACTGACGTGAGCCACCCCTGCCAGCTCATGGCCGACGTGCTCACCTTCGAGGAGCACCGCGGGCCGATCGCCGGGCAGGTGGTGGCCTGGGTCGGCGACGGCAACAACGTGGCGCAGAGCTTCATCCAAGCGGCGGCGCGCTTCGGCTTCACGCTCCGGATCGCCACGCCGCCCGAACTGCGGCCGCCCCGCGCGCTTCTGGACTGGGCGCGGGGCGAGGGGGCGCGCATCGAACTCACCGAAAGCCCGGTGGAGGCGGTGCGCGGCGCGCGCTGCGTGGTCACGGACACCTGGGTCAGCATGAACGAGGAGGCGGGCGACGGCGGCGGGCCGAGCCGCCACAACCTGCTCCGCCCCTACCAGGTGGACGCGAAGCTGATGGCGCACGCGGCGCCGGACGCGATCTTCCAGCACTGCCTCCCCGCGCACCGCGGCGAGGAGGTGGCCGCGGAGGTGATCGACGGGCCGCAGAGCGTGGTGTTCGACGAGGCGGAGAACCGGCTGCACGCCCAGAAGGGCGTGCTGCTCTGGGCGCTCGGCGCGGGCTGACGAACCGCCGCGCCCGGCGGCCCGCCGGCGCTCCCGGCCGCCAACAGCCCATGTAACCGGGGGCGCGGACGCGGCTCGGTCGCGTCATCGGCTGCTTCCTGGCTCGCGGCGCGTGCGGTTCCTCCGCCGGGGGCGACCCGCGCCAGCGCAGGGCCGTCGCTGCGTAGCCCGGCGCGCGACGGAAGGCTTGGTCCGTGTGCGCCGCACCAAGCGGTGACACGCCGCACAGGCGCGCTTCGGCATCCCCCCGATACTCGGCGCGCGGAGGCGGACAGCCTCCGGCGATGGAGTGGGCCCTCATGAGCAGCCGGACCGCCGAACCGTTGCCGCCGCTCGCGCGCGCGGCCCTGCCAGGCGGAGGCGCCGCGGCGGCCTCCGTCCCGCCGCTCCTCTGAGCGCCGCGTTCCGGGGCACCGCCATGCGCATCGTCGAGCCTCAAGGGTTCCCGGCCGGGACGCGGCCGGGGGCGCGGGCGGACCGCGGGCTCGTGGCGCCGTTCCTGTCCGCCGCTGCTCTCGCGGCGTGCTGCTTATGCTTGCCGTCGCGGGCGATGGCGCACGTGAAGTGGTTCGCGCCCTTCGACGTGGCCGAACCGCCGATGCCGATCTCCGCCGTCCTGTCCGGGCGCTTCCCGCTGGTCTTCGCCGGTTTCGCGCTGCTGATGGCCGCGGGCTTCCTGCTGGACCGGCTGGCGGCGGCGTCCCCGCGCGGCGGCGCGCTCGCGCGGCGCGGGGGCGAAGAGGTGGAGGAGCGATTGCTGCGCGCGGGCCTCGGCGCCTTCTTCGTGGCGCTCTTTACCGCCGGCGGCGCCATCCTCACGCCGGAACTCAAGACGGACGCGGCGTGGCCGGCTTGGCTCCAGCTCGGCATCGCCGCCAGCATGTTCTCGCCGCGCACCTGCGTCCTCGGCGCCGCCGGCATCCTGGCGCTGTACGGCTACGGGGCGGCGCTCTACGGCGCCTTCCACCTCGCCGACTACCCGGTGTTCCTCGGCCTCGCGGCCTACATGGCGCTGACCTCCTGCGGGACCGGACGGCCGCGGCGGCTGCGGATGCCCATCCTCCAGGCCTCCCTTTGCGCCAGCCTGATGTGGGCCGCGGTCGAGAAGTGGGCCTACCCGCAGTGGACCTTCCCGCTGCTCGAAGAGCGGCCCTGGCTGCTGTTCGGCGTGCTGCCGTCGGACTTCATGGTGGTGGCGGGCTTCGTGGAGTTCGCCTTCGCCTTCCACATGCTGACCGGCTTCGCCCTGTCGCGGGTCGGCATCCTGGCGCTGGGTGCGATCTTCGGGCTGGCGATCCTCGACTTCGGCAAGCTCGACGCCATCGGGCACTTGCCGATCCTGGCTACGATGGCGGCGATGTTCGTCCACGGGCCGACGCCGTTGCAGCGCCGGCTGCACGAGATCCGGCGCGGCCTGCTCGCGGAAGCGCACCGGGCGGGCCTCGCCTTCGCGGCGGCGGTCTGCGTTTTCGTTTCCGCCTACTACGGCTTGCAGCGCGCCGAGCACGGCGGCGGCCACCGGCCCGAGGCGCGCGGTGGGCGCGTGGCCGTGGCGACAGCGGCGGCGCCGGCTTCCCGCTGAACGGTGCGGGCGCTTGATGCCCGCGGCCGGGCGGCGGACCATCGCTGCCCATGATCGGACCGCAACGCCCGCCCTGCGACGCCGCCGCGATACGCGCGCGACCGTGCGCCGGCGAGAGCCCTCCCGCGGGCGCCGGCTGGATACTCGCCGCCACCATCCTCGGCTCGGGCATGGCGTTCATCGACGGTACGGTGGTCAACGTGGCGCTGCCGGAGATCCAGCAGGGGCTCGGCGCCTCGGCATCGGCGGCGCAATGGGTGGTGAACGTGTACACCCTCGCGCTCGGGGCGCTGGTGCTGGTCGGCGGCGCGGCGGGCGACCGCTTCGGCCGCCGGCGCGTGTTCCTGCTCGGCATCGCCGTGTTCGCGCTGGCCTCGGCCGGCTGCGCCGCGGCGCCCGGTCCCGCGTCGCTGGTCGCGGCGCGGGCGGCGCAAGGCGTGGGCGGGGCGCTGATGGTGCCAGGAAGCCTGGCGCTGATCGCCGCGACCTTCCCGGAAGCGGAGCGCAGCCGGGCCATCGGCACCTGGGCGGGCGCGGGGGCGCTGACCACGGCAGTCGGCCCCGTGTTGGGCGGCTGGCTGGTGGAGGCGTGGTCGTGGCGCGCGGTGTTCCTGATCAACCTGCCGCTGGCCGCCGTGGCGGCTTGGTTGACGCTCCGGCACGTGCCGGAAAGCCGCGACGCCGAGGCGCCGCCGCTCGACTGGGCGGGCGCGGCGGCGGCGGCGCTCGCGCTGGGCGCCGTCACCTGGGCCGCGATCGAGGCCGGCGAGTCCGGCCTTCAGAGCGCCGCGGTGCTCGTCGCCGCCGCGGTCGGCGTGTGCGCGGGCGCGTGGTTCCTCCGGCACGAGGCCCGCGCGGCGCACCCGATGGTGCCGCTGGGGCTGTTCCGCTCCTCCACCTTCTCCGGCGCCAACCTGCTGACGCTGCTGCTCTACGCGGCGCTGACCGGCGCGCTGTTCCTGTTGCCCTTCGAGCTGATCGGGCTGCGCGGCTACTCGCCGGCCGAGGCCGGGGCGGCGTTCCTGCCGTTCTCGCTGCTGATGGGCCTGCTGTCGCGGGCGTCCGGCGGCTTGGCGCGGCGGTTCGGGGCGCGCGGGCCGCTCGTCGGCGGGCCGGCGGTGGCGGCGGCCGGCTTCGCGCTGCTCGGGCTGTCGGCGGGCCGGGACTGGTCGTTCTGGTGGAGCGTGCTGCCGGGCATGGTCGTGCTCGGCCTCGGCATGACGGCGACGGTCGCGCCGCTGACGACGGCGGTGATGGAGTCCGCGGACGAGCGTCACGCCGGGGCGGCGTCCGGCATCAACAACGCGGTGGCGCGGGTCGCGGGCCTGCTGGCGGTGGCAGTGCTCGGCACGGCGACCCTGGCGGCGCAGGCTTCGGCGCTGGACCGGCGCTTGGCCGAGACGGGGCTGCGGCCGGAGGCGCGCGCGGCGGTCGCGGCGGCACGGCCGGGCTTCGCGTCCGCGCCGGACGCGGACGGGCTGACGGAGGCGGAGCGGCGCGACGTCGTCGCGGCCTCGGGTGACGCTTTCCTGCTCGCCTACCGGGCCGCGATGCTGGCCTGCGCCGGGCTCGCCCTCGCCGCCGCAGGGGTGGCCGCGGGCACGATCCGGCCCGACCCGCGCCCGGCGTCGCTGCGCGCAGCGGAAGGTCGGGCCGTGTGACAAGCCCGCGTCGGCGGGCAACGCCGGCGCGCGGGCGCCGGCGTTGCCGGTCGCCATGAGCGGCCCGATCGGAGGGGATGCCGATGGAAGCGGACGATTTCCCCGCGCCGGCCGAAGGCATGCTGGTGACGGTGTTCCCGACCGTCGCGGACGTGCCGCGCTCCGTGGCCTTCTACCGCGACGTGCTCGGGGGCCGGGTGGTGCGCGACGAAGGCCCCGCGATCGTGCGCCTGGCCAACGCCTGGGTCCTGATGAACCCGGGCGGCGGGCCGACGCCCGACAAGCCGGGCATCTCGCTCGCGCCACCCTCCGATCCGGCTTCGGCGACCTGCTTCCTGAACCTCCGCGTCGCCGACATCGCGGCGGCGCACCGCGACTGGGCGGCCAAGGGCGCCGCCTTCGTCACGCCGCCGATCCGCAAGCGCGGCGAGATCCGCTGCTACATGCGCGATCCGGACGGCTACCTGATCGAAGTCGGGCAGGCGACGGGCGACGTGGCGGCTTCGGCCTAGGGGGCGCGCCGTGCCCTACGACCTGCCGTCGCTGCCCTACGGCTACGACGCGCTGGAGCCGGTCATCGAGCGCGAGACGATGGAGCTGCACCACTCCAAGCACCACCGCGCCTACGTGGATGCGCTGAACCGCGCGCTGGAGCCGTACCCTGCGTGGCAGGGGCTCACCATCGAGCAACTGCTTTCCCGCATCGAGGAGGTGCCGGTGGAGATCCGTGCCGCCGTGCGGAACCAGGGCGGCGGACACGCCAACCACCAACTGTTCTGGAAGGTTGTCCGGCCCGGCGGCGATGCCGCGCCGTCCGGCGCGCTGGCCGCCGAGACCGACCGGGCGTTCGGCTCCTTCGAAGCGATGAAGGGGCGGTTCGACGAGGCCGGGGCGTGGCACTTCGGTTCCGGTTGGGTGTTCCTCGTGACCGACCCGCGGGGGCGCGGCCTCGACGTTGTGACGACGCCCGACCAGGACAGCGTGTTGCTGCCGCCCGGCGGCCGGCCGGCGCTGCTCGCCAACGACCTTTGGGAGCACGCCTACTACCTGGACCACCGCAACCGCCGCGCGGACTACCTCCGCGAGTGGTGGCGGGTGGTGAATTGGGGCTACGTCGGCGAGCGGCTGGACGCGATCCGCGCCGGCGGGACCGGGCGCCTCGCCGGGCCGGCGCGCTGAGCGCGGGGCGCCGCGGCCCCGCGCCCGACGGGAGCGGTCAGTAGTCCGGGCCGCGGCCTTCCCGGTACCGGCCGCCGGCGCGTCGGGCGTCGTACCGGCCTTGGTAGTAGGCGCGCTCCCGCGACCGCTCGGATTGGTCGAACAGGTAGCCCCCGCCGGCACCGGCGGCGCTGCCGATCAGCGCCCCCCAGCCGGCGTTGCCGCCGAAGGAGCCGATCAGGCCGCCCAGCGCCGCGCCGCCGAGGGCGCCCGTGCCGGTGCGGCGTTGCGTGTCGGTCAGGTCGCCGGCGCAGGCGCCGAGCGAGAGCGCGGCGAGCAGCGGCAGGGCGGCGAGCCGACGAGTCCGCGTCTTGGCCATGGTGTGCCTCCTCGTCTCAGCGGGCCGGGGCGCGGCGCGCGGCGGCGGCGTTGGTCGGGCAGGGATACGTCGCCTGCGCCCAGCGGAGCAGGCCGTCCAGAGCGGGCTCGTTCGCGCGCTGCGGATTCTGCCGCGCCCAGGCGGCGAAGCCGAGGCCGGTCTGGGCCACGCTCGGCGCGGGGGCCGGCACGCAGAACAGCGGGCGGCGCGGGCCGTCGGACGGGTGCAGGGCGGTGTGGAACTGCCCGGCAGCGGTGATGTAGCCTTGGCAGTACGCGATCGACTCCAGCCGCTCCACGCCTCTCACCTGCGGATCGCACACGGCGGCGAGGTCCGACACCGTCCGGACGTCGGTCACGTGGCGGCCGGGCGCTTGCGCGGATGCCGGCGTCGGGAGCAACGACGCCGCCAACAGCGGCGCGGCGACCGCGAAGGTTTTCCGCATGCTCCGAATCCTCCCTCGGTGGTTCCGGGCCGGAGTATTCCCCGAAACACTGGTTCGCCCAAGGGCGCCGGTCACGCCGCCGTGCCGGCGGCGGCCTTCCACCACGCGATGCCGGCGAGCGCCAGCGCGTCCACCGTGTCCACCACCGGGAAAGGCAGGGCGGGGCCGGCGGCGATGCCGAGCGGGATCTCCGTGCAGCCGAGCACCACGGCGACCGCCCCGGCCGCCATCAGCCCGTGCGCCGCTTCCGCGAGCGGGGCGTAGGCCTCGGCGACGCGGCCGGCCTTCACCGCGGCGATGGCGGGCGTGACCAGTTCCGACATGGCGGACGCGCGGGGCTCGATCACCTCGACGCCGCGTTCCGCGAAGCGCTCCGGGTAGAGGCGCATCGCCAGCGTTCCTTCCGTGGCGAGCAGGCCGACGGGGCCGCCGGACGGCACGCCTTGGCGCAGGAGGTCGTCGGCGGCGGCGTCCACGATGTGCAGGATCGGCACCGGGGCGACGGCGTCGCGCATCTCCTCGAACCAGCCGTGCGCGGTGTTGCACGGGATGCAGATGGCGCCGCAGCCGGCGGCGGCGAGGCGGCGGACGCCGCGCAGCAGGGCGGGCA
>NZ_BAAAFZ010000036.1:5048-46338 GCF_039523795.1 Craurococcus roseus | reverse complement strand
AGCGCGTCGGCGCCGCCGGGGAGGCGCCGCGCCGCGGCGGTGCGGTCGGGCACGCGCGGGTCGGACCAGAGCACGGCGGGCACGTGGTCCTGGTCGCGCTCGGCGGGCGTGAGCTGGGTGAGGCGCACCATGAACTGCGCGCCGGCCAGCGGCCCCATGCCGCCGAGCACGCCCAAGACGCGGCCCGGCATCGTCGTCGTCGTCTCGCCCATCGGTGCCGGCGCTCCTTCCCCGTCCGCCGCGCGAGGATGCCGCACGGCGCCGTTGGCGGGCAAACCGGGCGGGCGCCCCGTGCCGTCCCTGTCGCGGCACCGTGTAGGCCGCGGCGGCAGGGTGTCACGCAGTCGTTGCGGGGCTGTTGGCGTATCCGGGGTAGGGTGCGGCGACGCGGAAGGGTTCCTCGATGCAGAACGAACGCATGGACCAGCTCCTCCGGACGGAGCTCCTGTTGTCCTTGCAGCGTGCGCTGGTCGGCGTGGTGCCGGCCTCGCTGCGGGCCGTCACCTGCGACTGGGCGGAGACGAAGATCTCCATCCGCTACATCTTCGACGGGCCGATCCGCAGCGACGACGCGATCGACATGCTGGCGGTGGGCGAGGACGTGGTCTCGGACTTCCGCGACACGATGGAACTGGACGACCAGATCGTCCGGGTGGACCACCCGGCGGCCTTGGCGCCGCACTTCCTGCGGGCTTGGGCCTACATGCGGAAGGAGGCGCCGGCGGAGGGCGCGGGCCCGGGGTTGGCCGGCGAAGGCTGAGGGCGCGGGCCGATCGGGCAGCGTTTTGCGGCTTTCGGACGAATGATGGCTCTGGCCGGGCAGGCGGCGTGTTCCGAGCGAATCGTGCTCTCGGGCGTGCGACGCCGGGCATGTGCGAAGCCCTCGGGGCGGAGCTGCGGATGCTGGTCTGAAAGAGCGGGCGAGCAAAGCATTTATTCCTATACACCTCGCGGCACCTGGGATGCGACGGCGACTGGTGGGGAGCGCGGCGCAGGGGGCCGGACCCGGTGGGTGCTCGCCGCATTGCATGCCCCGGCGGGCCAGGCGGCAAAACGGTCGCCGTTCAGGGCACGGGTCTGGCTGAGGGCGGCGGGTGGCGAGCACCCCGGCGAGCTTCGGGCCGCGTGGGGCGTTGCGGAAGCGACGGGCGAACTCCTGGACCGAAGCGGGGCCGCCGCGGGACAGGGCGGCGCGGAGCAGGATGAATCGCGCCGGTGCTTCCTTCGGCCAAGCGTCGGCGGAGCCGGCGGCGGTTCCCGATGCGGCGGCGCTGGCTTACCTGCGGGTGATTGAGCGCGAACCGGGGGGCGGTGGGGCGCGCGTTCACGCCGCCGCCGCCCGCGGCCTGGGGGCGCGGCTACACCACCGCCCCCGCCGGCGGAGCGATAGTCGGCCAGCGCTCGGCGATGGAGGCGCAAGCGGCGGCGATCTGGCCGAAGCGGCGCACCGCGTCGCCGGGGGCCGCGTGCAGGGCGCCGGATTGGGCGTCGAGCACCAGGCAGAGCTTGCCGTCGGGCGCTTCGCCCGGCGGCGGGTCGAGCGCGCGGAGGGAGCCCAGCAGGAGGGCGGCCTGCCACTCGCCGACGGCGCGCGGCAGGGGGCGGTTCTTGGAGTAGCGCAGCATGCCGGCGCCGGTGCGGAGCGTGTTGTCGCGCGCGGCGCGGCGGAGGCGGAAATGGAGTTCGACCGTGATCTCGACGCCGTTCAGGTGGAGGGGCGGCGGGGGCGGCTCGCCGACGGGCAGGGCCTCGGCCCTCGGCGGCAGGCGGACGCTGGGCCAGTTCTTGGCGAAGCGCTCGATGTAGGCGGCGTTGCGCTCGGCCACGTCGCGCTCGAAGCCCGCCGGCTCGGACGCGGCGTGGCCGCAGATGCGCCCCGCTTCCTCCAAGAGCCAGGACAGGTCGGTGTCGCGGTCGGCGATGAACTTGGACACGACGGCGCGGGCCTCGTCGTGGTGGGCGACGTGGAGGAGTGGCTCGAACTTGCTGTTGCGGACGATCGTGCGCTTGGAGACCTCGGACGCCGCCATGTAGTCGGCGAGGTCGCGGGCGGCGATGCGCGGGCGGTCGTGGCGGATGTGGGTCTTCGCTCCGGCCATCACCCGACCTTCCGCCGCGACAGGCTGAGGGCCGCCGCCGCCAGCGCGAGGCCGATGGCGGCGCCCATCGCCAGCCGCGGCCCGCCTTCCAGGCCCGCCGCCTGGAAGGACAGCGCCAGCGCGGTGGCGCCGAGGGTGGTGCCGAGCACGCGCGCGGTCGCCTGCATCCCGCCCGCGCCGCCGGCGCGCGCCTTGGGGGCGGCGGAGAGCATGGTGCGGTTGTTGGGCGTCATGAAGAAGCCGAAGCCTGCGCCGCACAGCGCCACGGCGGCGCCGGCCAGCGCCGCCGCGCCGGACAGGAGGGTCGCGGAGCCGGACAGCAGGGACGCGAGCCCGGCCGCCAACGCCGCCATGCCGCCGGCGCAGAGCAGCGCGGTGGGCACGCGGTCGGACAGGCGGCCGGCGAGCGGGGCCGCCACCGCCAGCGCCAGGGGCCAGGGCGTGAGCAGCAGCGCCGCTTCGGCCTGCCCGCGCCCTGCCGCCTGGAACAGGAAGGGCAGGGACAGGTAGGCGGCGTACCAGGCGGCGAAGGCGCAGACGGAGGCGGCCACCGAGAGGCCCACCACGCGGATGCGGAGCAGGTCCAGCGGCACCAGCGGCGCGGGGCGGGCGAACTGGCGGCGGACCAGGAGCCAGCCCGCGAGGATGCCCATGGCCATCAGCGGCAGCGCCAGGCCGGGCACGGCCAGCAGCAGGTCGAGGCCGAGGAAGAGCAGGCCGAAGGCGAGCACGTTCAGCGCGGCGCTCGGCGTGTCGAAGGAGCGGCGCGCGCGCGGCGGGTTCGGCAGGGCGCGGGCGCCGAGCGCGAGGCCGAGCAGCCCCAGAGGCACATGGACCAGGAACAGCCAGGGCCATGGGGCGACGGAGAGCACCGCCGCCGCGATCCCGGGCGCCGAGGCGCCGGACACGGCCACCACCATGGCGTTGATGCCCATCGCGCCGCCGAGCTTGGCCTGGGGGAAGGTGTGGCGGATCATGCCTGCGGTGAGGCTCATAACCGCCGATGCGCCCAGCCCTTGCAGCACGCGGCAGGCCAGCAGCGGGCCGAAGCCGGGCGCGAGCGCGGCGCCCACCGAGGCGGCGGCGAAGGCGGCTAGGCCCGACAGGAACACGCGGCGGAAGCCCAGGATCTCGCCGAGCGAGGCCATGGGCAGCAGGGTGCAGACCACCGCGAGCTGGTAGGCGTTGAGCAGCCAGGTCGCGTCCGCCGGCGACACCTCCAGGCCGCGCGCGATGCCCGGCAGCGCGACGCCGAGCATCTGCGCGTCCAGCACCGTCACCGCGATGGAGAGCTGGATGACGAGGGTGGACAGGTGGCGCCGCGGGGCGGGCAGGCCGTCCGCGGCCGGATCGGCGGCGCGCGGCGGGGCCGACCGGAGGCCGGTGTCAGGCGCCAAGCGCCGGGCGCCGCCGCCGCGCCGCCGAGTCCGCTGCCGCGCCGGGCGGCGTCACGCCGCCTGCGGCCCTTGCATCGCCTCCAGCGCGCCGGCGGTGTCGAAGAACTCACGGAACTCCAGGATGCGGCCGTCGCGGAGGCGCATGACGTTGGCCGCGGCGAAGTCCCGCTCCACGCCCGTCGCGGGGAAGCGGACGCGGACCCGCACCAGGGCCGTCACCCACTCGCCCTGCGCGACCGTGCGCTCCACCTCGTAGCGGAGGACCTGCACGGCGGAGTCGAGGCGTTCGAAGTACGACCTGACGCCGTCGGGGCCGGCGTAGCTGCCGCTCCAGGGGACCTGGGCCGGGCCGACCGAGCGCCAGTCCACGTCCTCGGCCAGCGCCTCGAACACCGCGGCGCGGTTGCCGCGGCCGTACTCGGCGTAAAGGCGGGATTGGCAGGCGAGGCTGTCGCGGGTGCAGGCGGCCTCGTCGGCTTCGGGGGTCGCGTGGCTCATGCTCGGCTCCTCCCTCCGTGGCCGGCGGCGCTTCAGGCGGCGGCCGGGGCCTTCGGCAACTCGACGCCCACCAACGCGTCGCGCGTGACGATGGCGGCGAGGCGGGCCTCGTCCCACCCGTCCGTGCCGGCGGGGCGCATGGGCAGCACCATCCAGCGGTAGTCGGCGGTGCTGTCCACCACGCGGATGTCCACGCTGTCGGGCAGCACGGTGCCCCATTCGGCGAGCACGGCGCGCGGCTCCCGCACGGCGCGGGCGCGGTAGGCGAAGCTCTTGTACCAGTGCGGCGGGTAGCCGAGCACGGCGCGCGGGTAGCAGGAGCAGAGGGTGCAGACGACGAGGTGGTGGCGCGCCGGGGTGTCCTCCAGCACGCCGAGCGGCGGCGCGCCGGCCATGGAGACGCCCATCGCCTCGGCCGCGGCCTTGCCGTCGCTGAGCAGGAGGGCGCGGTAGTCGGGGTCGAGCCAGGCGCGGGCGACCATGCGGGCGCCGGTTTCGGGGCTGGCTTGGTCCGTGCTGGCCTGGCGGGCGGCCAGCTCCTCGTCCGTGACGATGCCGCGGGCCTTCAGGGCGTCCACGAGGCGTTGGAGGGCGGCGACGCTTTCGGGGCGGGCGGGGGCGCTCATGCGGCTTTCTCCGTCGCGTCGCCGGCGGGTTCGAGCCAGTGCTCGAAGACCTCCACCAGCACGTCGTCGCCGGGGCGGCCTTCGGCGAACAGCGGCGGCTGGGGGAAGAGCACGTGGTAGAGGGTGCGCTCAGGCGCGGGGCGGGCGAAGGCGAGGTCCTCGGGGTTGGCGAAGCGGCCCAGCGCCCGCTCCACCGTGCCGATCCGGCCGCGGAGGTAGTGCGGCGTGCGGATGTGGCAGGGGCCGCGGCGCTCCGGCCAGTCGTCCCGCACGCGGACGCGGCTGCCGGGCGCGAAGCGGGGCGCCGCGGGGGCGGGCGCGCCGGGCGGGTCGGCGGCGGCGGCGCTGGTGCCCTCGGCCGCGGTCATCGCAGATCCTCCTCGGTGACGACTCCCTTTTCCAGCATCAGCGTTTCGATCGAGCGGAGCCAGCGCTCGTAGTAGGTGAGGGCGAAGTACTCGTTCTCCGGGATGGACTCGATGCCCCGGCGCAGCTCGTCCACCGTCATCAGCTTCTTTTGCGCCAGGAGCTGGCGCAGCGCGTCCACGCGGCGGCCGAAGTCGTCGGGCGGCGCCTCGTCGCGCTCCACCGGCGTGCAGCGGAAGCGCTGGAGGCCGCCGATGTCGTGGGTGGCGGGGGTGCGGTCGGGCGTCTCGCTCATGGGGGCAAGGCTAGGACGCACGGGCGGAGGGCGTCCATCCCAACCGCGCGGCGGCGGCGGCGCCCTCGTGTCAGATCCGGGCCAGGTCGGGCGGCATCGGCGGGAACGCGCTCCGCGCCGCTTTGGGCAGGAAGCCTATCTCGGCCCGCAGCCCCGCGGGCTCGAAGAACAGCGACACCGCCGCCTCCGGCCCGAGATCCCGGGCCAAGCCCCGCTCCAGCAGCCGCGTCCCGAAGCCGGGCCGCGCCGGCGGGCCGGACACCGGCGGGCCGCCCCTCTCGACCCAGGAGAGCCCGGCCGCGCCGTCCGGCTCCGTGCGGCAGGACAGCTTCACCCGTCCGCCGGGCCGCGACAGGGCGCCGTGCTTGGCGGCGTTGGTGGCGAGCTCGTGCAGCGCCAGCACCAGGGCTTGCACTTGGTAGGGCCCGGCCCGCACGCCGGCACAGGCCGAAGCGGCGATCTCGATGCGCTCCTCGGTCCCCCCCAGCCAGGGCACGAGCGCGGCGCGGACGATGTCGCCGAGGGCCGCCTCGGTCCAGGCCATCCTCGTCAGGAGGTCGTGGGCGCGGGCGAGCGCCTGCAACCGCGCGCTGAAGTGGCGGGCGAACCGCTCCGGCTCGTCGGCCGTCCCGCGCAGCGTCTGCGCGGCCACGGCCTGCACGGTGGCGAGCATGTTCTTGGCCCGGTGGTTCAGCTCCGCGACCAGCAAAGTCTGCCGCCGCTCGGCTTCGCGCCGCTCCGTGGTGTCCACGACCACCCCGACGCCGCCGCGCACGCTGCCCGAAGCGTCGCGCACCGGGCCGGCGTGGACCGCCGCCCACACGGTCGTGCCGTCGGGCCGGTGGAGGCGCCGTTCCAGGACGGCCGGTTCGCCCGCTTCCAGCGCGCGCGACACCAGGGCGCGGAGGCTCCGCGCCGCTTCCTCGCCCGCGTCCCCATCGGGCGCGAGTTCCTCCGGCCGCCGCCCGAGCATCTCCGCTTCCGCGCGGCCGAGGATGGCGCAGAGCGCCCCGTTGGTCAGGATGAAGCGCCCTTCGGCGTTGGTTTCGGCGATGCCGACCGCGGCTTGGGCGACCAGCGCGGACAGGCGCTCCCGTTCCGCGCGCAGCGCTTCCTCCGCCGTCCGCCTGTCGTGCACGTCCTCCGTCGTGCCGTACCAGCGCAGGATCCGCCCGTCCGCGCCGCGGCGCGGAAAGGCGCGTACCCGCCACCAACGGTACCCGCCTTGCGCCATGCGCAGGCGCACCTCGGCGTCGTAGGGCTCGCCCGTCGCAACCGCCCGTTGCCAGGCCGCCGACATGCCCGGCAGGTCCTCGGGGTGGGGCACCCGGACCCAACCTTCGCCCAACGCTTCCTGCCGCGACAGGCCGGTGACTGCGAGCCAACGTTCGTTGAAGTCGGTGATGCCGCCGTGCGGGTCGGCCGTCCAGGGGATTTGCGGGTTGAGTTCGACGACGTGGCGCAAGTGGTCCTCGGTTTCGCGCAGCGCCGCGTTGGCGGCCCTCAAGTCGAGGTTGGAGCGCGCGACCTCCGCCGCGCGGCGCATGGTCTCGGCTTCGGCCAGATCCGCCCGCTCGCGCGCCAGCACGAGGTCGGTCACGTCCTCCACTTGGTGGAGGATGAGTTCGACCGTGCCGTCCGGGGCGAGAACAGGGAGATTCCTAGGGCCCCAGTACCGGAGCTGGAACCCCTTCCCACCGTCGCCGCGGCCCGGGATGTCGTACCGCTGCACGCCCATGGCGTCGGGCTCGCGCGTGGCCAGCACACGCGACAAGGACGCGGCGAGGGCGCGTGCGCCGTCGTCGGCGGGGTCGTCGGGGTTGGCGGGGAAGGCGGTGAACAGGCTGAGGCCGAGCACCTGCGCCCGCGTCGTGCCAGTCGCGGCGAGGTAGGCGTCGCTGGCCGCGACGATCGTGAAGAGCGGAGCGTCCGGACGCAGCACGAGGTAGGGGTTCGGCGCCGCTTCGAAGAGGCGTAGGAGGGTGTCCCGGCCAAGGCCGGTCGCGGTGGCCGGTGCGCGCCGGCCGTGCGCTCGGTTCGTGAAAAGGTCGCCCACGTTACGGAATCGCCTCTGCAAACGGGCAGAGAGTGTCCCGCCCCGTCCCGGTCGGGCTTTCCAACGTGGCTGACCAACCGCGGGTTGCGTGTGGCGGCCAGCACGGGACCGAACCGTGGCGGCCGATCAGCCGACCGAGCCGCCTTGCGGCCACGGCGGCACCGAAGGGGGGGTCAATTTCGGCACCGGGGAACGACAGGCAGCACGGCTGCAACGTCGTGCGCAACGAGGGTGGCCGGATCGTTTTCGTCCGCCGCTTCGGCATCCGGCGTCTGGTACGGAACCGCGTTGGCGTTGCACGGGACCAGGGGCGATTCCAGATCGCCCGGAATCGGCTATGCGGAGGAGCAGCACCGACGCCCGCCCTCGCCCGATCGCCCGGCCGAACCCCATATAGCGTCCCATGCCCCCCACCGTCGTCATCCTGGGCCGCCCCAACGTGGGCAAGTCCACCCTGTTCAACCGCCTCGCCGGGCGGCGCATCGCAATCGTGGACAACACCCCGGGCGTCACGCGCGACCGCAAGGAGGCGCCGGCGCGGATCGGCGGGCGCGACGTGTTGCTAGTGGACACGGCGGGGCTGGAGGAGGCGGCGCCGGAGACGATCCAGGGGCGGATGCGCGCCTCGTCCGAGGAGGCGCTGCGGCGGGCGGACGTGGCGGTGTTCGTGGTGGACGCGCGCGGCGGCATGACGCCGTCCGACCTCGCCTTCGCGGCGTGGCTCCGGCGGCAAAGCGTGCCTGTCATCCTGGTGGCCAACAAGACGGAAGGGCGCCAGGGCGGGTATTGGGCGATGGAGGCCTACGAGCTCGGCTTGGGCGACCCGGTCGCCGTCTCGGCCGAGCACGGGGACGGCATCGGCGAGCTGCACGACGCGGTGCGCGAGCTGCTGCCGGAGGAGGCCGAAGGGGAGGACGAGGCCGATCCCGACCGGCCGCTCCGCCTCGCCATCATCGGGCGGCCCAACGCGGGCAAGTCCACGTTGCTCAACGCGCTCTTGGGCGAGGAGCGGATGATCACCGGGCCGGAGCCGGGGCTGACGCGCGACGCCGTGGCGGTGGAGTGGCGCGACGAGACGGGCGGGCGCGTGCGGCTGGTGGACACGGCAGGGCTGCGGAAGCGCGCGCGCGTCACGGAGGATTTGGAGAAGATGTCGGCCGCCGCCTCCCTCGCCGCGCTGAAGGAGTGCGAGGTGGCGGTGCTGGTGGTGGACGCGCTGCTCGGCATGGACGAGCAGGAATTGCGCCTGGCGCGGCTGGCGGAGCGCGAAGGGCGCGCGGTGGTGATCGCCCTCAATAAGTGGGACGCGGTGGAGGACCGGACGGCGGCGCGCAACCGCCTGTCCGACACGCTCATGACGAGCTTGGCGCAGTTGAAGGGCGTCGCCGTGGTGCCGCTCTCGGCCGCGACGGGGAAGGGCGTCGAGAGGCTGATGCCGGCGGTGCGCGAGGTCTACGCGCTGTGGAACAAGCGCGTGCCGACCGGCGAGCTGAACCGCTGGTTCGAGGACATGCTGGCACGGCACCCGCCGCCGCTGGTGGACCGGCGGCGGATCAAGCTGCGCTACGCCACCATGCCCAAGGCCCGTCCGCCGACGGTGGTGGTGTTCGGCACGCGGGCGGAGGAGCTGCCGGAGGACTACCGGCGCTACCTGGTGAACGGCTTCCGCGAGGCGTTCGGGATGCCGGGCGTGCCGGTCCGGTTGCAGACGCGGGGGACCACGAATCCCTACGCCGAGGAGAAGGCCGGGTAGCGGCGGGGCGGGCGGCGTGCCCGCCCCGCCGCCTGCGCCTCAGATGAACCAGCTCCCCGTGGCTTCGTAGTTCGCCATCACCTCGGCGGCCAGGGCGGCCCAATCGACCGGCCCGCTCGCCTCCGCGGGGACCACCGGCGTGCCGGTCTCGGCCGGGGCGGCTTGGAGGGCCGCTTGTCCGGCGGGGGGCGCCCAGGCGGAGGCGCCGCCGCCCAACGGCTTGAAGTCCACGTGCGACACCGTCAGCGAGGTGTTCGGGTTGTTGTTCAGGAACCCGATGGTGTTGTTCATGCCGCCGTGGTCGAAGTCGGCCGGCACGTGGTCGGTGACGACGCCCTTCTCGGCGCCGTCTACCCGGAAGGTGATCCGGCCCGGTTCCCAGGTCAGTTGGTAGTCGTGGAACGAGCGGCCAGAGACGCCGTCGTAGACGCGCGCGGTGTAGGCGTCCGAGCCGCCGTTGTTCCAGTGGACGGTGCCGTAGTGCCGGCCCGAGCCGTCAGGCGTGATCTCCGCGAGGTCGATCTCCTGCCCGGGCCACTTGTCGTCGCCGGGCCAGAGGAGGATCGCGGGGCCGGGCTGGTTGCCGTCCAGCTTCGCGGTGACGGTGTAGGTGCCGTAGCCGTGGCCGGCTTCCTTGCCGGACGCGAACTCCATCAGGGCCGCGCCGCCGCCGCTGAGCTTCACCTCGCCCTTGGTCGAGGTGTCGACGTTCCACGCGCTGCCGAGCGCGCCGGTGCCGTTGTCGAAGCTTTCGCTGAGGGCATTGTTGGGCATTACGCAACTCCAAGTTGAGTAAGTTCGAAAATGTCCGCGCGGAGCGCCCCCGTTACGATGGGCGCGGTGAAACGGCGCGTGCGACGAGGCGGCCTGGAATGGTTCCAGACGCGGGGCGTGGTTCACCCGTTCGGCCCCGCGGGTGGACCCGCGCGGCCGTTCGTCCGGGCGCCGGACGCGGGTTCGCGCCGGCGGGCGGACGGGTGTTCCGTTCTTCGATCCGACCTGGGGCCCTGCCGGACGCAGGGCTGGCGGTTCGGTATCGCGGCGTCACCGGTGGGGTGGCGACGTTGCCTAGCGGTTGGGACGCCACCGGCTGTCGGCGGCGACTGGTACTCGGGACCACCAGGGTTGACGCCAGCGAAGCGAGCCGCGTCGCTAGGGTCGGTCGGACGCCGATTGCTCCGGCGGCTGGGGGTGGTGCGACAGCGTCGCTGGACTCGTTCGATGGTACTTTCGATCCAACCGTGCTTGGTCGGATTGCATCGAGAGGTTCCGAAGCGAGTTAAACGCGCAGTGTCGCTCGGATAACGGTTCCCTTTACTGTGGATAACAGGCTGCTCGGCGTTGTCATTTCCCCGCGAGCGAGAGCTGGATTACGTCGAAGTTAATTGTGGGTCAACCGTGATCTGAATTTCTTTATTTGAGACAAAACGTTTGTAGCTGCGCTCGGATGTGTTGCACCGCAGAGGGACGATGAGCCGCCACGATCACACCCCGATGCCGCGTCCGCGAGGCTGCGTCGCGGCGCCGACTCGCCCGACCCACTGAGCATGCGGAAGCTAGGCGAGAGGGAGCGGGGCGTCGCCGGTCCATTCCGTTGGCGGCGCGCGAGCGGACGGACCCGTGCGTCGGGCCCGCCCGCCGTGCTTGGCGGCGCGCCTAGGCCTTCGTGACCACCACTTCGAGGTACTCGCTCGGCACGATCAGCGCCTCCTCGCCCCCGCGGTTCATCCGCGCGAGGAGCGCCATGATGTCCGCTTCCAGGGCGGCGCCTTTCTCGGCGTCGAGGGCGGCGAAGGCGCGGTTGGTGGGGCCGTAGTAGGTCTTGAACACCTCCAGCCAGTGCGCCGGCGACTTGTAGCGGAAGTTGAAGACCTGGGGCGCCGCCTTCACCGCATGGCCGGGGAACAGCTCGGCCAGCCGCGCTTCGGTGCCCCAGAGCGCGGGGGACCGGACGCCCGCCGGGGGCGGCACGTGCTTGCCGATCGTTTTGAAGAGCTGGCCGACGAAGCCCTCCGGCGTCCAGTTGGCGAGGCCGATGCGCCCGCCTTTGCGGACGACGCGGGCCATCTCGGCGGCGGCCTTCTCCTGGTTCGGCGTGAACATGACGCCGAAGGTCGAGAGCGCGACGTCGAAGCTCCCGTCGGCGAAGGGGAGTGCTTCGGCGTCGGCCTGCTGGAAGGAGGCGGAAAGGCGGTCGGCGGCGGCGCGTTCCTTGCCGCGGTCGAGCAAGGCGGGGACGTAGTCCGTCGAGGTGACGTCGGCGAAGCGCCGGGCGGCCGCGAGGGTGGCGTTGCCGTTGCCCGCGGCGACGTCGAGGACGCGCTCGCCGGCGCGGAGGTCCACCGCTTCGCACAGGCGCTCGCCGACGATCTGCAAGGTGGTGCCGACCACGGCGTAGTCGCCGGCGGCCCAGGTCGCCTGCTGGCGCTGCTTGATGGCGGCGTAGTCGGGTTCGGCGAGGGTGGTGGCGCTCATGGTGTCCTCCGTGTTGTTTCGTGGCCGCGCGTTCGCGCCGGCGGACCGGTTGTGCGGCCGTCGTTGTGCGGGCGCAAGCAAGCTGTCCGGCCCGCGCGCGGGATGCTGTGCGCCGGGTCACAGGTCGCGCGTGTCCGGGCAGGGGCGCGGTCCTTTCCCGGCGCCTGCTTGCCGCGGCCCGCGGCGTGCCCATACCTTCACGGGAAAGGGCCGGAACGACCGGCCCGAGAGGGAGGGTCCGACCATATGACGTTCCGGCTTTCGGCCACCATCGGCCTCGCCGCGGCGCTCGCCTTGCCGCCGGCGCTCGCCGCCGCGCAACAGGCGCCGCCGGCCCCCGCCTGGCAACAAGGCCGGCCCGACAGCATGGCCGCTTCGCCGCTGGCGCCGCACGCGCCGCGCATGACGGTCACGGCGCCCGACCGCATCCCCGTGGCCTCGCTCAAGGTGCCGGAGGGCTTCAAGGTGGAGCTCTGGGCGCACGGGGCGCCGGGCGCGCGCATGATGGCGGAAGGGCCGAACGGCACCGTGTTCGTCGGCAGCCGCACCATCGGGCGCGTCTACGCCATCTCGGAGGAGGGCGGGCAGCGCCGGGTGCGAACGCTGGCGCAGCAGCTCAAGCAGCCGAACGGCATCGCGGTGCGGGACGGCAACCTGTACGTGATCGCCATCAACCAGGTGTTCCGCTACGACGGCATCGAGGGCAAGCTCGACAACCCGGGCCAGCCGACCGACCTCACCGCGGCCTTCAACCTGCCGACGGAGGAGCACCACGGCTGGAAGTTCGCGGCCTTCTCGCCGGACGGGCGGCTGACCATGAACGTCGGCGTGCCCTGCAACGTGTGCGAGTTCGACCGCGACCGCTTCGCCACCATCGTCTCCTTCCGGCCGGACGGCTCCGACCGCAGGATCGAGGCGAAAGGCATCCGCAACTCGGTGGGCTTCGACTGGCACCCGCGGACGCGCGAGCTCTGGGCCACCAACAACGGGCGCGACTGGGCGGGCAACGAGACGCCGAACGACACGCTGCACCGCATCCGCCGCCCCGGCGAGGACCACGGCTTCCCGTTCTGCGTGGGCTCGTGGAACGACCCGGCGGTGCCGCAGCGCGAGTGCAGCGAGTTCGTGCAGCCCGCGGCTGAACTCGGCCCGCACGTGGCGGCGCTCGGCGCGCGGTTCTACACCGGGACGATGTTCCCCGAGCAGTACCGCAACCAGCTCTTCATCGCCCGGCGCGGGTCCTGGAACCGCGAGAAGCTGTCGGGCTACGACGTGGTCGTCGCCAAGATCGGCGCGGACGGCAACGTCGCAGGCATCGAGCCCTTCCTGACCGGCTTCCGCGACGACTCCAACAACGGCTTCAACGGCCGCCCGGTGGACGTGATGCAGCGGCGCGACGGCTCCTTGCTGGTGAGCGACGAGCAGAACGGCGCGATCTACCGCATTTCGCGGCAGTGACGTTCCGGGGTTCCTTGTTGGCGGCGGCCCTCGCGGCCGCCGCTGCCGTCTCCCCCGCCGCGGCGCAGGACGCGGCCAAGGGCGCGGTGTTGGCGGAGGAGCGCGGCTGCGGCTCCTGCCACGGCGCGCAGGGCGTCGCGGCGCAGGCGCCCATGCCCTCGCTCGCCGGGCAGCCGGCGGAGTTCATCACGCTCCAGATGATCCTGTTCCGCGAGCGGCTGCGCGAGGCGCCGCCCATGAACGACCTGTCGCAGGGCCTGGACGACACGCAGATAGAGGACTTGGCCGCGCACTACGCCGCCCTGCCGCCCGGCCCGCCGCCCGACAAGGGCCAGGCCGACGCGGCGAAGGCGCGGGAAGGGGAGGCGCTGGCGGCGAAGCTGAACTGCGGCGTGTGCCACCTGCCGACCTACGCGGGGCGGGCGCAGATCCCGCGCGTGGCCGGGCAGCGGGAGGACTACCTGGTCCACGCGCTGACCCAGTACCGCGATGGGACGCGGCGCGGTTCCGACACCAACATGAACGCGGTGATGTACGGGGTGACGGACGCGCAGATCGCCGCCCTGGCGCACCATTTGGCGCAACGGTGACGAAGCGGCCGGGTGGCGCGCAACCCGATGGCTCCGTAACCGTTTCGGAGCGGTTCGGGGCCGCCGCGCCCCCGGCGGCCAGGGTGGCCCGACCGTCGCGCGGCGTTGCCAGGAGGGGTGCGCGGCGTGAGCGACGTGTTCAGGGATTCCATCTTCTACTGGACATTCTCCAGCACGACGGGGGACGCGTATTCCGGGTACACTGTCACGGACACCGCCGCCCTGGTCGGGGTGCCCGTTGGGACCGTTTTCGCGTCTCCCTACGGCTTCGGGTTCGGCCAATACACCGTGACCAACATCGTGGATTATCCCTTCGACCTCAGCGCCCATTACGGCATCGGGTACTACAGCGAGGGCGCGACGGCCGCGTACTCCTACTACGACGGCTTCAACGGCTTGGTCCTCCCGACGCTTTACGGGTCGCAGGGCATCCCGACCTCCTACGGCGGGCTCGGCACGGAGTACGACTACGTCGCTTCGCCCTTCTTCGGCGGCTATGACGACTTCGGGTATGGCGGCTATTACTTGATCGCCTGAGGCGAGCCGCCCGGCGTTCCGCCCGCGCGGGAAATGCCTTATCCCGCGCCGCCATGGACACCCAGGCGCCGCCCCCTCCATCGGCCACGTCGTCCGCCGCGGCGGCCCGACCGCCGGGGCCCCTCCCGGCTTACCGCGCGCGGGTCGCTTCCGGCGCCTTGGTGCCCGACCCGGCGCAGGCGCTCGCGGCGGAGACTTTGCAGGACCTGTGGCGTCGGCTGCGCGGGTACGACCCGCGCCCGGAGGGGCCGGAAGGCGGCGGGTCGGGCGGCGGTTTCCTGTCTCGCTTCTTCCGCCGGAGGTCGGCCGAAGGGGCGCCGGAAGCGACGCCGAACGGGCTCTACCTCGTGGGCGGGGTGGGGCGCGGGAAGTCCATGCTGATGGACCTGTTCTTCGCCTGCGCCGACGTGCCCCGGAAGCGGCGCATCCACTTCCACCAATTCATGCAAGATTGCCACCGGCGCGTCCACGCGTGGAAGAAGGCCCATCCGGATGAGGCGGACCCGATCCCGCCGCTGGCGGACGGGATCGCCGCCGAAGCCGCCTTGCTCTGCTTCGACGAATTCCAGGTCCACGACATCACCGACGCCATGATCCTCGGGCGGCTGTTCGAGGCGCTGTTCGCCCGCGGCGTGGTGGTGGTGGCGACCAGCAACACCTTGCCGGACGACCTGTTCAAGGGGCGCCCCGGCCGCGATGCCTTCATGCCCTTCATCGCGCTGATCAAGGAGCGGCTGGACGTGCTGGTGCTGGACGCGGCGCGCGATTACCGCCGGGACCGCATCCTCGGCCTGCCCACCTGGCACACGCCGCTCGGCGGCCGGGCGGAGCGGGCCTTGGACGCGGCGTTCAAGGAACTGACCGGCGAGGCGCACGGCAAGCCTTGCCGCTTGGCGGTGCTGGGCCGTTGGCTGGAATTGCCGGAGGTGGCGCGCGGCGTGGCGCGGGCGGACTTCGAGGCGCTGTGCGGCCGCAACCTCGGCGCGGCGGACTACCTGGCGTTGGCGACGCACATGCACACCCTGGTGCTGGACGGCGTGCCGCGCCTCGGGCCGGAGAACGCCGACCGGGCGCGGCGCTTCATCACCTTGGTGGACGCGCTGTACGAGCACCGCTGCAAGCTGGTCGCCTCGGCGGAGGCCCCGCCCGACTGCATCCACGAGCAGGGCGAGAACGCCGCCATCTTCGAACGGACGGCCAGCCGGCTCGTCGAGATGCAGAGCCAGGAATACCTGTCGCTCCCGCATTTGACCTGATTCCTGAAACATGCTTCACGGAAAAGAGAACGCGTATGGAGGCATTCTGAATGCTGCGTAACTTGGCGCTCGCTTTCCTGGGCCTGTCCCTCTTGGTGGGTCCTGCTGCGGCACGCGGCAGCGACGGACCCACCAGCGGCAGGAGTTCCGACGCGAAGGTTTCCAGGGGCGCCAAGGCCAAGCAGCCGCCGCAGCAGGCCTCGCCCCTGTTGCGCCAAGTGATGGCGACCACGACCGTTCGCCCCGTCGCCTCGTCCGCCATCGGTGCCGGGACCTGCGGGCGCTCGTCCCGCGGGCAGGCGTCGCGCTGCCGCGGCGCGCAACTGGCGAGCTCCAGCCGCTGGGCGCGGGGCCTGCCGCCGGCCTTGGGCGTGCAAGCGCAGCAATGCCCGCCCGGCACCATGGCGACCCTCGCGGAAGGGCATGACGACATCGTGCGCTGCATCCCGGTCTGACCGGGAACGGTCCGGTTCCGGGGCTAGGCGCGCGGCCCGCCGCCGCCTTGCCGGTGCGGGCCCTGGGGGTTAGGAAGCGCGCTTTCTCCCCACCCCGCGCACCCGAAGGACCGCCATGGCCCGCAAGAAGATCGCGCTCATCGGCGCCGGCAACATCGGCGGCACGCTCGCCCACCTGATCGGCCTCAAGGAGCTGGGCGACGTCGTGCTGTTCGACGTCTTCGGCGGCGTCGCGGCCGGCAAGGCGCTGGACATCATGCAGAGCGGTCCGGTGGACGGCTTCGACAGCATGATGACCGGCGGCTCGGACTACGCCGCCATCGCGGGCTCGGACGTGGTGATCGTCACCGCCGGCTTCCCGCGCACGCCGGGCATGAGCCGCGACGACCTGATCGGCAAGAACGCCGGCGTCATCGCGCAGGTGGCCGAGGGCATCAAGACGCACTGCCCGGACGCCTTCGTCATCGTCATCACCAACCCGCTCGACGCGATGGTGTGGGTCATGCGGGAGAAGTCCGGCCTGCCGGCGGAGCGGGTGGTCGGCATGGCGGGCGTGCTCGATTCCAGCCGCTTCCGGCTGTTCCTGGCGCAGGAGTTCAACGTCTCGGTGGAGGACGTGACCGCCTTCGTGCTCGGCGGCCACGGCGACACCATGGTGCCGCTGACGCGCTACTCCACGGTGGCGGGCATCCCGGTGCCGGACCTCGTCAAGATGGGCTGGACCACGCAGGAGCGGGTGGACGCCATCTGCACGCGCACGGCCAACGGCGGCGGCGAGATCGTCAAGCTGCTGGAGAAGGGCAGCGCCTTCTACGCGCCGGCGGCTTCCGCCATCGCCATGGCCGAAGCCTTCCTCAAAGACAAGAAGCGCGTGCTGCCCTGCGCCGCCTGGCTGACCGGCCAGTACGGCATCAAGGATCTCTACGTGGGCGTGCCGGTGGTGATCGGCGCCGGCGGCGTGGAGCGGATCGTCGAAATCCAGCTCAACGGCGAGGAGAAGGCCGCCTTCGAGAAGTCCTGCAACGCGGTGCGGGAGCTGTTGGACGCCTCCAAAAAGCTCGTCGGCTGAGGCGGGGGGCGCCGCCATGAACATCCACGAGTACCAGGGCAAGGAACTGCTGCGGCGCTACGGCGTGGCGGTGCTCGACGGCCACGTGGCGTCCACCCCGGAGGAGGCCGAAGCCGCGGCGCGCAAGCTGCCCGGCCCGGTGTACGTGGTGAAGTCGCAGATCCACGCGGGTGGGCGCGGCGCCGGCCGCTTCAAGGAAGACCCGAACGGCAAGGGCGGCGTGCGTGTCGTCAAAACCGTCGAGGACGCGAAAGCGGCGGCGGCGGCGATGCTCGGCAAGACGCTCGTCACCAAGCAGACGGGCGAGACGGGGCGCGTGGTGTCGCGCGTCTACGTCGAGGCGGGGTGCCACATCGCGCGCGAGCTGTACCTCGGCCTGCTGGTGGACCGCGCCACTTCCCGCGTGACCGTCATGGCCTCCACCGAAGGCGGCATGGAGATCGAGGAGGTGGCGGCGGACCATCCCGAGAAGATCTTGCGCGTGGCGGTGGACCCGGCGTCGGGCATCTCCGGCTTCCACGCGCGCAAGCTCGCCTTCGGGCTCGGGCTGAAGGGCGGGCAGGTTTCCGCCTTCACGAAGTTCGTCACGGCGCTCTACCGCGCCTTCACCGAACTCGACTGCGCCATCGTGGAGATCAACCCGCTGGTCGTCACCGGCGCGGGCGAGGTGGTGGCGCTCGACGCCAAGGTGTCCTTCGACGACAACGCGCTGTTCCGCCACAAGGACCTGGAAGCGCTGCGCGACGACGGGGAGATGGACCCCAAGGAGCTGGACGCGGTCCGCCACGACCTGAACTACGTGGCGCTGGACGGCGAGATCGGCTGCATGGTGAACGGCGCCGGCCTCGCCATGGCGACCATGGACATCATCAAGCTCTACGGCTCCTCGCCGGCGAACTTCCTGGACGTGGGCGGCACGGCGGACGCGGCGCGGGTGACGGAGGCATTCCGGATCATCACCTCGGACGCCAACGTCAAGGCGATCCTGGTGAACATCTTCGGCGGCATCGCCAAGTGCGACATGATCGCCAGCGGCATCGTCGCGGCGAGCAAGAACCTGCACCTCCAGGTGCCGCTGGTGGTGCGGCTGGAGGGCACGAACGTCGAGCTGGGCAAGAAGATACTCGCCGAGAGCGGCCTTTCCATCATCCCGGCCGAGAACCTGGCCGACGCCGCCGAGAAGGCGGTGCGCGCCGTGAAGGGAGCCGCGTAGGCATGGCCATCCTGATCGACGCGAACACCAAGGTCATGACCCAGGGCTTCACCGGGTCGCAGGGCACCTTCCACGCCGAGCAGGGCATCGCCTATGGCTCCAACTACGTGGGCGGCGTGACGCCGGGCAAGGGCGGGACCACGCACATCGGGCTCCCGGTGTTCGACACGGTGGCGGGGTGCCTGGAGGCGACCGGCGCGGACGCCAGCGTGATCTATGTGCCTCCGCCCTTCGCCGCCGACGCCATCCTGGAGGCGATCGACGCGGAGGTGCCGCTGATCGTCTGCATCACGGAGGGCATCCCGGTGCTCGACATGGTGCGGGTGAAGCGGGCGCTGGACGGCTCGAAGTCCCGCCTGGTCGGGCCGAACTGCCCGGGCGTGATCACGCCGGACGCCTGCAAGATCGGCATCATGCCGGGGCACATCCACCGGCGCGGCTCGGTCGGCATCGTCAGCCGTTCCGGGACGCTCACCTACGAGGCGGTGGCGCAGACCACGGCGGCCGGGCTCGGCCAGACCACCTGCGTCGGCATCGGCGGCGACCCGGTGAAGGGGACGGACTTCGTCGAGGTGCTGGAGATGTTCCTGGCCGACAGCGAGACGAAATCCATCGTCATGATCGGCGAGATCGGCGGGCAGAGCGAGACCGAGGCGGCCGAGTTCCTCGGGCGGGAGAACCGGGGCGGCAAGCCGGTGGTAGGCTTCATCGCCGGCGCCACCGCGCCGCCGGGCCGTCGGATGGGCCACGCGGGCGCGGTGATCTCGGGCGGCAAGGACACGGCCGCGGCGAAGATCGAGGCCATGCGCGCGGCCGGCATCCACGTGGCGGACAGCCCGGCGGCGCTCGGTTCGACGATGGTGAAGGCGTTGAAGGGGTAGGGGCTGCCGAATCGCCGCCGCAAATCCTGCGTAGAAGCACCATCTACGGTCCTTGGCGGCCCGGCCCCGACGATCCTCGTCGCGGGACGGCGGCGCCGATGACGCGTTGATCTGATCGCCGCCGGCCCCGTGGCGCCGGCAGGGAGGAAACCGAATGGCCGGAGTGGACATCCTCGCTTCCGCGATGACCGGGGCGAACGCCGCCTTCCTCGCGGACCTCTACGCCCGCTGGGTGGAGAAGCCGGACAGCGTCGATCCCTCTTTCGCCGAACTCTTCGCCGCGCTGAACGACGACGCGCGCGCCGTGCTGACCGACGCTTCGGGCGCGTCCTGGGCGCCGCGGCCGCGCGGCGGCTTCGCGCCGGCGCCGGACGCGCCGCCGCTGGGCAGGGGAAAGGGCGCCGCCCCAACGGCCGCCGCCGACCCTGAAGCGATCCGCGCGGCGCAGCTCGACTCCATCCGCGCGCTGATGCTGATCCGCTCCTATCGCGTGCGCGGGCACTTGGAAGCGCAGCTCGACCCGCTCGGCTTGCAACAGGTGAAGCCGCATCCGGAGCTGGACCCGGCCGCTTACGGCTTCACCGAGGCCGACTGGGACCGCCCAATCTTCATCAACGGCGTGCTCGGCCTCGATACGGCGACCATCCGCGAGATCATGGAAGTGGTGCGCGCCACCTACTGCGGTCCGATCGGCGTGGAGTTCATGCACATCCAGGCGCCGGACCAGAAGGCGTGGATACAGGAGCGGATGGAAGGCGCGCCCTGGACCCGCGCCTTCGACGGCCAGGCCAAGCGCGCCATCCTCGGCCAGCTCACCGAGGCGGAGGGCTTCGAGGCCTTTCTCGCCCGCAAGTACGTCTCCACCAAGCGCTTCGGCCTGGAAGGCGGCGAGAGCACCATCCCGGCGGTGCAGACGGTGATCGAGGCCGTCGCCCGCGACGGGGTGGAGGAGATCGCCATCGGCATGGCGCACCGCGGCCGGCTGAACGTGCTGGTCAACGTGGTGAAGAAGCCCTTCACCCAGGTTTTCGCCGAGTTCCAGGGCGTGGCCGCGAACCCCGACGACGTGCAGGGCTCTGGCGACGTGAAGTACCACCTCGGCACCTCCACCGACGTGGAGATCGGCGGGCGCACCGTCCACCTCTCGCTCCAGCCCAACCCGTCGCACCTCGAAGCCGTGGACCCCGTGGTGGTCGGCAAGGTGCGCGCGCGGCAGGACATGCGGGGCGACACCAAGCGGCGCCGCTCGGTCATGGGCATCCTGCTGCACGGCGACGCCGCCTTCGCGGGGCAGGGCGTGGTCTACGAGACCATGGCGATGAGCCAGCTCATCGGCTACCGCACCGGCGGCACGGTCCACATCGTCACCAACAACCAGATCGGCTTCACCACCATGCCGGCCCACGCCTATTCGGGCCTCTACTGCACGGACATCGCCAAGGCGGTGCAGGCGCCGATCTGGCACGTGAACGGCGACGACCCGGAAGCGGTGGTCTTCGCGGCCCGGCTTTGCGCCGAGTTCCGCCAGGCCTTCGCCACCGACGCGGTGCTCGACATCGTCTGCTACCGCCGGTACGGCCACAACGAGACGGACGAACCGGCGTTCACGCAGCCGATCATGTACAAGCGCATCCGCGAGATGCGGACCACGCGCACGCTCTACGCCGAACGCTTGGCGAAGGAGGGCAGCGTTCCGGCGGACGAGGCCAAGGCCGTGCTCGACGCCTTCAACGCCAAGATGGACGAGGCCTTCGAAGCCTCCCGCGCTTTCCGCCCGAACAAGGCCGACTGGCTGGAAGGCCATTGGGCCGGGCTGAAGGCGGCCACCGAAGGCGAGAACGAGGAGCGGCTGCACGCGACGGCGGTGCCGCTGGACGCGTTGCGCCAGGTCGGCGCGGCGCTGGCCCGCGTGCCGGAAGGCTTCGGCGTCAACCCCAAGATCGCGCGGCAGCTCGAAGCGAAGAAGCAGGCGATCGAGAGCGGCGAAGGCATCGACTGGGCGACGGGCGAGGCGCTGGGCTTCGGCACCCTGCTGCTCGACGGCCACCGCGTCCGCCTCTCGGGCGAGGACGTGCAGCGCGGCACCTTCAGCCAGCGCCACGCCGTGCTGGTGGACCAGTCGAACCAAGCCGAGTACGTGCCGTTGAACAACATCCGCGAGGGCCAGGCGCGGTTCGAGGTGTTCAACTCGCTGCTGTCCGAGTTCGGCGTGCTCGGCCTGGAGTACGGCTACTCGCTCGCCGACCCGCACACGCTGGTGCTCTGGGAAGGGCAGTTCGGCGACTTCGCCAACGGCGCGCAGGTCATCATCGACCAATTCATCGCCTCGGGCGAAGCGAAGTGGCTGCGGATGTCGGGCCTCGTGCTGCTGCTGCCGCACGGCTACGAGGGGCAGGGGCCGGAGCACTCCTCGGCGCGGCTGGAGCGCTACCTGCAAATGTGCGCTGAGCGCAACATGCGGGTGTGCAACCTGACCACGCCGGCCAACTACTTCCACGCGCTCAGGCGCCAGCTCAAGGCCAACTACCGCAAGCCGCTGGTGCTGATGACGCCGAAATCGCTGCTGCGGCACAAGCTGGCGGTGAGCAGCCTCGCCGACTTCGGGCCGGACAGCGCCTTCCAGCGCGTGATCCCGGAGATCGACGCGACGGTGCCGGAGGCCGAGGTGAAGCGCGTCGTGCTCTGCTCCGGCAAGGTCTACTACGACCTGCTCCAGGCGCGGCGCGACGCCGGCGTGAAGGACGTGGCGATCATCCGGATGGAGCAGCTCCACCCCTTCCCCAAGGAGGGGCTGGGGAACGCGCTGGCGCCCTACACGAACGCCGAGGTGGTGTGGTGCCAGGAGGAGCCCGAGAACATGGGCGCCTGGACCTTCGTGGACCGGCGGATCGAGGGAGTGCTCAAGGCGCTCGACATCAAGGCGAAGCGGCCCGAGTACGCCGGCCGCGAGGCGGCGGCGAGCCCGGCGACGGGCCTGGCCAAGGTCCACGGGCAGCAGCAGGAGAGTCTGGTGCGCGAGGCGCTGGCGCTGTAGCGGCGGGGCGCGCGGCAAGGGAAGGCTGAGGACGATGACGGAGATAGTGGTCCCCACCCTGGGCGAGAGCGTCAGCACCGCGACGGTCGCGCGCTGGCTCAAGCAGGCGGGCGAGCAGGTGGCGGCGGACGAGCCGCTGGTGGAGCTGGAAACCGACAAGGTCACGGTGGAGGTCAACGCGCCCTCGGCCGGCGTCATCGAGAGCATCGCCGCCGACACCGGCGCCGAGGTGTCGCCGGGCGCGGTGCTCGGCGTGATCGGCGCCGGCAACGGCGCGGCCAAAGCGGCGCCGAAGGCGAAGGCCGCTGCTCCCGCCGCCGCGCCGGCGCAGCCTAAGGCCGAAGCGCCCGCGTCCGCCCCCGCGCCGCAGCCGAAGGTGGAAACGCCCCGCCCGCCCTCCGGTCCGGTGGCCGTGCCCGGCGGCCACGCGCCGCTGCCCGCCGCCGCGAAGATGATGGCGGAGAAAGGGGTCACGGCGGAGCAGATCGGGAACGGCTCGGCCAAAGGCGGGCGCATCGCCAAGGGCGACGTGATCGACTTCCTCTCCCGCGCGCCCGCGCAGCAGCCGCAGCAGGCGCCCGCCGGGGCGCGCGCGCCGCGCGCGTTGGAGGAGGGCGAGGAGCGGGTGAAGATGACCCGCCTCCGCCGCACCATCGCCGCGCGGCTGAAGGAGGCGCAGAACACCGCCGCCATGCTCACCACCTTCAACGAGGTGGACATGGGCGCGGCCATGGCGCTGCGCACCGAGTACCGCGACGCCTTCGAGAAGAAGCACGGCGTCCGCCTCGGCTTCATGTCCTTCTTCGTCAAGGCGTGCGTCGCGGCGCTGAAGGAGTTCCCGGCCGTCAACGCCGAGATCGACGGCGAGGACGTGGTCTACAAGAACTTCGTCCACATGGGCATCGCCGTGGGCGGCCCGAACGGGCTGGTGGTGCCGGTGCTGCGCCACGCCGACCGCATGGGCTTCGCCGAGATCGAGAAGACCATCGGCCAGTTCGGCAAGCGCGCGCGCGACGGGCAGCTCAAGCTGGAGGAACTGGCGGGCGGCTCCTTCACCATCACCAACGGCGGGATATACGGCAGCCTGATGAGCACGCCGATCCTCAACCCGCCGCAGAGCGGCATCCTGGGAATGCACAAGATCCAGGAGCGGCCGATGGTGGTCGGCGGCAAGGTGGAGGTGCGGCCGATGATGTACCTGGCGCTCTCCTACGACCACCGGATCGTGGACGGGAAGGAGGCGGTGAGCTTCCTCGTGCGCGTGAAAGAGGGCGTGGAAGACCCGCGCCGGTTGATGCTCGACATCTGAAAAACGGGCGCGCCCGGCGCCCGTTCTGCTATGCTGCCGAAGCCGGCGAGGGGCTTTTCCGCCCGCCGGAGCCGATAAACGCGCCAGCCACACCAAAGAGCGGGAAACCGTCCCATGCGTTCCTACGACGGCCAGTTCTCCGACAACCGCCCGCTG
Source organism: Craurococcus roseus (assembly GCF_039523795.1). Classification (NCBI taxonomy): domain Bacteria; kingdom Pseudomonadati; phylum Pseudomonadota; class Alphaproteobacteria; order Acetobacterales; family Acetobacteraceae; genus Craurococcus; species Craurococcus roseus. The sequence goes on along the minus strand of NZ_BAAAFZ010000036.1, from coordinate 22,815 downwards.
AAGCGCACGCGGGAGGAGAAGGTGCGCCTCCTCGCCGAGCTGAAGGAGACGCTGCGCTCCCTCAAGCCGCACACCTCGCCCGAGCTGCGCGCCTCCATCGGCGGGCGCATCAAGGAGCTGGAGGCGGACCTCGCCGCGCCGCCGCCGCCGCCGCGGGAGCGCCGCGGGCCGTCGCACTACGAGGAGCGGTTCGGCACCGGCCCGCGCCCGCCGCGCCGGCCCCGGCCGCCGCGGGAGTTCTGAGCGACCGTTCGGAGGGCGCCGCGGGCCGGTCCCGTGGCGCGCGCGCAGGCGCGCTCCGCCACGCCGCGTGTCGTGGCCGGGGAGCGCAGCCGGCCCGTGCTACCGTGCCCTGGCCAGTTCGGGCTCGGCCGGCGGCGTTGCGCCGCCTTCGTCCCGATGCGGCGATGCGACAGGAGGCCCGTCATGGTCGACTACCGTTTCGGGAGCAGCTCTTTCAAGAGCCTGCTGTGGATCAACAAAGGCGCCGCCTTCGAGGAGCCGAGCGGCATCGATGTCGAGTTCACCACGCCCGGCGCCTTCACCATCCGGATCGCGTATCCGTCGGGCGCGGTGAGGAAAGACCACACCTACGAGAACAAGAACGGCGGCTGGCATTCCTGCGACATGACCTCGCTGGGCATCCACAGCGGGGCCTACAAGCTGGGCTTCGTGAACGCCTCCCACGGCGAGAAGAAGATCAAGCAGGGCGTGGTCTACATCCGCGACTGATCGCCTGCCCGGACGGCGCCGGCGGGCTCAGGCGAAGCGCCGCGACGCGGCCCCTGGCGGCTGCGGCCCGCCTGGCCGCAGCGACTCGTAAGCCGCGCGCACCAGCGCTGCGCCGTGCCGCCGCTCTAAGCGCCGCACCGTGAAGTGCGCCTTCGCTATGCCGCGGTAGTGCTCCAGGAAGGCGAGGTTCACCGCCGCGCCGGCAGCGGCGCCGAGCAGCGGCGCGGCCTGGGCCGACACCTTGAACGCGGCCGCCCCGCCGAAGCGGCTCGCCACCGCGCCCAGCAAGCCCGGCAGCATCTGCGCCATGGTGCGCCCGGCGGCGCTCTTGAGGCTCTCGGCCAGGGCCAGGCGCATGGCGAAGTAGCCGGACTCGACGTTGTCGTCCGACGGATCGCGCCCGCCGAGCGCGAAGACCTTCAGGCATTCGGCCTGCGCCACGGGGTCGGACAGGTCCTCGCCCTCCTCGGCGGCGATGGTGGCCACTTGGCGGAGCAGGAGCGTGGTGGAGACCGGCAACTCCAGGATCGTGCCGGGCAGGCCGAGCGCGCCGCCGGCGGCGCCGGCCGCGGCCAGCGCCCCGCGATGCATCCAGCTCTCGGGCAGCGGCGTAGGCGCTTGGCCGGGCCGGGTGAGGAGGGCGGTGTCGAGCGCCGTCCGCAGCGCGCGGCGGATCGCGCCGTCGATGAGCCGCTGCGCCGGGGCGGGGAGGTTGCGCTTGAGCGCCTCCACGGAGCTGCCGACGACCTGGGCCAGGCGCGCGGGCAGGGAGATGCCTTCCAGGATGGCGACCGCGGATTCCAATTCGGCGCGGGCGCCGGCCGGCAGGGAAGCGGGGACGGGGAGATGCTCGGTGGTGGTGTCGCTCATGATCGGTGCTGCAACGCCCGCGAGGCCGAATTGTTCACCTTGCGCGCCGGTGGGGCGGCGGGTGGTCGTGCGCGGGGCCGCGGCGTCATGCTTGGCGTTGGCGGCCGCCGGGTGCGGCCGGGGCGGGCCCTTGCCGCCGGAAGCGCTGCGCGCGCTCGGCGGGCCGGCGCTGGAGCCGGACCGGTACTTCGAGGGCCGCACCGCCTCCTTCGGCGTGTGGGAGGACAGCGGCGGCGCGTCCACGGGCCGCTTCTCCACCGAGGCGGAGGGGCGCCGCGACGGGGACGCGCTGGTGCTCGACCAAACGGTCCGCCTGGATGACGGCTCGGTGCAGGAGAGGCAATGGCGGCTGCGACGGGTGGGCGCGCACCGATACGAGGCGACCTCGGCGCCGGTGGTCGGCACCGCCGTCGGCGAGGCGCAAGGGCGGACATTCCATTGGGCCTACACCCTGACTCTGCCGCCCGGCGACTGGCTGCGCCGGGTCGATTTCGAGCACTGGATGTACCTGGCCGACGACGGCGAGACGCTGCTGAACCGCTTCACCGTCCGCAAGCTCGGCTTGGTGGTGGCGCGCGCCTCGGAGGTGTTCCGCCGCCGGGTCGCGCCCTGAGCGGCCGCGCCTACAGGATGTAGCGGCTGAGGTCGGCGCTGCCGGCCAGCGGCGCCACCTTCTCCTGCACGTAGGCGGCGTCCACCCGCACCGCCTCGCCGCCGCGGTCGCTGGCGGTGAAGGAGATCTCCTCCAGCATCCGCTCCATCACCGTGGCGAGGCGGCGGGCGCCGATGTTCTCCACCTTGGCGTTGATGTCGGCGGCGAGGTCGGCGATGGCGTCCACCGAGTCGTCGGTGAACTCGATCGCCAGGCCCTCGGTGCCGAGCAGCGCCACGTACTGCTTGATGAGCGAGTGCTCCGGCTCGGTCAGGATGCGGCGGAAGTCGTCGCGCGTCAGCGCCGCCAGCTCCACCCGCAGCGGCAGGCGGCCTTGCAGTTCGGGCAGCAGGTCGGACGGCTTGGCGAGGTGGAAGGCCCCGGAGGCGATGAACAGGATGTGGTCGGTCTTCACCGGCCCCTGCTTCGTCGTGACGGTGGTGCCCTCGATCAGCGGCAGGAGGTCGCGCTGCACGCCCTCGCGGGAGACGTCGCCGCCGCGGAAGCCGCCCTCGCCGGTGCGGGCGCAGATCTTGTCGATCTCGTCCAGGAAGACGATGCCGTTGTTCTCGACGTTGGCGACCGCGTCGCGCGTCAGCGCCTCCTGGTCAAGGAGCTTGTCCGCCTCGTCGCGGACCAGGGCTTGGCGCGCCTCGGCCACCGTCATCTTGCGCGGCTTGGTCCTGCCGCCGAACATCTTGCCGAGCATCTCCTGCATGTTCTGCATCTGGATGCCCTGGGCGCCCGGCAGGTCGATCATGCCGATGGGCATGCCGCCGCCCTGGTCGGCGATCTGCACCTCGACCTCGCGCGTCTCGATGGTGCCTTCGCGCAGCAAGCGGCGGAACTTCATCCGCGTCTCGCCGCTGGCGCCCTCGCCGACGAGGGCCGTCACCAGCCGCTCCTCTGCGGCGAGCTCCGCCTTGGCCTGGACCTCCTTGCGGGCGTGGTCGCGCGTCTGGGTGATGGACACTTCCACCAAGTCGCGGACGATGCTCTCCACGTCGCGTCCGACGTAGCCGACCTCGGTGAACTTCGTCGCCTCCACCTTGAGGAAGGGCGCGTTGGCCAAGCGGGCGAGGCGGCGGGCGATCTCCGTCTTGCCGCAGCCCGTCGGGCCGATCATCAGGATGTTCTTCGGCACCACCTCCTCGCGCAGCCCCTCGGGGAGCTGCTGGCGGCGCCAGCGGTTGCGCAGCGCGATGGCGACGGCGCGCTTGGCGTCGTTCTGGCCGACGATGTAGCGGTCGAGCTCGGAGACGATCTCGCGCGGGCTCAGGTTCACGGTTTCGGTCGGCATCAGGTGTCCAGCGTTTCGAGCACGACGTTGCTGTTGGTGTAAACGCAGATGTCGCCGGCTATCCTCATGGCGCGCCGGCAGACCTCGTCGGCGGCTATGCCGTCCACGGTCGCCAGCGCGCGGGCGGCCGCCAGCGCGTAGTTGCCGCCGGAGCCGATGCCGATGATGCCGTCCTCCGGCTCCAGCACGTCGCCTTGGCCGGTGACGAGCAGGGAGCGGTTGCGGTCGGCGACGGCGAGCAGCGCCTCCAGCCGGCGGAGGTAGCGGTCGGTGCGCCAATCCTTCGCCAGTTCGACGCAGGCGCGCTCCAATTGGTCGGGAAAGCGCTCCAGCTTGGCTTCGAGGCGCTCCAGCAGGGTGAAGGCGTCGGCGGTGGCGCCGGCGAAGCCCGCGAGCACGCGGCCCTGCGCGATGCGCCGGACCTTGCGGGCGTTGCCCTTCACCACGGTCTGGCCGAGCGAAACCTGGCCGTCGCCGGCCATCGCCACCTGCGGGCCCTTGCGGACGCAAAGGATGGTGGTGCCGTGCCAGCCCAAGGGGTCGTGAGGGGAGGTCGGAGGGCTCATGATCCACGCAGATGGGATGTGCGCGGGGAGCATACAACCGGGGCGAACTGTGGCGGTGGGCCATGCCTCCCGAGTGACGCGCCCGTCACCGCCGGGGCGACCGGCGGGACCGGTGCTGGGGCTCCTGCGCTACGTCCTTCTCACCGCCCCAGCCCGGCCCCGAAGATTTCCGCCACGCGCGCTTCCACCTGCGGTTGTATGGCGCGTGCGGCCTGGGTATCGGCGGCGGCGCCGGCGGTGTCGCCGAGGCGCGCGCGCAGCAGGGCGCGGAGTTGCATCGTCGACGCGTTGTTCGGGTCGCGCCGCATGGCCTCGACGATGTCGGCGCGGGCGCCGGGCAGGTCGTGCGCCATCAGCCGGAGCCCGGCCCGTGCGGCGTGCGGCCATGCCGTCTGGGGCAGGGCCGTCGCCACGCCAGCCTCGCAATCCTCGGCGGCGCGCGGTTCGCCCAGGCGGTGGCGGGCGATGCAGCGGTTGCTCAGGACGGGCGCCGCGTAAGGATCGGCCTGGAGCACCCGGTCGAAGTCGGCGCGGGCGCCGGCCAAGTTGCCGGCGACGAGGCGGGCGAGGCCGCGGCCTTCCAGCGCGTCGGTGCGGTTGGGCGACAGGGTGAGCGTGCGGTTGTAGTCGGCGAGCGCGCCCTTGATGTCGCGGGTCTCGAAGCGGGCCTGGCCGCGGTTCACCAAGGCCTCCGTGGCCCGCGGCGCCAGCCGGAGAGCGGCGGTGTAGTCGGCGATGGCGCCGGGGAGGTCGCCCTGGCTCGCGCGGACCAGGCCGCGGGCGTTGTAGGCGTCGCCGGCGCGGGGCTCCAGGTGGATGACCCGGTTCCAGTCCGCCAGGGCGCCGGCGTGGTCGCCTTGCTGCTGGCGGAGCCGGCCGCGGCTGGCGTAGCCGAGGGCGCCCTGCGGGTCGAGCTGGATGGCCCGTTCGTAGCTGGCGAGGGCGACGGCCGGATTGCGGGTGTCCTGGCGGGCTTGCCCGAGGTTGATGAAGGCCGAAGCGAGATCCTTGCCCTTCTGGTCGCCATGGCGGATCAGCCAGGTGCAGCCCTCGACGCGGTGCGCGTGGGTGGCGCTGTCGGCGCCGATGCACCAAGCCCAGGCCTCGTCGTACACCGTACGCGCGACCACCGGCCCGGCGGCCGGGGCCGCGACCGACGCGCACAGAGCCACGGCCAGGACCTTACGCATGGGCGTCCATCCACTTTGTTGCGACGCGCGATCAATATCTCGCCAAGGGCCTTCATTGCAAGTTCGTATTGTAAGGAGGCGGTGGCAACCTCCCGCGCCGGTTGCCCCGTCGCCGGACCGGGCCTAGACAGGCCGCCATGCAGGACCAGCGCCCTCCTCAGCCCCGCCGGCGCGCCGAGGTCGTGCGGGAAACATCCGAAACCGCGATCCGTGCCGCGCTGGACCTGGACGGGACCGGGAGCGCCGAGGTGGCGACCGGCATCGGGTTCCTGGACCACATGCTGACGGCGCTCGCCCGCCACGCGCTGTTCGACCTGACGCTGCACGCGAAGGGCGATCTGCACATCGACTTCCACCACACCACGGAGGACACGGGCATCGTCCTCGGCCAAGCGCTGCGGCAGGCGCTGGGGGACAAACGGGGAATCCGCCGCTACGGCCACGCCGTCCTGCCCATGGACGAGGCGCTGGCGGAGGCGGCCGTGGACATCTCCGGCCGGCCGTTCCTGGCGTGGTCGGTGCCCTTCGGCCCCCCGAAGATCGGCGAGATGGACACGGAACTGTTCCAGGAGTTCTTCCGCGCCTTCGCCTTCAACGCCGGCATCACGCTGCACCTCGCCTTGAAGGCCGGCACCAACGCGCACCATGTCGCCGAAGCCTGCTTCAAAGCCATGGCGCGGGCGCTCCGCATGGCCACCGAGCCCGACCCGCGCGCGCCGGGCGCGGTGCCCTCGACCAAGGGGATGCTGGAAGCCTGATGCGCATTTGGACCGTCCACCTGCCGCCCGCCCTGGACCGCGAAGGCCGACCGTCGCGCCGCGCCCCGGTACTAGTGCGCGAAGGGTTCTCCTGGGGCGCGTTCCTGTTCGGGCCGTTCTGGCTGCTGGCGAACCGGCTGTGGCTGCCAGCCTTGCTGTGGTTCGTGGCCGCGGGGATGGCCCTCCTGCTGGCCTCGGCCGGGGGCGTCCTTGCGTTGCCGGCGTTGCAGTTCCTCCTCGGCTGCCACGCGCGCGACCTGCGGCGGCGCGCCCTCGCCCGGTGGGGCTACGCGCAGGCGCACGTGGTCGCGGAGCACGACGAGGAGCGGGCGCTCGAGCGGCTGCTCGCGGCGCGGCCGGAACTCGGTTCGGCGTGGGGCCGGGCCGCCCTGGCATGAGCGCCTCCCCTCGGCGGCGGCAGGGCGGCGGCCGCGTGGCCGTCGTGGACCCTGGGTCCGGGAATCTTGCTTCGGTGCTGCGGGCGCTGGAGCGCGCTTCGGCGTTGGCGGACGCGCCGGTGGAGGCGGAAGTCACGCGCGACCCCGCGGTCGTGGCGCTTGCGTCGCGGATCGTGCTGCCCGGGCAGGGCGCCTTCTCGGCTTGCATGCGGGGCCTCTTCGCCCTGCCCGGCATGGTGGAAACGCTGGAGGACGCGGTGCGGGGCCGGGGCGTGCCGCTGCTCGGCATCTGCGTCGGCATGCAGATCCTTGCCGAGCGCGGCCTGGAGCACGGTGAAACGCCGGGCCTCGGCTGGATCAAGGGCGAGATCGCGCCCATGGCGCCCGGCGCGGGCGCCGGCGGCCTCCCGCTCCCGCTGCCGCAGATGGGCTGGAACACGCTCGCGGCGGCGGCGGCGCCTGGCGGACACGCTTTGTTGGAGGGCGTCGGGCCGGGGTCGCACGCCTACTTCGTGCATTCCTACGCGTTGAGGGGCGCCTCGGCGGAGGAGGTGGTCGCGACCACCGACTACGGTGGCCCGGTCGTGGCCGTGGTGGCGAGCGGCAACGTCGCCGGCACCCAGTTCCATGTGGAAAAAAGCGCGGAGGTTGGGCTGCGCATCCTGAGGAATTTCCTGCGGTGGGACCCGTGAGCCCGTTCCGGCGCGACCACATCCAATTCGGCAAGGCCCAGATCGCGGTGGAGTTGGTGGCGGAGCTCGCCGACCACGAGATGGCCGAGCTGTGCGAGGCGACGGACGCCGCCATCATCGAGGGCGGCGGCTTCGGCTGGGTGGAGCCGCAGGGCCGCGCCGCCCTGGAGCGGCACTTCCGCGGCGTGCTGCTGGTGCCGGAGCGGGAATTGCTCGTGGCGCGCCTGGACGGCCATGTGGCGGGCAGCGTCCAGCTCGTCCGCCCGCCCCGCCACAACGAGGCGCAGGCCTTCGGCGCCACGCTCACCCACGCCTACATCGCGCCCTACGCCCGCGGCCACGGCCTCGCCCGGCTGATGATCCAGCGGGTGGAGGAGCGGGCCGCCGCACTCGGGCACCGGGTGTTGAACCTCGACGTGCGCGAAACGCAGACCACGGCCATACTGCTGTTCGAGGCCTTGGGCTACGTCCGCTGGGGCACGCACCCGGCCTATGCTCGGGTCCGCGGGCAGACCGTGGCCGGCCATTACTACTACAAGCTGCTGGAGCCCGGGCGCGGGCGCAGCACGGAGCAGGTGATGGGCCGCGGCGGGGAGGCCGGATGAGATGGGCCTGCGTATCTACCCGGCGATCGACCTTAAGGGCGGGCAGGTGGTCCGCCTCCGGCGCGGCGACATGGCGCAGGCCACCGTGTATTCCGGCCGGCCCCAGGAGCAGGCGCGCTCCTTCGCCGCGCAGGGCTTTTCGTGGCTGCACGTGGTGGACCTGGACGGCGCCTTCGCCGGCCGCCCGGCCAACGCCGCCGCCGTCGAGGCGATCCTCGCCGCCGTGCCGGGCGTGCCGGTGCAACTCGGCGGTGGCATCCGCGACATGCGGACGGTGGACGCTTGGCTGGCGCGCGGCGTGGAGCGCGCCATCCTCGGCTCGGCCGCGGTGAAGAACCCCGACCTGGTGCGCGCCGCCTGCGCCAAGCACCCGGGGCGGGTGGCGGTCGGCATCGACGCGCGGCAGGGCATGGTCGCCGTGGAGGGCTGGGCCGAGGCGTCCACCATGACGGCGTCCGACCTCGCCCGCCGCTTCGAGGACGCGGGCGTCGCCGCCATCATCTACACCGACATCGACCGCGACGGGATGCTGCGCGGCGTGAACCTGGAAGCGACCCTGGCGCTGGCCCGCGCCGTGTCCCTGCCGGTGATCGCCTCGGGCGGCGTCGCCTCGCTCGACGACTTGGCGGCGCTGTCGGCGGTGGCGTCCGAGGGGATCGAAGGCGTGGTGATCGGCCGCGCGCTGTACGACGGGCGGATCGACGCCGCCGAGGCGCTGGCGCTGGTGGCGGACCGCTAGGGCGACGGGCCCGGGCGAACGGCTCTGGTGACAAGGCCGCCGGAGGAGGGGCACGATGGGCGCCCCCGGCGAAGAGGGGCCAGCGTGGGCAAGGAAATCGTTGAGGTTCCCATCGTCTTCGACATGATCCGCATGGCCGGCGTGCCGCTTTCGCCTGTGGTGCGGGCGTACGGATTCGTTTTCGTGTCCGGCTTGCCCCGGCATCGACCTCGCGTCCGGCAAGATCGTGGACGGCGGCATAGAAGAGCAGACCGAAGCGTCGCTGGCGGCGCTGAAGCACGCCCTTGAGGCCGCGGGTTCGTCCATGGAGAAGGTCGTGAAGGCAACGGTGTACGTCAGCAACGCGGCGCATTTCGCCAAGGTGAACCGCGTTTACGCGCGCCATTTCCCGGACAAGCCCCCGCCCGAACCTTCGTCGCCGTGGGCTCCTGGCCCCTGGAGTTCGACATCGAGACCGAGTGCGTCGCCCTGGCCTGATCGGGGCGCCACCGCGGGAGAAGAAGGACCATGGCGGCCTACTTCATCGTGAACCTCGACATCCGCGACGCGGAAAGGTTCGGCGCCTACCGGGAGCGGGTAGCCCCGCTGGTCGAGAAGCACGGCGGGCGTTACCTCGTGCGCGGCGGCGAACTCCATCCCGTGGAGGGCGACCTCGGCCTCAAGCGCCTCGTCGTGCTCGAATTCCCGTCCTTGGACGCCGCGCGGGGCTTCTACGACAGCCCGGAATACGCGCCGCTCCTCCGGCTGCGGCAAGAGAGCGCCGCGTCGGACATCGTGCTGGTCGAGGGCTGGACGCCGCCGGCCTGACGGCCTGGGCGCCGACGCCGCTTGACCCGTCTCCGCCGGGGCGTCATGGCACCGTCCGAGCCCGTCGCTGCGGGTGCTTGTTGCTGAGGTGGCGCCGTGCTGGCCCTTCGCGTGATCCCCTGCCTCGATGTGAAGGACGGCCGCGTGGTGAAGGGCGTGAACTTCGTCTCGCTCCGCGATGCCGGCGACCCGGTGGAGCAGGCGCGGCTCTACGGGCGGGAGGGGGCGGACGAGGTCACGTTCCTCGACATCGCCGCCTCGCACGAGAACCGGGACACCATCCTCGACGTCGTCTCCCGCACCGCGGCGGAGCTGTTCATCCCGATGACGGTGGGCGGGGGCGTCCGCAGCGTGGACGACATCCGCCGCCTGTTGCTGGCGGGCGCGGACAAGGCCAGCATCAACAGCGCCGCCGTGGCCGAGCCCGAACTGGTTTCCCGCGCCGCGGAGGCCTTCGGCAGCCAGTGCATCGTGGTGGCGGTGGACGCGCGCGCTTCAGGCCCCGGCCGGTGGGAGGTGTTCACCCACGGCGGGCGCCGCCCGACCGGCCTCGACGCGGTGGAATGGGCGCGGCGCATGGCGCGGGCCGGGGCGGGAGAGATCCTGCTGACCTCCATGGACCGCGACGGCACCAAATCCGGCTTCGACACGGAGCTGCTGCGGGCCGTGCGGGCGGCGACCGGCGTGCCGCTCATCGCGTCCGGCGGCGTGGGCAGCGTCGGGCACTTTGTGGAGGGCGCGCGCGCCGGCGCCACGGGGTTGCTGGCGGCCAGCGTGTTCCATTACGGCGAGTTCCGCATCGCGGACGCCAAGGCGGCGTTGGCGGCGGCAGGCCTACCGGTGCGCCCCGCCGCGGCGGCCATGGAAACCGCCTGAGCATGGCCAAGGCCGCGAAGGCGAAGAAACCCGCCAAGGCGAAGCCGGACAAGCCGAAGAAGGCCGCGAAGGGGACGCGCGCCGCCGTCCGCGCCCCAAAGCCGCCGAAGTCGGTGCGGCTGGCGGAGGCGCGGGTGCTGCGTCCGCTGGAGGTCGAGACCGCTGGCGCCGACGCCACGGTGCTGGACCGGCTCTGGCAGACCGTCGAGAGCCGGCGCTTGGCCGGCGACGTCCGCTATTCGCACTCCGCCCGGCTGCTGGCGCGCGGCACCGCCAAGGTGGCGCAGAAGCTCGGCGAAGAGGCGGTGGAGTGCGTCATCGAGGCGGCGCAGGGGCACCGGCCCGAGATCGTGCTCGAATCCGCCGACGTGCTGTACCATCTGCTGGTGGTCTGGGTGGACGCGGGCATCCGGCCGGAGGAGGTCTGGGCCGAGTTACGGCGGCGCGAGGGCATCAGCGGCATCGCCGAAAAGGCGGCCCGGCCCCGCGCCATCCGCCGCGTCGCCCGCACGGGCAAGCTGCCATGAAAGGATAGGAGAGCGCCGCCCCGATGTCCATTTCCGGTAAGCCGCCCTACGACCCCGAGAACATTTTCGCGCGCATCCTGCGCGGCGAGATCCCCTGCAAGCGCGTCCACGAGGACGGCCACGCGCTGGCCTTCCACGACATCGCCCCGCAGGCGCCGGTCCACGTGCTGGTCATACCAAAGGGGGAGTGGTGCAGCGCGGCGGACTTCCACGCCGGGGCCGAGGCGGAGGAGGTCGCCGGTTTCTGGCGCGCGGTGGCGCTGGTGGCGCGGCAGCTTGGCCTGGAGGAGACAGGCTACCGCGTCCTCTCCAACATGGGGCCGGACGCCGGGCAGGAGGTGGGGCACTTCCACGTCCACATCTTCGGCGGCCGGCGCCTGGGGCGCATGGTCCCGGAGGCCTCGGCGGCGTGAAGCGGCCCAGCGCTTGAAGCCGGGCGCCGGCGCCGCGACATTGCGGGCATGGCCATGACTCCGCAGGAGGAGGCGCGCGCCGCGCTCTCGGCGAACGGGCTGCTGCCGGACGTTGAGGTGGACCTCGCAGCGGCCGCCTTGCAGTTCGCCCGCATCGACGCGCCGGACGCCGACTGGCGCGCCGCCGAAGCCGCCCTGTCCGACCTGGCGCGGGACGCCGTGGCCGCCGCCACGGCGGACCCCGCGGCCGATGCCGGGGACGCGGAGCGGCGGCGGCGCGCCCTCGCCGACCTGCTGCACGGCAGGCTCGGCTACGCCGGCGACACTGAGACCTACGACGATCCGGCCAACGCCAACCTGATTCGCGTGGTGGAGCGCCGCCGCGGCCTGCCGGTGGCGCTCGGCATCCTGTGGCTGCACGCGGCCGAGGCGGCGGGCTGGGCGGCGTACGGGATCGACTTCCCCGGCCATTTCCTGGTCGCGGTGGAGGGCGAGCGCGGGCAGGCGGTGGCGGACGTCTTCGGCGGCGGCACGGGCCTGCAAGCGCCGGATCTGCGCGCCCTGCTCAAGCGGTTCGAGGGCGAGAAGGCGGAGCTGCGCCCGGGCGTGCTGCGGCGCATGGAGAAGCGCGAGGTGCTGCTGCGCTTGCAGAACAACCTCAAGCTCCGGCGGCTCCGCGCCCGCGACCTGGAGGGCGCGCTCGGCTGCGCCGAGGACATGCTGCGCTTGGCGCCGGACCACGTCGGGCTGTGGCGCGAGGCGGGGCTGATGAACCAGCGGCTCGACCGGATCGGCGCCGCCCTGGCCTGCCTCGACCGGGCGATCGAACTGGAGCCAACGGGCGAGACCGCGAGCCGCCTCCGCGCCGTGGTTGAGGAACTGCGGCACCGGCTGAACTGACGGGGAGAGGAACGGTATGGCGCGTGCCCTGAAGGTCGCGGTGCAGATGGACCCCATCCAGGGCATCGACATCGACGCCGACAGCACCTTCGCCCTGATGCTGGAGGCGCAGGGGCGAGGCCATGCGCTCTGGCATTACCACGTGCGCGACCTGTCCTTCGCGGCCGGGCGGGTGCTGGCGCGGGCGCACCCCGTCGAGGTGGAGCGGAAGAAGGCCGCGCACTGGCGCTTCGGGGACGAGGAGGAGCTGGACCTCTCCACCATGGACGTGGTCTTGATGCGCCAGGACCCGCCCTTCGACATGGCCTACATCACGGCCACCCACATCCTGGAGCACATCCACCCGGAGACGCTGGTGGTGAACGACCCGGCGAGCGTGCGGAACGCGCCGGAGAAGCTCTACGTCACGCACTTCCCGGAGTTGATGCCGGAGACGCTGGTGACGGCCGACCGGCGGCAGATCGCGCGCTTCCGCGAGAAGCACGGCGACATCATCGTCAAGCCGCTGTTCGGCAACGGCGGCGCCGGCGTGTTCCACCTGCGCCCCGACGACAGCAACCTCAACGCGCTGGTCGAGATGTTCACCGAGCGCTCCCGCGAGCCGCTGGTGGTGCAGAAGTACGTGCCTGAGGTGCGCAAGGGCGACAAGCGTATCATCCTGGTGGATGGCATCGCCATGGGCGCCATCAACCGCGTGCCGGCCGCGGGCGAGTCGCGCAGCAACATGCACGTCGGCGGCAAGGCCGAGAAGACGGCGCTGACGCCGCGCGAGCGCGAGATCTGCGAGCGCATCGGCCCGGAGCTGCGGGCGCGCGGGCTGATCTTCGTCGGCATCGACGTGATCGGCCAGTACCTGACCGAGATCAACGTCACCAGCCCGACCGGCTTGCAGGAGATCGCGCGCTTCGACGGCGTGAACCTGGCGGAGGCGATTTGGGACGCGATCGAGGCGAAGCGGGCCGGCTGAGGCCGCTCCGCCGCAATTCGGTCAGGCCGCGTTGAGCTGCTCCTGATCCAGCGCGGGGTAGTCGGTGTAGCCGCGCGCGTCGCCGCCGTAGAAGGTGTCCTTGTCCGCTTTGGCGAGCGGGGCGCCGCGGCGCAGGCGCTCCACCAAGTCCGGGTTGGAGATGTAAGGCCGGCCGAAGGCGATCAGGTCGGCCCGGCCCTCGCGCAGCGTCCGCACGGCGAGGTCGAGGTCGTAGCCGTTGTTCGCCATGGTCAAGCCGTTGAAGGCCCGGCGCAGCTTCAGGAAGTCGAAGTCCGGTGCGACGTTCCGGTCGCCGCCCGTGGCGCCCTCGACGAAGTGCAGGTAGGCGAGATCGAAGCGGTTCACCGCTTCCACCGCCGGGCCGAACACCGCCATCGGGTCGCTGTCGGAGATGTCGTTGGCCGGGCTGACGGGGGACAGGCGCAGGCCGGTGCGCTCGCCGCCCCAGACGCCGGTGACGGCTTCCGTCACTTCAAGCAGGAAGCGGATGCGGTTCTCGACGCTGCCGCCGTAACGGTCGGTGCGCTTGTTGGTGCCGTCGCGCAGGAACTGGTCGATCAGGTAGCCGTTCGCCGCGTGGATCTCCACGCCGTCGAAGCCGGCGCGCTTGGCCTGCTCCGCCGCGTGGCGGTAATCGGCCACGATGCCGGCGATCTCCTCCGTGTCCAGGGCGCGCGGCGCGACGTGCGGCTGGAAGCCCGTTTCGGTGAAGGCGTTGCCTTGCGGCTTGATGGCGGAGGGCGCGACCGGCAGGACGCCGTTCGGCTGCAAGGACGGGTGGGAGATGCGGCCCACGTGCCAGAGCTGGCAAACGATGCGGCCGCCGCGCTCGTGCACCGCGTCCGTCACCAGCCGCCAGCCAGCGACCTGCTCGTCGCTCCAGATGCCGGGCGTGAAGGCGTAGCCCTTGCCCTGCTGGGTGATGTTGGTGGCCTCGGAGATGATGAGCCCGGCGGAGGCGCGCTGCGCGTAGTAGGTGGCGTTCAGCGGCCCGGGCACGTCGCCCGCCCCGGCGCGGCTGCGGGTGAGCGGCGCCATGACGACGCGGTTGGCCAGGGCGAGGGCGCCCATCCGGACGGGCTGGAACAGGTCGGGGGCGGTGGTTTCGTCAGGCATGGGACAGGCCTCGCGTTGCGTTGCAGCGCGACATGGGCCGCCCCCGCCCCGCATCCAGGGGCATCGCCGCGCATGGCGGGTATGCGCGGCGGCGACAACTCAACCCTGGACCGCGGCTTCCGGCGGCAGCAACTCCATGCCCAGCGCCTCGGCGACCGCCGGATGCGCGATGCGGCCCGCGTGGACGTTGAGGCCGCGCGCGAGGTGCGGGTTCGCGCGCAAAGCGCCCGGGAAGCCCTGGTCGGCCAACGCCAGTGTGAAGGGCAGCGTCGCGTTGTTCAACGCCACCGCCGAGGTGCGCGCCACGGCGCCCGGCATGTTGGTGACGCAGTAGTGCACCACGCCGTCCACCACGTAGGTCGGCTCCGCGTGGGTGGTCGGGCGGGAGGTCTCGAAGCAGCCGCCCTGGTCGATCGCCACGTCCACCATGACGCTGCCCGGCCGCATCCGCCGCACCATGTCGCGCGTGACGAGGCGCGGCGCGGCGGCGCCGGGCACCAGCACCGCGCCGATGACGAGGTCCGCTTCCAGCACGGCTTGCTCCACCGAGTCGCCCGTTGCGAAGAGGGTGGAGATGTTGCCGTTGAATTCGCGGTCCAGCGCGTCCAGCACGCGGAGCGAACGGTCCAGCACGGTGACACGAGCGCGCATCCCGCAGGCGATGCGCGCGGCGTTGGAGCCCACCACGCCGCCGCCGATCACCGCGACGCGCGCGCCCGGCACGCCGGGCACGCCGGAGAGCAGGATGCCGGCGCCGCCCGCCTCGCGCTCCAGGCAACGGGCGCCGACCTGCACCGCCATGCGCCCCGCCACCTCGCTCATCGGCGCCAGCAGCGGCAGGCCGCCGTGCGCGTCGGTCACCGTCTCGTAGGCTATGGCGGTGCAGCCGCTCTCCATCACGCCGCGCGCCTGCTCCGGGTCGGGCGCGAGGTGGAGGTAGGTGAACAGGATCTGGCCGCGGCGGAGGCGCCGCCATTCTTCCGGCTGCGGCTCCTTCACCTTCACCACCATGTCCGCCTGCCCGAACACCGAGGCGGCGTCCGGCACGATGGAGGCGCCGGCGGCGACGTAGGCCGAATCCGGGAAGCCGATGGAAGCGCCGGCGCCGGCCTCCACCAGCGCCTCGTGGCCGTTCCGCACCAGCTCCCGCACCGAAGCGGGCACGAGGCCCACGCGGTACTCGTGGACCTTCACCTCTTTCGGGACGCCGATCCGCATGCCGCCTCTCCGCTGTGTTCCGCCGCTTCCATATGGGGCGGCGCCGGGCGCGTTCACTTCACTGGCAGGAAGATGAACGTCACCGCCGCCACCAGGCAGGCCATGGCCGCAGCGTAGTTCCAGCGCAGCTCTTCCCCCAGGACGAGGACGCTGAAGCCGGCGAACACGGCCAGCGTGATGACCTCCTGCATGACCTTGAGCTGCTGCCCGTTGTACGCGCCGGCCAGGTAGCCGATGCGGTTGGCCGGCACCGCGAGGCAGTATTCCAGGAAGGCGATGCCCCAGGCCACGGCGATGGCGAGCCAGAGCGGCCAATCCGGCCGTTTCAGGTGGCCGTACCAAGCGACGGTCATCAGGATGTTTCTGCCGAACAGCAGCAGCGGCGGGAGCATGTACGGAGAGGTCATGGCGCGGCGCGGTCCTCCTCGGGCGGCAGGCGCCTCAGCAGCCACAGCATCAGCCCCATGGCGGGCAGCGCCGCGGCGGTGGTCAGCAGGAAGAAGCCCGGCCAGCCCAGCGCCTCCGCCAGCGCGCCGGAACCCGCACCCAGGGTCCGCAATGGCACGGCGGCGAGCGAGGAGAGCAGCGCGTACTGCGTCGCCGTGAAGGCGCGGGAGGTGAGGGCGGACAGGTAGGTGATGAAGGCGGCGTCGGCCAAGCCGTCCGTGAAGTTCTCCACGCCCACCTGCGCCCAGAGCATCGGCAGGCTGCTCCCCGCCCCGGCCAGGGCCACGTACATCAGGTTCGACAGCATCTGGCCGAGGCCGGTCAGCACCAACGCCCGCGCGGTCCCGATCCGCGCCACCAGCCAGCCGCCGGCGAGCGCGCCGCCGAGCGTGGCGAAAAGGCCGAACACGCTGGCGACGCCCGCCACCGTTTCGCGCGAGAAGCCGAGCGAGCGGTAGAACGGCGCGGTCATCACGCCGGCCAGCGCCTCGCCCAGCTTGAACATCGCGACGAAAAGCAGGATCGCCAGCCAGTGCCGGCGCCGCACGAAGTCCAGAAATGGGTGCAGCACGGCGCCGGCGAGCCGCGCCCGCCACCCCGCGGGCGGCAGGGCGGGCGGCGCGGGCTCCGGCGCCGCCAGCGCGGCCAGCACGCCGGCCGCGATCAGGCAGGCCGCGTAGGCGTAGGCGCCGGCCCAGCCCACGACGCCTACCATCCACAGCGCGCCGGCGCCGCTTGCCAGCAAGGCGCCGCGATAGCCCCACACGTAGAAGGCGAGGCCCAGCCCCTGCTCGCGCTCCGCCAGCGCTTCGATGCGCCATGCGTCCACCACGATGTCCTGGCTCGCCGACAGGAAGGCGACCAGCGCCGCGAGGGCGGCGGTCCGCAGCGGGTCGGTCGCCGGGTCCGTCAGGCCCGTCGCCAGGATGGCGAGGGCGAGCAGCGGTTGGATCGTCAGCAGCCAGCCGCGCCGCCGGCCGAAGCCGCGGAACAGCGGCGGCGGCAGCGCGTCCAGCGCCGGCGACCAAAGGAATTTGAGCGAGTAGGACAGCCCGATCAGCGCCGTGAGGCCGATCTCCGTCAGCGAAACCCCGGCCTCGGAGAACCATTGCCGCAGCACCAGCCCCGCCACCAGGGGCAGGGGCACGCCGGCCGAGAAGCCCAGGGCGAGCAGCACGGCGAAGCGCCGGTCCCACCAGGGAGTGGGCGTGGCAGGGGCAGCGGTCATCACGCGTTCGTTAGCAGGGCCGGAGCCTAACGGGAAGCCGCGCGTGCGCCGCCCCGCGCGCGCCTTACGCCGTTCCGGCGGCCGTGCGACGCTGCGACGGATGCCGCGCGACCATCCGATGCCGACAGCGCCGCCGCCGCGGCACCAACGCGCCGACGGCGCCTTCGAGCTGCGGTTCGGCCCGGACGGCAGGCTGCGCCACCTGTTCCAGCAGGCGCCGCTGCGCGTGCTGTTCCCGACGCCGGAGGCGGGCGAACCGCCGCTGGCCGCCGCCGTGAATTGCGCCGGCGGCCTCGCCGGGGGCGATGCGCTGCGGCAGGAGGTGGCGTTGGAAGCGGCCGCGCGGGCGACGGTGAGCACGGCCGCCGCGGAGAAGGTCTACCGCAGCCTCGGTCCCGAAACGCGCATCGCCACGCGGCTCGCCATCGGGCAGGGCGCGGTGCTGGAGTGGATACCGCAGGAGACCATCCTGTTCGACGGCGCCCGGCTGGAACGGCGCCTGCGCGCGGATCTCGCCGGGGGCGCCACGCTGCTGGCGGCGGAAACCCTGGTCTTCGGCCGCGCGGCGCGGGGCGAGCGGATGCGGGGCGGCGCGCTGCTGGACGCGTGGCGCGTCCACGGGCCGGACGGGCTGCTGTGGGCCGACGCGCTGGCGCTGCCGGACGATCCGGGCGAGGCCCTGGCGGCGCCCTTCGGCTTCGCCGGCGCCGAAGCGTCGGGCACCTTGCTGCTGGCCGGACCGGGC